>JBAXIY010000228.1:0-3187 GCA_037138135.1 Verrucomicrobiia bacterium
ATGCGGCAGGCAATCGCGCCACGGTTGGCGATCAGAACTTTCTTGAACATAAAATTATTCCACTTCGTCCCCGGCGTCAGTGAGCTTGATCATCGGCAGTTTCTCGGCCGGTTCGCCTTCGACCGGCGGATGAATATGATGCTCGAGCCGTTTTTTTAGCGCGAGAAATTCCGGCGAGATGAATTGCGCCGCCGAGCGCGGACGCGGCACGGGATTTTCAATGACTTCGCGGATGCCGCCGGGATTCACGCCCATGACGATGATGCGATCTGAGAGAAATGCCGCCTCATCCAGATCGTGTGTGATGAACAAAATCGTCACGTCCACTTTTTTCCAAATCTGCAAAAGATAATTTTGCATCTGCGCGCGTGTCTGGGCATCGAGCGCGCCGAACGGCTCATCCATGATGAGAATACGCGGGTTGTTGGCGAGCGCGCGCGCAATAGCGACGCGCTGTTTCATGCCGCCGGAAAGTTCGTGCGGATAAGACTCTTCAAATTTGGAAAGCCCAACCATGTCGAGCCATTGCCGAGCTTCGGTGTCGGCAGTGCTCGGCGCTTTGCCGGACATTTGCAGTCCGAACATGACATTGCGTTTCACCGTGAGCCACGGAAACAAAGTGTAACCTTGAAACACCATACCCCGATCCGGACCGGGGCCGGCGACGGATTCGCCGTTCAACAAAATCTCACCACCACTGGCCTCGTCCAAACCAGCGACGATGCGTGCCAAAGTGGATTTGCCGCAGCCGGACGGACCCACGGCGCAAATAAATTCGCGCCGATGAATTTCCAGCGAGAGATGATCGAAGACGACATGCGTGCTGCCGTTCGCGCCGAACGATTTTTTCAAATCGCGGATGCTCAAAATCACTGGCCGCGAACGAATGCGCTCAAACCGCGCGGCCACGGCGGGCGCGAGCGCGCGATAGTCCGGAAGTTTTATTTCACTGGGTGACATAATCTTCAACTTTGATTTTTTTTGTCACCGGCTTCAGTGGAATCGGGTCGAACAGCGGAAAAATGGTGTGCGTTCTCAGCTTGCGATTTTTCTTTTTCCACGGGAACAGCGCCGTGCCGAGCCACGCGAGAAAAATATCCGTGGTCAAGCCGATGATGCCGATCATCGCGATGGCGGCATAGACGTTGTCGAAATTGCGGTAGCGCGCCTGCTGGTTGATGAAGAGTGTGATGCCAGACATCGTGCCGACGACTTCGGCGACGATGAGGTAAGTCCACGCCCAGCCGAGCAGAATGCGCATGTCGTTGTAGATGTCCGTAATGGACGCCGGGATAACGACGCGGCTGACGAGTTTCCATTTCGACGCGCCGAGCGTTTGCGCGGCTTCGATCAACGCCGGGTCCACCTTGCGCACGCTGTTAGCGAGGACCAACACCTGTTGAAAAAAAGTGCCGATGACGATGATGGCGATTTTCGGCGCGTCTTCGATGCCGAGAATTGCCACGCACAGCGCGCCAAACGCGGGCGCAGGCAGATAGCGAAAAAATTCAATGAACGGCTCCTGCAATTTCGCAAAGAAACGGTAAGTGCCGGAGAGAATTCCCAGCGGCAAACCAATCAGTGACGAAAAAAAGAAGCCGAGAAAAATTGTGCGGATGCTGTGGCCCAGACTCTGGTGCAGCCACGGTTCGTCTTGCAAGCGCGGTGGCGTTTTGAACGCGGTATAAAAGGCGCGCACGACTTCATGCGGTGCGGGCAGATACGGCGGGTTCACGCGAATGCCTTGCGGCACATCCAGACCAGCGGCTTGGGCTTTGGCGACTTCTTGAAAAAACGTCGCGCGCGGCACATCCAGACCGGTGGAAAAATAATCCACGCTGCCAGCATCCGTGATGTGCATCGACGGATGCCAGACCCACGGCACATAGCTCAACACACACCAGACGACGAGCGGCACGAGAAATGACGCCGCCGTCAGCAGGAGCCGCCGCCGGCGCGGCAACTCCTGCTTCAATCCCAGCCAGTCGTGATTGGCCATGGCGGGCGTGAGTGCGGTTTACTTCAAACTCTTGACGATGCCGGTCAGGACATAGTCAGAGGCTTTTTGCGATACCTTGTAAACGCCGTTCGAGAGATAAAAGTCATCGCTCACTTTCATCGAGCCGTAGATGGAGAGCAGGTCGTCGCTCTTTTTCAAACAGGCTTTAGCTTCGGGCACGGTCAGGAAATGCGTGCCGGGAATGTTCTTGGCGTATTCCACCGGATCGGCGCCGACCTTGGCGGCCATGATTTTCACGGCGTCATCTTTGGTCGCGGGGTCTTTCAGATACGCGACGCACTTGTAGAAAATTGCCGAGATCTTGGTCCATTCTTCCTTGTGCGCACCGTAGCTCGTCGGATTGACAGCAATCACATCGAAGATCAAACCCTTCGCATCCGCGCTGGTGAACAGTTTTTTCGAGCCGGCGACCTGCGTGAGCGCCTGACCCGCGATCGGATACCACGCGCCGACGGCCGCGACCTGGCCGGACGCGAGCGTCTGCGGCGTTTTGTCCGTCGCCGTGCCGACGAGCGTCACGTCCGACTGACTCATGCCGTTGACCTTGAGCGCTTGGAGCAACAACTCGTGTTCCACCAGCGTCAATTCCACGCCGACCTTTTTACCCTTCAAATCCTTGATGGAATTGACTCCTGGTCCGCCGACAATCATGTCGCTGCCTTCGCTGTAATCCGTCAGGCAGACGAATTTGCTTTTCGCACCGCTCGCGCCCGAGACCAGCGCATCGCCGGCGACGATGGTGACGGCATCGACCTTGCCCGCCGAAAACGCGTCAATGGACGGCGAGTAATCGAACCAGTCGAGCTCGACATCGAGGCCGGCGTCCTTGAACCAGCCTTTTTGCTTGGCGATTTCCAGCACGGTCCAGCCCGGCCAGTCGCTGTAAGCAATTTTTAACGGTGCCGCGCCCGCGACGGCCAGACTGACCGCGCCGATGAACGCACTTGTGATTAATGTTTTTAGTTTCATGTTTTATCCTTTTTGTTTGTTTGAATGTTTTTATCTGCAACCAAATTTTTCAGAACAACCGCGCATAGCGGTCAATTTCCCACTGGCTCACCGTCTGGTGATACTCCGTCCACTCGGCGCGCTTGTATTTGATGAATTCATCGCGCAATTCCTGGCCGAGAACTTTCGTGACGAACGGATCGGCCTCGAACGCGTCCA
>JBAXIY010000229.1:0-3173 GCA_037138135.1 Verrucomicrobiia bacterium
ACTAATGCTATGATGCGAGCATAACGCTCGTCTCCAGTTGCCGCATAAGCCCCGCCGAGAAACTGCAACCGGCCGTTTAGGAAATGCGTTTTTTGGTAATCAATATAAGCCTGAACATAAACCGATTCGTGTTTTCGATTTACCGCAAAGGGAATAGTAACAGTCTTGCCACTTAGCACTTCCACCTTCGTTTGCTTTAATGGATATTTATCACTGGGATAAACTTCTCCGGTGACACGGCAGGTTAGTTGATTGGGTCGATGCGGATTCCAGCCCCACTTTTCCAACGCTACATTTTTTTCGCCAAATTCGGTGAGACCGGGGTTTCTCCTCGGGGATTGCTTGGGAATCAGATCGAACCATTCCTGATCCGTAAACTCATCAAGCAATTTCTCATCGGCCTTGCCCTTTTGCGGGAAGAACGGATGTTTGGGTTCTGGCTGGATAGTTTGAGCATTCAGGTCTGAAATCAAAGAAACAGCTGACACCAATATGGATAAAAACAACGGCACAACTTGACTGCCAAATAGATTTTTTGAAGCCTTCATGTGTCCATTAATCTTATGCGCAAATGGGATTCATTCAAAGCAGAGCAAGGCGGGCGACCGCATTTGCCTCTGCAAGAAATTTCCCCGCATGGCTAGCGTGCGGGGAAATTGCGATTAAAGCGTTATCCCGGCTCATGGATATGCCAAACGGTAAAATACCGTGGGCTTGGCCGGGTTGATTGTGATATTCGTGCTAGTGGTGCTTCCGTCAGTGACATATACCCAATTGGTGCCAAGCCCAACAGACAAACTGTTTGTCTGCATTTGCAGTTTCCACCCCTGACCGGAAGGCCAGGAAAGGCTCAAGACGCCACCACTTACGCTGTTGGTGAGATGAGCCGGACCAGTCGGGCCAGTTGTCCCTGACACTACAAGCAAACTGCCCAACCCGGTGAGATACGTCGGATCCGTAGCGGCACTGTAAACACCAGAAGTTTTGCTTACGCCATTAATTGTGAGACCCGCAATTTGATTAGTTCCCGTAGGATCAAGTTGCAATACCGCAGTGCTGCCAATTGTGACGGTGGAATTCGTGGCCAGCGATGGCAGCACAAGTTCAAGCGTGCCGTTGCTGACGACAGTATTGCCGGTATAGGAATTAGTATTTCCAAGAACTAACACGCCCGTGCCGAGCTTGGTCAATCCGCCGTCGGACGTGCCGCCCAAAGTGGGGTCGTGTTGCAATGGCTCCAGAAAACTGACGCTGTTGGTCTCGGTGTCAATTATGGCCCCACCCGATTTGACGATGGTGGCAATGGGAATTACGGGCGCAACGGTGCTGCCCTGAAAGAATGTCGTGGAGCTGGCATTGGCCTTCAAAGTGCCGCCGTTGAAATTAAACGTGGCAGCCGTGCCATTCGCCGTGTTGGTCTGGGGGTTGGAAGTAGCGGTGCCGACGCGACCAACTACAAGGGTGCCACCGTTTAGATTCACCACGCCGACACTGCCAAACGTGTTGCCGTTAAGATTGCGCGAAACGTCCAAAGTGCCACAATTGAGCTGGCCGTTGCCGGCCAAGGTAAGACTGCCAGTGCCACGGCTGGCCACGAAGAAGCCGGTGGCGCTATTGCTCGTCAACGATCCGCTGTAAAGATTCATTATGCCGCCGCTGATGGTGACGGTAGAATTTTCGCCAGTAGAAGATCCATTGGCGCCTTGAAACTGATTGGCGATGTTGATCGTGCCGCCGGCTTGCGCGATGATGCCAGTGGAGTTGAGCACTTGGCAGGTGTTCCAGCGCGCCAGCGTGGTCAGGGTGCCATTGACGATATTCAGCGTAGCCGTCTGACCGGAGACGTTGCCCACAAGGTTGTCCTGCGGGCCGGCGTTGGGCGTGGTGCTGGTCAGATCGGGCGCGCTGGAGCCGGCCCCGAAGTTCAGGGTGCCAGCCCCGACGTTGAAAGCCCAAGGCACCGTGATGGCGGCGGAAGCAAGGTTATCCACAATGGTCCAATTGGCACTGCCACTGACCAAGTTAAGCACATTGGTGCCGCCGGGGCTGTTCACGCTATTCAGGAGGTTGGTCAGCGTGCCCGCGCCCGCCAAAGTCAGGGTCGTGTAACCGGGCGCGCCCAAGTTGTTGGTCAATCCATTTCCGATAATCAATCCGCCACTGCCGCCATTCAAGGTCAGGTTGGTGCCGGCGGTGCCAAAGTTCAATCCCAAGTTGATGGTCTCAGGGCTGGCCGAATTATTGGTGACATTGCCTGACAGCGTGATGGGGTTGCCTTCGAGCACAAAAGCTCCCGCAGTCGAGTTGAAGACAAGATTTGAGTAAGTCGTTCCCCCAGCCGTGTTGTTCGTGTTGATTAATCGGGTGCTGCCCTCGAAAACCAAGTTGCCATTTGCCGGCAGGGCAATGCCGCCCCAGTTTGTGATATCGTTCCAATAGCTGTCAACAGCGCTGCCGCCCGTCCATGATCCATTGCCGATGGGCGAGCTGACTAGCAAATCAATTTCATGATTAATCGAATCATCCAACGAAGCGCCAGCTGCCAGGATTCCGCTCATTTTTAGGTTGCTCGCTGCGCTGCCAGTGAGCGAACCGGTGTAAGTAATCAGCTTGTAACGTCCAACAGCCAGTTGAGTGTAGGCAATCTGATTGGTAGTGACGCCGCCACTGATATTCAAGTTGCCATTAATGGCGAGACGTCCGTTGAGTCCATTGGTGGTGGGTGACAAAATGAAAAAGTTGTTTGCACCGCTCAACGTGACATTGCCAGTCACGGAGAATGTGTTGGTTCCCAGATTAATTAGACTGCCGCTGGAACCATTAAACGAACTGTTCACTGTTCCACCACCGGCACCGGCACCCAAGGTAGCACCCGATGGCAGATTCAGTCCGCCGCTGACGGAAGAAATGTCCAGGGTGCTCCCCCCGGCAACCAACAGCCCCGCACCGGCTGCGATCGAACCAGACGCGCCCAAAGACAACGTCCCAGCCCCGGTTTCAGTCAGGATACCATTGGTAATCGAGCCGTTAATCGTCAGTGTGTTGTTGTTGACTGTAATCGTCGGCGAGTTGGAAATCACCACGGGGAAGTTGCCAAAGTTCAAACTGCTGCTGCCCGCAAAGGTGAAATTGCCGCCAATGTTATAGTAGCCACCGCCCGTTCCCATGCTCAA
>JBAXIY010000230.1:0-3158 GCA_037138135.1 Verrucomicrobiia bacterium
GAGTCGCGCGCGCCTTGCGCGGTGCGGGTCTCGATGATTTCGCCGGTGAGCATGAAGAAAGCGACGATGCCGGCGGTCTTGTAATCGCCGGACGCGAACGCCGCGAGCACGGCGATGGCGACGAGTTCGTTGATGCTCAGATTGCCGCGCCGCAAATCTTTCACGGCGGTGACGATGATGGGATAGCCGAGGATGAGCGAGCCGATCATCGCGCTCGCGCTGGACAACATGGTGCTGGTGTCGAACAGCCAGTCCACGATGAAGGCGTTGAGGACGAAGACGACGCCGAGGACGGCCTGCCAGAGATGCACGACGGAATGTTCGTGGTCGTGGCCACAGCCGCAATTGTCATCGTGCTGGTGCTGGCTTAAAAGGGACGTGACTTGCATAAAATTAAAAAACGCGTTTGCCGAGAACGGGAAAATGGTTCAGCCAGTTGTCCAGCTTGACGAAAAGCCAGCCGAAGCAAATGCTCCAAATAGGAATGGTCAGCAAATAAACCCAAGGTGGAAAAAGCATTGAAAAAATCTCAGTTGAAAAATGATTTCCAGACTCAACCGCTAACCAAATCTGTGGTTGCAACAAGTAAAGGATATCACGCCAGAAACCTGCAAAGACAATTGATTGAATATAATCTTCGTTTTCCAAGCACATCCATTTTACAAAAATAAGCGCGGTCAAAACAAAGTGAGCTGTTGCCACCTTTTTCACTTTTCGTTTTTGCGTCGCGTCCATTTTCGTTTTACGGATTCGCCGCGGTTTTCGGCTGCGGCGGTTCGCGGTTCAACTGTAGCCTAAGTTCGCGCGGCTTGCCATCGGCGCGCTGCGGCAAAAAGATTTTGTCCTGCACATTCGTCAGAATCTGCGTCATGGCCTTGGCCAGCTCCAGTTGCGCGAACAGGTTCGGGTTGCCCGTGTATTTCGGCAGCAGTTCGGTGAACGCCGTCGCGTCCGATTCGATGGCGGTGACGTAGCGGGTGCGCGCGGATTCGGCGGCGTTGGTGATGGACGCGGCCTGCGCGCCGGCCTGGCTGGCAATGCGGTTCTGCTCGCTCAACGCGTCGTTGATGAGCTTGTCGCGGTTCTGGCGCGCGGTGGTGACCTGCGCAAAAACATCCTTCAACTGGCGCGGCGCAACGCTTTGCACCTGCACCTGATCAATCGCCACGCCGAGATGTTCGCGCTCGGCGAGTTCGCTCACGCGCTGGCTGACGGCGTCCTGAAATCCGGCGATGTCGCGCGTGAGGATGTCGTCCACATTGAAACGCGCGGCGGTGAGGATGAGCGCGTTGTTGACGGCGTTTTGCACGGCGTTGGAAACGCCACCGAGATTGAACTGCTGGTTCGTGCCGCTGGCGAAATTAAAAATCGCCGTGCGCGGGTCGTCGATGTGATACGAAACTGTGGCGCGGGTGTGAATGATGTTGCGGTCGGCGGTCACGACGTAGCCGTCAATCTGCGGATTGAGCGACGGGCCGGCGGGCGGTTCGGTGCCGGCGAGTTCCATTTCCGGCGTGGTGAGAAACCAGCCGACGGTGGAAGAAACTTTTTGGATTTCCGTGATGGGAATTCGGATGACTTCGTCAATCGGATACGGCAGCGACCAGTGCAAGCCCGCGCCGAGGAGCATTTTCTGACCTTCGCCCTGCGGCTTGCCGAAGCGCAGAATGACAGCTTTTTCCTGCGGCCCGACGGTGAAAAATCCCGCCGCAAAAATGATGACTACGAGCGCCACCATCGCGATTTTGACGATGACAAAACTGCTGCGCAACGCCTCGGCCAGCGCCTGCGAACCGGCGTCCTGCGTTTCCGGCGCAGACGGATGTTGATAATCGTGTTCGCTCATGTCAGGCAATTTTGCATTCGGCTTCGGCGCGTTCCGCCAGCCAGATGTTAATCAGACTTTGATACGGCACGCCCTGCCGGTTGGCGACACGGCGAATTTTTTGCAGTGTAATTCCCGGCACGCGCAAGCTGATGGGCTGGCGCGACGGTTTCAAATTGGGAAACACGACGCGCTTGGCCTTGCTCCAGTCTGTGTCCTTGCCTTCGTCGGGGCTTGCTTCACGAACGTAAAGTTTATGTTTCATAAATAATCTTTTCTTTCTTGTTCATCGCGCGCGCGGAAATAATCCGAATCAATCTTCCGCGAACCGTAAATGCCACAAACAATCTGCCCTTCGATGTTTTGCCCAAGGCATGCCATCTTTTTTCTGATTTCGAATGTTTGACATCAACCGCAATCAACAGCGGGTCATTAAAAAAAATCTCCTCCGCTTCTTCCGGTTCCACGTCGTGTTTTTCATTCTTCGCCACATTGCCCAAATCCCAGTCAAACCCGTCATAGTCCATTACATCGAATTCAGGCTCATGCTTCATTTTACGGTATATGCCTTGAATATACAAATCTCATTTTCCCGACGTATTCGCCGGCAGATTTTGGAACAGGCTGAACGGCGGCGTGCGCTCGTCAAAGATCAGCGTGGACTTCTGGTTCAGCGAACTTTTCAACGCCTGCAATTGCAGTTGGAAAATCGCCAGCTCCGGATTCTGCTGGAAAACACTCAACGTCTTCGCGGCTTCGGCCACGCCCGCGCCTTCGATGCGCGTCGCGTCCGCCTGCGCGTTGGCGATGACATCGGCGGCTTGACGTTCGGCGGCGGATTTGATTTTCGTCGCTTCGGCTTCGCCTTTGAACTGCGCCTCGCTGATCAAAACCGTGCGCTCGGATTTCATGCGGTCGAACACCGTCTGCGTCACGCTTTCCGGCAAGCCAAGTTTTTTCACGCCGAGAAATTCAATGCTGATGCCGTAATTCTGCGAAGCGAGTTCGCCTTGCACGGCAGCTTTAATTTCATTTTCGATCGCTTCCAGCTTGAGCTGTTTTGGATCGGCATTCACGAAGTCGGACAAATTATGTTTGCCGATGACCGCCGCTTTCGCACTGCGGAGCATGGTTTCCAACTGGCGTTGCGCCGCTTCCACGGAACCGCCGGCGAACTTCGGGAAAAATTCCTTCGCGTCGGAAATCCGCCAGCCGACATAAACGCTCGTCAGCAACATCGTGTTGTCCGAGGTGAGGTTCTCGCTGTATTTGTCCTCGAAATTCTGCACGCGCTGGTCGAAGCGATAGACCTGCTGGATCGGCCACGGCCATT
>JBAXIY010000231.1:0-3148 GCA_037138135.1 Verrucomicrobiia bacterium
CCACGCCGGCGGGCAAATTGAGCTTCTTCAATTCGTCCACGGTCTTGGCGGTCGGTTCGAGAATATCGATGAGCCGCTTGTGGGTGCGTTGTTCGAAAGTTTCCTGCGACTTCTTGTCGGAGTGCGGTGAACGCTGAACGGTGTAGCGTTCGATGCGGGTCGGGAGTGGGATCGGGCCGGCCACACGGGCGCCCGTGCGCTTGACGGTGTCGGCGATTTCTTTGGCCGACTGGTCTATGACGCGATAGTCATAAGCCTTGAGGCGGATGCGAATACGTTGTGCCATATAAAGAGCGATTGTCTGTTTTTGGTTTAACTATTGCCGCCCTCCGTCCAACGAAAAGCGGACGCGGATAATAACAACTACACTTTCGTGTGCAATAACTTTTTTTGAAAATTTTGATTGTTCCAAAATAAAAGAGCCGGAACTTTTCAGTTCCGGCTCGTGTCGCAAAATTAAATTTCGCTTAAAGAATCGGCTTAAAACCGGAGGGAAGCTTTGACACCCACCACGGCTGCGGTGTTGTAGTCGCTGCTGTTGATGCCGGAACCCGTGCTGTTTTCCACGCGGATGTTACCGCCGGTGGCCAAACCAAGGTAGCCGTCAACGTCCAATTTTTCCGTGGCGTGCCAGGTGGCCTCCGTGTAGAGGGTGCTGGACTGGTTCTGACCAATACCGCTGCTGGTCGGGCCATTGCCTTCGATGCGGAAGCGGGATTTGTCATGTTGGAAACCAACGGCGAGCTGCCAGTCCTTGGACAAGTCATAGGTGACTTTGAGGCCGTAACCAATCGTCGCCACGTCGGTCAAACCGAGCTTCAACGCCCATTGATCGGCAAACTTCCAGTTGGCCGTCAGCAAGGGCAACACAGACGCGTGATCTTCGAGCTGGCTCATCAAGCCGAGACCGCCACCGAAGCTGAGCGTGTCGCTATACTTGTAGTTGACGCCGACAATGCCGCCGCCAGTGATACCCTTCTTGAATTCCGCGCCGGTCTCACCGGATTCGCGCACCAAGCCGCCACCATAGACGGACCATTGGTCATCAATCCGCCCGCACAAAACGGAGGCCAGCGTGTAAGTATCAATGTTGTGCCACGCGCCAAACCATCCGCCCGCGAGGCTGCGGAAATCGTAGCTGTCCAAAGCAAAACGGAAGGAGGTGCTCAACACGAGGTCATCCGACAAGCGAACGGGAACCGCCACGCCCGCGTTGAAACGGGTGATGGACATCGTGCCGCCATTGGCAACGCCGGTGTTAAATTGTTCGGCCAAGCCAGTAGAAACGCTGGTCGGCGGGGTTTTAACCGTCGTCGGCGCTTCCGTCGGCGCCGCAATCGCGTCGCTGTTGGCGAGGTTATCTGAATCGGCTGCCAGAACCGGCAGTGCGGCCAGGGTGATACCAGCCACCGCGAAGCGGCAGGTCCATTTGCTGATGATAGGTGTGTTTTTCATTTGTTGTTTGTTGTGGTTTAACCGTAAATTGACTTTGAACATTAGAACACATTGGCTCGCTGTAACCAAGCATAATTGGCCGCATGCGTTTGCCGATTATTAAGAATTAGCCACGACCGGCTGTCAACTTCTGAAATAAAAAAGCCGGAACTTTTCAGTTCCGGCTCGTGGTTAAAGAAATAATTTCTTAGGTGCGCGCGGCGGGTTTCTTCGCAGCGGCGTCCAGAATCGTGGTCAACACGCTGTTCGGCACTTGCGCGAATGAGAGCGGTTCCATCGAGTAGCTCGCGCGGCCCTTGGAGAGCGAGCGAATCGCCGTGGCGTAACCGAACATTTCCGCGAGCGGCACCTGTGCGTTGAGGACGGTCTGACCGTTCTTGGCTTCGATGCTGACAATCGTGCCACGACGACGGTTGATGTCGCCGAGCAAGTCGCCTTGATATTCATCAGGCGTCGTGCATTCGACTTTCATCAGCGGTTCGAGCAGGATCGGGCCGGCTTTCTTGAACGCGTCTTTCAATGCGAAAATGCCGGCCATGCGGAATGCGAGTTCGTTCGAGTCAACTTCGTGGAAGCTGCCGTCCACAACTTCGACTTTGATATCGATGACTTGGTAGCCGCAATACACACCGCCCTTGATGGCTTCATTGATGCCGTCGATGACCTTCGGGATGAATTCTTTCGGAATCGCGCCACCGACAATTTCGTCCACGACTTCCACGCCTTTACCCGTTTCATTCGGATAAACTTTGATGCACGCGTGACCGTATTGACCCTTACCGCCGGACTGACGGATGAATTTGCCTTCGCCTTCCGCGTCCTTCGTGATCGTTTCGCGATACGCAATCTGCGGGGCGCCGGTGTTGGCCTCCACTTTGAATTCGCGTTTCAAACGGTCAACGATGATTTCCAAATGCAATTCACCCATGCCCGCAATGATGAGCTGGCCGGTTTCTTCGTTCGTGAAGCAACGGAACGTCGGATCTTCTTCCGCGAGACGTTGCAAACCTTCGGACAACTTGTCGCGGTCTGCCTTCGTCTTCGGTTCCACAGCCATCGAGATAACCGGTTCCGGGAACGTCGGCGGTTCGAGTGTCACGTCGTAATCTTCATTGCACAACGTGTCACCGGTGGTGATGTTGCGCAGACCGACGAGCGCGGCGATGTCGCCGGCATAAACTTCGTTGATGTCCTTACGTTCGCTGCCTTGAATAACCATGAGGCGGGAAACACGCTCACGTTTGCGCGTGCGCGGATTGTAAATCGTGTCACCTTTTTTCAGGTGACCGGAATACACGCGGAAGAACACCAGCTTACCTGCGTAAGGATCGGTCCAGAGCTTGAACGCGAGCGAGCAGAATTTTTCGTTGTCATTCGTCGGGACTTTGACCACGACGTCGGTGCCGACTTCGTGACCTTCCGCCGGCGGAATGTCAAGCGGGCTGGGCAGATAATCAATGACCGCGTCCACCAAAACCTGAACGCCTTTTTTCTTGAACGCCGAACCGCACAGCACGGGCACGAGTTCAATTTTGCAAGTGAGACGGCGAATCGCCGCCTTCAAAACCTGCGGCGTGATCGGCTTCTCTTCCAGCACGAGTTCCGCGATGGAGTCGTCCTTGTTGGAAACGGCATCAATCAATTCCGCAAGCGCGGCCTTGGCGCGTTCCTGATCGGCCGGAGCGATTTCGCG
>JBAXIY010000232.1:0-3140 GCA_037138135.1 Verrucomicrobiia bacterium
TTGGGCGTGATGCTGTAATTGGTGCTGGCACCGGAGTTGATGGTGGTGACACCGCTGGGGGTGATGGAGCCGTTGGCGCTTTGCGTGGCGGTGATGGTGTAGGAACCCGTCGTATTAACCATGGCGTTGAGCTGAATATTGTCCAACCGGTTATTACCACTGGCACTTGAAGCTCCGGACACGGTCAACCGCAGGTAGGCGGTCGGAGCGTTATCCAGACCGGTAATGGTGGCGAGGGTCGTCGTCGCAAAACTGGTGGGTATCGAACTAACCGTCTCCGCCGTAGTCCAGGTCGTTCCATCCGTGCTGTATTCCCAGAGTTGGGAACTAAAACCGGTGGTGGTCTTTTGCATGGCATAGCTGACCACCAAATTGGTTCGGTTCGCCATGCTGAAGGCGAAGACAATACCTTTTCCATTGGCCGATTGGCCGGTTCCCCCAATCAATGCCAGACAAGCGGGAGAGGTTGTTGAAGTTGCAAATCCCGGTCCCGCGTTCAGTGCGGTTCCGCCAAATGAAGTAACCTCATTCCCCGCAGTTGCAGCAACCCAAGTGCTGGAACCGTAAGAACCATCCAAGTAATTCGTCCCGCTACCAAAATTGGCGATATAAACCAAGGGCGAACCCGGAGCCGCGGCCGCAGCCGTGCCGCCGGTGGTGGTAGTTTGGAAATCCCAACCAGCCACCAATACGGGTGCCACCAGCGTGGTGCCGCTGGCGACAGGGCTGAAAGCGGTATCAACGCCGCCACCGTTCTGCGCCTTCACTTGAAAGGCGTAAGTCGTGGTGCCGCTCAAGCCGGTGACGGTCTTGGTGCCCCAGTTAGCCGCGGGCTGATAAACCGTCGAGACGCCGAGCGTGCCGTTGGTCTGCACATATTTCCCTGAGTTGGTTTCCTGAATGGCATAAACCGTGTTGGCGGGATTGCCATCGCCCGCGTCGAGCGTGATGTTCAGGGTGGTGCCGGTGATTCCGTCCACGGTCGGCACGGTCGGCGGATTGGCCAGCGTGTAGAAACTCACTTCACTGCTGTCCAGGTTCGTGCCGGCGGAGTTTACCGCGTAGGCGCGGTAATAATAAATCGTGTTCACGCTCAAGCTACCGAGCGACTGGCTGAAAGCACTCACGGCGGTGCCGCCAGCGGAAAGCTGATTGTCCGCCAAAGTGACGCCGGGGTTGACCTGCCAGAAAAAGCCGCGATCCGTCAGCGCCGCGCCGTTGCTCGCCGTCACCGTGCCGTTCAACGTCGCGCTGATGGTGGTGAGCGCGGTCGCCGCCTGCGTGGTGACGGACGGGGGCACGGTGCCAACGGAGGTGGTGCCGGTCGCCGTCCCGCCAAAGGCGGTGTTCGTCCCCGCGCCGTTCTTGGCTATCACTCGGAAAGTGTAGGCTGTGCTGGGACTCAAGCTGGACACGGCGACCGTATTCCAAGTCGTCGCGACTTGATAGACCGCCGTCGTGTTCAAGGAACCATCCGCCTGCACATACTTGGCGGTGTTGGTTTCCTGAATGGCATAAACCGTGGTGGCCGGGTTGCCATCGCCCGCACCGAGGGTGACGTTCAAGCTGGTCGCCGTGGGGCTGTCCACAACTGGGGCGACGGGCACGTTGGCCAGCGTCCAGAAGTTTGTTTCGGAGGACAAGGCCGTGCCGTTGAGGTTGGTGGCGTAAGCGCGGTAGAAGTATTGCACATTCACACCCAGCGAAGTCAGTCCCAGTGTGTAAGCACCGGTGCCGGTGCCGGATGAAGTTTGGTTGTCGCTGATGGTCACACCGCCGGTGGTGTTGTAGCAGAATCCGCGATCGGTGACCGCCGAACCGCCGTCGGCGGTGACGTTGCCATTCAAGGTGGCCGCCGTGGTGCTGATGCTCGTGGCGGCGGAAGCGGTGACGGTGGGAACGGAAGTGCCGGAAGCCAGAGTTCCATCAAATGAAAGATTACCTTGTAATCCGCCTGTTCCAGCGGCTCCTTCTGCACCATAAACATACAATCGAAAAGTTATTGTCGTCTGAGCGCTCGTGGTCAAAGAAACAGTGTTACCAGTGTAACCAGAGTTGGCATCAGGAGTTTGGAGGACGTTGCCAGCGGTGAGTGTTAACGATGCATTATTTGCTGTAACCGGTATTGCGCTTGCGTAGGAATCTAATGAAGAGCGCCACTCGAACTGTCTTGGTCCGGTGGCACTACGCCCCACTCCGAATGTTATTGTTGGGTTGCTAATCGTATAGCCCGATGCGGAAGTGATTGTGAACTCGAAATATTTTCCCGTGTCCAACGTGCCACCGATTGCACCTTGGTCAACTGAACCCGTGCCAAAACCGGTGGCCCTAGAATTTCCTGAGCTGGATGAGGTAGTCACACCTACTTTTGTAAGCGCACCCACGGTAAGGTTTGGAATCGCAGTGCCATTGTAAGTCAACGAGGCGACGTTGCCGATGGTTCCGGCAAAACTGTAGGTTCCAGAAAAACTCTGCGCCCAACTCGTCGCAACGCTTAAACCCAACAGCAGCGCGACGGCGGACATGCGGACGAGCGAAATAGGCAACGAAGATAGTTTGTTTTTCATAATCAAATTAGTTTCATGCGGGCATGGCGCGGCTGCTTTTTATTTGGTTTGGATTTATAACCACGCCCTTTTCGGCGGGTAATCTCTCACCTTTAGCAATTGTCTCAAGTTATTTTTGGTTACAGTTTGGTGACAGATACCTCGAGCGATGAAAAATCCCCGCAAAACCATCAGTCAAGGCCCTGCCAAAAGAGACCCGCACGCCGAAGCGGTGGCGTGCGGGTTGTGCGTCCGGGATGTGCTGCATCTACCAACGGAGGAAGGTAGAAGGCTTTCGATCGTTGCAAACAAAACAAGCAACCGTCAGCCTGCGGATATTTCTAAACCGGGTTTGTTACAACTTCACGCCCGCTGGGTGACATTTAAGTGAAACGTCGGTCGGCGGGAATTTCTCCCCGACGCGGCAGCTAATTCCATCAACGCAACCAACGGGCATGGTCAGGGATTAGTGACGTGCAAACGGATGAAGCGTCGGCTCGTGGCGGGAACGGCGTTCGTGTCGTGTCCGCTCAACCATGCGGGTGTATTCGTATCAATGACGATGGCGTTGGTGCTCCACAACGCGTTCACGTC
>JBAXIY010000233.1:0-3130 GCA_037138135.1 Verrucomicrobiia bacterium
TGTTCACCGTGCCGCCCACGGCGGATGCCAGCGTGCCAAAATTAAAGGTGTCATTGCCACTGCCACCGTTGAGGTTTAGCGCACCCGTCGTCGCACGCACATTAAATTTGTCCGCGCCGCCATCCCCATTCACTGTCGTTGTGGCGCTTGCCGTGCTGCTGATCAACAACGTATCAGCGCCGCTGCCCAAAGAAATCGTTAACGTGGTCAGACCGCTGTAAGTGATGCCACCATCGCCCATGCCCAAACCGGTCAAGGTCGTCGCCGTCAACGTGCCCGTCTTATTGCCTTCGCTACCGGTGTCGTCCACGTTCAACGTGTCGCTGCCACTGCCGGTGATTGTCAACGCGCCTTGGATGTTATCCACGATGCCGCCAGCATCCGGCGCCAGGCTGCCCACATTCACAACGTTCGCGCCAGCACCCGTATTCAAAGTTGTCGCCGCACTCGTGGACTGCACGTTGAACGTGTCATCACCCGATCCCAAATTAATTTTCAGCGTTTCCACCGCCGAGTAATTGATGCCTGTGCCCAAGCCAAGTCCGGTCAAATCCGTTGCGGTCAGCGTGCCGCTGTTGTCCGTGGTGTCGCCGGTGTTATCTACGTTCACGACGTCCGCGCCCTCACCGCCGTCAATCGTCACCTGGCCAGCAATGTTGCTGACCGTGCCGCCAGTGTCTGGAGTCGCACTGCCGAAATTAAACGTGTCGTCACCGTTGCCGCCGTTGAGATTCAGCTCGCCGGTTGTGGCTTGGACGTTGAAGGTGTCCGCACCGGTATTGCCATTCACGATAGTCGCCGCCGAAGACGTGCCACTAATCAGCAGCGTGTTATCGCCACTGCCGAGCGAAATATTCAACGTGGCCAAACCGCTGTAATTGATGCCATCAGCAACCATACCCAAGCCGGTCAACGTCGTCGCGGTCAGCGTGCCCGTCTTGTCACCTTCACTGCCGGTGTCGTCCACGTTCAACGTGTCGCTACCGCTGCCAGTGATTGTCAGCGCACCTTGAATTTTGTCCAAAATTCCGCTCGCCGCCGGTGCCAAGCTGCCGACGTTAATTATGTTCGTGCCGGAACCCGTGTCCACGGTCGTTGTTGCGCCCGTGGCTTGAATGTTGAACGTGTCGTCGTTGTTCTGGCCGTAAATGTTCGTTGTCGCGCTGTCGCCAAATACATTGACCGTATCGTTGCCGTCGCCGCCGTTGATGGTCGTGAGCGCACCGTCGTTCGTCACGTTGATGATGTCGTCGCCGCCTTGCGCGTTGATGGTCGTCGCGCTGGAATCCGTCGTGAGATTAATCGTTTCTGCCGCGCTGCCGCTGTTCAACGTCGTGGTCGTCGCTGCGTTGGTGTCGGTGATGGTGAAAGTATTTCCGCCGGAGCCCAAAGAAATATTCAGCGTGGTCACGCCGCTGTAAGCGATGCCGTTCGTCATTCCGAGACCCGTGATAGCCGAACCCGTCAGCGCGCCAGTCACCGCCGAACTGTCGCCGGTGTCGTCCACATTCAACGTCGTCGTGCCGCTGGCGTTGAGCGTCAGCAACGCAAGCAAATCACTCAACGTTCCCGCCGTGTTGGTGGTGAACGCATTCGAGCCGACGTTAATTATATTCGTGCCGGAGCCAGTGTTGACGATGGTCGCGACAGACGTGCCCTTGACGTTGACCGAGTCGTTGCCGTCCTTGGTGTTGACGGTCAAATTTTCCACGCCGGAATAATTCACCGTCTGCGTGCTGAGCGAAACTGTCGTGCCGCTGATGCCGATCGTGTCATTGCCGGTCGTGCCGTTAATGATCAACGAGTCCGTGCCTGCGCTGCCGGTGTCGGTGACATTGAAAGTGAAACTGCCGCTGGTCTGGAAATTAATGTTGTAAGTGTCATCTCCTTCTTTGCCATCCAACGTCAATGCGCCAGTGCCGGACCAACTGTTGATGGTAAAAGTTGTCGCTCCCGCACCGCCAAGCAGGCTCAAAGTATTGATGCCCTTCAGCGTGATTGTTCCACTGGTGCCATTCGATTCGGTGACGACAAATCCATTCAACGTCAACGTGCCGGCGTCCAGTGTGATAGAAGTGGCTACGTCGCTGTTGCCGTTTGCGTCAAGCGTGACCGGTCCGGAGTAATTCGTGACAGAGAAAATTTGATGGCCGGTAGCCACGCCGATGAGCGAGAGCGTGATGCTGTTGCCGTTCAACACGTCTGTGTTGCCGCCGTAAGTGAGCGTCGCGCTTGTGGCCGAAGTGCCGACCAGCGAATAGCTGCTGTATCCGCTTTCAATCACGGTGACCAAGCCGGGGTCGTTGATGATATTGTGCGTCGAACCCGTGCCGCCGCCCACAAAGAGACTCTTGCCCGAACCGGCGGTGAACGTCACGTTGCCCGCGCCGCCGTAAATGCTGTCGTTGCCGGTGCTGCCATCAATCGTCACCGGACCGCCGCCCAAATCAAATTCGTTCGTGCCGCTGCCCGCGTGAATGACCACCGGCACGAGCACCGCACTATCAATTTCAATGGTCGTGTCGACAGAAACGCTGTTGGCGAGAATGCTCTTCACGTTGTCGTATTCAATCGGCTGATCGGAAATGGCCGGATCAGAAACGCTCACGTTTTCCGAGCCGTCAGAATTGATGCTCAACAGCGTGACGATGAAGTGAACACTCGGATTGGTGTCTACGCCCAGATTCAGTGTGAGCACGCCGCTGTTGTCCAACGTGGCCAGCGCGGGTGCGGGCGGCGTGGGTGTAGCCGGTGTGTTGGCGAGATAACCAATGGTCTGGCTAAATGTTTTGTGACCCAGCGCGCCAAAGTCAAACGTGTGTGACACCGAAACTTTTGAGCCGTTGATGTCGATGTCCACCCCGATGTCGAAATCTTTATGCAAGAAAGTCACGCCGCCGGAGACGCTGAAATGGAAGCCGGCGGGAATAAATTGCGAATTGAAACTATCCGTGAAATTCGCACTCGCATACGTCATCGTAAAGCTGCCGTGAACATTGTAACCGCTGCTGCCGAATTGCGCGCGGAAGCTTAAGTCAAACCAGTAATTACCCGCCGAGTCGAAATAGAAATTTACCGTCGCACTCGCAATGCCCCACATGCTAAAGGACAATTGACCGGTGGCTGACAG
>JBAXIY010000234.1:0-3114 GCA_037138135.1 Verrucomicrobiia bacterium
TTTCGCTAACGAGTTTGCCGTAGATTTTCTTCGCGGCGGCGTAATCCACCGGCGATGACGTCTTCGTCCCGGTGGTCATCGTGCTGCCTCGTCGCCCGTAGGCGAAGTTGACGACGAACTGGCTGCCCGCCGGCTCAATCGCGGCCTGATAGACTTTGTCGGATGAACCTTCGCGGTAATATAACGAGACGCGTTCGGATGTGACTGCATTCATGTTTTTCCTTTCTATTGGTTGTTGTTTTGTGAAGAACCCTGTGAACCCAGCCTGAAGCGTATGATTGCGCGGCATTTTGCGGGAGACGTGTGAACTTGCCGGAACCGGCATGAATTGTGTTTGATAATCTGGCGCAGGCGGTTATTTTGCCTGCATGGGTTACGTCGAAGCCATTCAGCGCTGGCAGTTGTTGCCGGCCGCCACGCAACAACAGTTGCGCTGGCAGGCCATTCCGCAACAGGTGGCCGACAGCATGGCGTTTGAAGGTGAACCTGTTGACCTTACATGGCTGACGAAACTCCATCCGCCCACTCCACCCGCTGGCTTGAAACCAGCCGGGGCATTCTCCGCTACTCGGAATTAGCTCCTTTGCTAGCCGAACGCGTGCTGCGCCTTCAGGAGCGGATCGAGGCCGAGGATTACGCTGCTGCGCCGTTGGATGAAAATCTGATTCGCACCCTGCACCGGGATTTCTGCTGTGACCTCGTGCCGGAATGGGCGGGACAATGGCGCACCATCACCGTCCGGGTTGGCACGCATGAACCTCCGCCGCCCCATTTGGTTTTGCTCCAGATGCGGGAATACAGTCTTGATTTACAGGCGCGGCTGGCTGGTTCGGTTCAATACGAGTTGTTGCCGGACACTCTGGCCTTTGCCGAAGCCCGGCTGTTGACGATCCATCCGTTTGCCGATTTCAACGGGCGGTTAGTGCGGCTCTGGCTCTGGGAAATCCTGCGCCGGCTGAAACTGCCGCCGGTGCAACTGGCACCAAGGGATAAAGCGGAAACCGAAATTTACCTGACGGCCTTACGGGCGGGCGACCAAAAGGATTTTCAACCGCTGGCCCGCCTCTGGATGCAGCGGCTGGCCACCCCGCCGCCGGAATCAACCGGCCAATAAAAAAGGCGATTCAAAGAATCGCCTGTGAACTAACGCTTGGCTTTACGGTTAAGCACGGCCACTTCAGAATTCGGTGAGATGTAAAACTGATGAGGCGGCGGCTGAAATTTCACCGGCTTGTCGAACCTGGTTTTGAACTCCCGCACCGGCCGATTCATGATGACGATGGCCGAACTATAGTTGACCCGCAGCACGCGACAGAGGCGTTCGTTAAACTTGAAGACATCCCCGGCGCATAATTTGAACGGATAGGCCGACAATTCCCAAATGATGCCGAACTCATTTTGATTGGGATCCCGCGTGCCATTTTTCCCGTTCGGTGGCGGATGTTTTTTCATAAACGAAAATCCTCCATCGTGGCGGCGATGCCGTCTTCGTCATCCCCTAACAACTCGACGATGCCAGCTTTCAGCGCGGCCTTGTCTGGGTCGGGCTTGGCGTCCTTGGGACACGCCGGGCAGCGCATCACATTCAGGACGGAACCGCCAAATTCAAAACCGACGGCCTTGAATTTTTCCCGGTAACGGTCCAGCAGTTTGACCGGCGGTGACAACTGAGTCCACGCCTTCGCCTCGGCCTGGGACAGGTCGGTTTCGTAAATGGCGTCGTGCCGCAGGTGATAAGTGTCCCACGGTTCGCCACAGGTGGTGCAATGAACATCCATGATGAATCTCCTTTCTGTTGTGTGGTTTTAATTTTGAATCCACCTAGCAGCGTAGGACACACAGGTGAATCGCGGGAGACGTGTGGACTTGCCGGAACCGGCAAAAAAACCTCTCCCGAATTTCGGAAGAGGTTGTGAATTTGAAACCAACTTTAATATTTACGCCACCGCCTCCAACAATGGTTCGCGCTCCCGTAGGGATAGCAAAATACGGTCAATGCCTTCGGTGGTCAGCGTCCAGGAACGGTGCGGCAATTCGGCAATCACGGCCCACTTGAAGCGTTGATAGAAATTCAACGCCTGCTCGTCGTTGTGACAATGGTCAGCCAGAATCGCCAGCGCCAGTTGCGCCGGGCCGCTGCCGCCATAACCCCACTCGGACCCGGTCGGACTGTGATTCCACAAGTCCAACCGGGGATTCAAGCGGCGTCCGTCCACGGTGACATTGACGACATAACCCTGCCGTCGTCCCACGTAGCATTTCATAGAGTGCCCTCCATGAGTTGTTGCACCTCCTCGCTCGTCAGATGTTCCGGCTCCATGTCCGGCTTATTGAACTGATGCACCCGGACGAAACAGAACTTGGACAGGCGACACGCGATGTCTTCGCGCCCTGCTTTGCCCGCCTCATTTTCGTCGAGCATGACGATGACGTGGCTCCGACTGGTGGTGTGCTGCCGAATCAATTCCTCCTGCGCGGATGACAGGGTGCTGCCCATGAGGGCAACGACTTTGTAACAGCCGAGTTGGTGCAACTTCATCGCGTCGAAGAAACCTTCGACGATGACCAGCGGTTCATCGGCTGGCTGTTTGGCCGCTCGATCAATGTTGAATAACTCCTGTGATTTACGGAATCCCGGCGGCAGCTTATATTTGGGCGCACCTTCCGGTGGGGCACCAATAAACCGTCCGGCATAGGCCACGACTTCGCCCTTGGCGTTATGGATTGGTATGGCGATACGGTCGGCCATCATGCCCTTGGCGCAATAGCCGATGCCAAAGTCGATGATGGTTTCCGGCGTCAGGCCGCGCTGTTCCGTCAGATACGGATGGCTGCGCTCCAGTTTGTCCAACCGGAATTTCAACGGCGCGTTCGGCACGTTGTTTTCTGGCGTGAACTTCGGCGATGCGGCTGGCCGCGCCGCCGGCTTTGCTGCCGGCGCGGATGTTTTCGGTTCAGCCGTTTCGGCCTTGTCGTCACTGACGGCCATGGCCTCGGGATCGAGGTTGAACCATTCAATGGCCTTCAACGCGGCGGCATGGATGCTGCACTTCTCCATCTTGGCGATGAAGTCGAGGGTGTTGCCGCCATGCTCGCAGTCGCTGAAACAATTCC
>JBAXIY010000235.1:0-3105 GCA_037138135.1 Verrucomicrobiia bacterium
TGGCCGCAATCAAAGGCGTGGGCGAAGCGGCGGTCGAGGCAATTTTGAAAGCGCGCGAAGAGAACGGAAAATTCAAGACGCTTGCGGAATTATGTGAGCGCGTGGACGGCCGCACGCTCACGCGAAAACCATTGGAAGCATTGATTAAAACCGGCGCCTGCGATTCGTTTGGACAGTCGCGCGCAACATTGTTTGTGCAAATCGAACGCACTTTGGCACGTGCGGCGAGCATTCTTTCCGACAAGCAGAAAGGTCAAAGTTCGCTTTTTGGCGCGTTGGAGGAAAAATCTTCAAGCGCCGTGCCGGAAAGCATTTCCAATCTGCCGGAATGGCCGCAGCACGAATTGCTCGCGCACGAAAAAGAACTTTTAGGTTTTTACGTCACGGGGCATCCGCTGACGCCGCTCGTGCCGCTGCTGGAAAAATATTCGCTAGCGAACACCGCGAAGCTCGCTGAATTGCCGAATCGCAGCATGACGCGCATCGGCGGGATGATTGCGGCGGCTACGCACGGCTTCTCCAAAAAATCCGGCAAGCCGTATGCGATGGTGACGCTGGAAGATTTGGAAGGCTCGGTGCAACTGCTCGTGATGAACGACTATGACAAATTCCGTCCGCTGCTCGAAACGAACAAAGCAATTTTGGTCATTGGCGAAGTCAGCACCGGCGAGGATAAACCAAAAATTTTTCCACAGGAAATCCTGCCACTCACGGATGCGCCTAAAAAATATACCAAGCAAGTTCATTTGCGTTTGCATATGGCGCATTTGCAACCGGAAGATATGTTGAAGGTGCAGGAACTCGCCGCGGCGCACGCGGGAAAATGCCCGTTGTTCCTATGTTTTATGCGTCCCGAGGGCGGAACGGTTTTTGTCGGCGCGCATGAAAGATTCAGCGTCACACCTTCGTTGGAACTCGAACATGCGGCCAATAAATTGTTCGGCGAGGAAACTTATTACGCCAAAGTTGACACCAGTCTGCCGGAGAAAACGCGTAGGAGTTGGGAAAAGAAAAACAACTCTGGCGATGGCGCGGAATGATTTTTATTTTACCGCCGCCCACACGCGATGCACATCGTCGTGTTCATCCAGCGTGTGAAGAAATTCGCCGACTTCATTTTGTTGCGCCTCGGTTAGTTCGGGAAATTGCTTCGGAACGTAGCCGATTTCGCTCGTCACCACCGTCCAACTGTTGGCGGAGAGCCATTTGGCAACTTCATGAACGGCGGTGCGTTCGCAAATAAATTTTGCGCCCGCAGCTTCGGTCGGAATGTCGTCGTTTTGGTCGTGCGTCAAAATCTCCACTTCGTTGGCGCCAGCTTCAATCGCGGCGGTTTCGCGGTCAATGTTCGCGTCAGGATGATGCGCCTCGACGAGGCCAACGTGGTCGAACAAAAATTTATTGCTGCCCGTCGTGGCAAGTTGGCCCTTCTTGAACAGCACGCGGATTTCCGGTGCGGTCCGGTTCACATTATCGGTGTAAACTTCAACAATGACGGGCACGTTGTGCGGCGCTCGACCCTCGTAGGTGACGTGTTCCATCACCATTTTTTCGTCGCCGATGCCGGCGCCCTTGTTGATCGCGCGCTGGATGGCGTCTTTGGTGACGCTTTCTTTTTTGGCCTTCTCGACGGCGGTGAAGAGTCGCGCGTTCATCGCTGGATCCGCGCCGCCCATCTTGGCGGCGACGGAAATTTCGCGAACAAGTTTACCGGTTGTGCGACCCTTTTTCAGGCCGGCAACCAATCGTTTGGCATGTAGCCATTGGCGTCCCATAGGATGAAAACCTAGCAAGTCGGCGGGCAAGATTCAACCCTGTCCGTGTTGTCCCGCACTTGCCAGATGTTCGCAAAGAACTATCATGGGCGCGCATGAAAAAATCTTTTGCCCGCAATTTAATGATGGTTATCGTCGCCAGCCTGGGTGGATTTGCTCCCAACGCCTTCGCCCAACTCGACGCCAGTTTGACCTCCAAGTTTTTGGATGTGGCCAAGTCCGCGTCCGATAGCCAGCTCGGCACCATCGCTTCCGAGTTGACCGGCAAAGTGAGCAGCCTGAGTTCTGTGCTCGGCGCGAATTCCGCCATCACGAGCAAGCTTGAAAGCACGCTCAAGTCCCTCACCGGCGGCGCAGATTCGGCCGCGCTCACCTCCGCGTTCAAGCTGGCGTCCGTCGCCAAGCTGACGCCGGAACAACTCGGCCTCGCCAAGCAGGTCGGCAACCTGGCCTCGGCTTACGTCGTGCAGAAAAACTTTGCTTCGCTTGACGGCTCGCAGGGCGATGTCGCGACCATTGTCAGCTCGCTGCGCAGCGGCAAAATCAAGGACGCCCTGACGCCGCTCAAAAATGTCGCCGCAAGCGCCAAGCTCTCCGATACGCAAAAACATCTCATCACCACCATCGCCGATAAATATGTGCCCGGCTTCAGCAAAGCCAGCGGCGCCATGGACGAGATTAAAAAACTTCCTGGTTTCTGAACGAAATAGTTTTTATTCCACGCGGCGACCAAACCGGTCGCCGCGTTTTGTTTTGGAATCAACCCAGTGGCGACTCGATAATTTTTCTCTGTGCCCTCTGTGTCTCTGTGGCTAGAATGATTCCATGTCTGCTGAACAACAACCGGCGCCCGACGCGCCGAATCCCGAACGCAAAACTTTAGACGATCGCAACAAGATGTCCGACCTCGAACGCCTCCGGCATTCGTGCGCGCACGTCTTCGCGACGGCCGTCCTCCGCCTCTGGCCCGAGGCGCAACTCGCCTACGGCCCGCCCGTCGAGACCGGTTTTTACTACGACCTGGAGATGCCGCATCGCATCGCGCCCGAGGATTTTGAGAAAATCGAGGCGGAGATGAAAAAGGAGATTAAGGCCAACAACGTCTTTGAGAAACTCGTCGTCACGCGCGATCAGGCGATCATAGACTCGGCGAGCGGACGCCTCGGCGGACTCGGCGAGCGGCCGGGCAATGCCTCGAAGTTCAAACTGGATTTGCTGAAGCAGATTCCCGAGGGCGAAGCGATTTCTTACTACAAGAATGGCGATTTCATTGATCTCTGCGCCGGGCCGCATGTGATGCGCACGGGCAACATCGGCGCGTTCAAGCTCA
>JBAXIY010000236.1:0-3099 GCA_037138135.1 Verrucomicrobiia bacterium
ACCTCGGCGCGCATTTCTTTGCCGGCCTTGAATTTCACCATGGCACGCGCAGGAATCGGCACGTCTTTTTCCGGCTTGTTCGGGTTGCGTCCGACGCGCGCCTTGCGGATTTTCACGTCGAACACGCCGAAGTTACGCAATTCCACCTTGTCGCCTTTGGCGAGCGCCTCGGTGATGTAGTTGAGGGTTTTTTGGACCACGTCAAAAACCTGAGTCTGAATCAGCCCGGTTTCTTCACTGATGCGGATTACGAGGTCGCGTTTGGTGAGGGTCATATGTGGTGGATGTCTGATTTGGTTAAGGTTCTCCCAACCAGCAAGAAGCGAATTGGAAGTGAGTCCATCAACGGACTTTTGACGCCAAATGTCCAGTAAAAAACGCGGGGAACAGCCAAACACTAGAACGCCAATTTTAAACTGCGGATGGACACGCTGATAAACACGGATGGGGAACCTCGTTCAAAAGTTCATTTGATCTGTATTTATCGGTGGTTGCCCTTGGCTTTAATCAGCGCGATCCGGCGTTGATACTCCGCCTCGGTGACTTCACGCGGGAAGGATTGGCAGGTTTGCTGAAAGCCGGGAAAATTCCAAAGGTTCGGAAAATCGCGGCACTGCTGCGGCTTGACGGCTTGGACGGAACAATCGTCGCCGTCCAGAAAAACGCAGCCGCCATCGGGCTTTTCCTGCAAGGCCAATCCGCCACGATCCCAGCGCAGCCGCGTGAATTGCTGGATGAAATCGGCCTCGCTCAAACCCTTGAAGGCCGCGATCCGCGTAATTTCTTCATTCGTCAAACGCACCTGCCCCGGCCAGCGGCAGCAGGCCGTGCAGCGCTGACATTCGTAGAAAATCGGCATGAGAATTCCGTCGGGTAACTATGCAATTTTAATTCCCCGCTGCCACAAATCAAAATAATGCAGCGCGACAATGACAAGTGGATGGCCGATTTTTTCTCCGGCAATAAGTTTTGGAATTTCCGCCACCGGCGTGAGCAGCGTCGTCAAATCTTCGCCGCTGTCAAATTCCACGCCGTGTTGCAGTCGACAGTTTTCAATCAGCACAGTATAGGTGCGGTTGCTCATGATGGCGGGATTTGACCAGACTTTGCCGAGCAGCCGCGCGTTTTCGCCCGCGTAGCCGGTTTCCTCGCGCAGTTCGCGCACGGCGGTTACGACGGGATCGGTCTCGTGCGGATCCATCATGCCGCCGGGAATTTCCAGCTCCACGGTGCCGGAGCCGTGCCGGTATTGCGACACCATCACGAGCTGCTGATCAGGTGTGACGGCGACGACGTTGACCCAGTTGACGCTGTCGAGCACATAGAAATCGTGTTCCTGACCCGTGCGCGGATTGGTGCAGGTGTCGGAACGGATTTTGAAGATGCGAAAATCGCCGACCGGTTTGGAACCAAGTTTTTTCCAAGGCAAAATCATGGGAGATAGGAGATAGCAGATGGAAGTTGGAGACCAGAAAAAACTACACCCCAACTCCCATTTGCCAACTCCTACTTCGGCGCCGCCCAACCCTGTTTCATCAGCGTGAGCAAATGTTTCAACGCTTCCTCGTAAGGTCGGTTTTTCTCGGCAGCTAATTGCATGGCGCGTTTGTCGAGTTGCGCGGCCATCTCGCTGGATTTTTCCGCGGGACAGCCGAGAGCGACGAGGATTTTGGCCAAATCAGTAAGTTCCACGGATGATTGAAGTTCGTTTTCCAAACAAAAATCGGCGGCGTCTCATGGAGACGTTCGCCCCAACGGAATTACTTCTTCCCGTGTTCGCGGATGACGGCGAGCATGGCGTCGGCGTCCGTAGATTTTTCCAGCGCTTCACGGAAATCGGCCTTGTGCAAAAGTTTGGCGATATTGGCGAGCGTGTGGAGATGTTTCTGAAACTGACCCTGGGGCACGAGAAAAAGCATGACGAGCTTCACCGGCTGGTTGTCGAGCGCGTCGAAATTGACGCCCTTGCGCGAGCGGCCAAGCGCACCAACGACCTCAAAAATCAAATCCGTTGAGGCGTGCGGAATACCGATGCCAAAGCCAATACCGGTGGACATTGAGGTTTCGCGCTTTTTGACGGCGGCGGTTACGGCGTCGCGGTCGGCGGCCTGAATCTTGCCGGTGGCTACGAGATTGCCAATGAGTTCGTCAATGGCTTCCCAGCGGTTGGTCGCTTTGAGTTCAGGCACGATTTGTTCGCGCCCCAAGATGTCGGCTAAATCCATAACTGCCGTGAGGATGAATCCAAAGGCGGTATCATTTCAAGACTGAATTACGAACAAATTTTGGCCAGTTCAAATCACTAGCTGCAACCAATGGAGAATTTTTCCCGTGCTTTCGAGCCACCAGCCGAACGAATTAAGCATCCCGACGCGCGCCGTGAGCAGCGGCAGACCGAACAGCAGCACACAGACATTGCCGAGAAAAATTACCACGGCGGAAAATAAATAGCCCTGTCCCGTGATATCCGACTGCTGCGTGCGCAAGACGTGGATGGTCAACGTGACGTGAAAGGCATACGCCGCACCGACGCACAAATGAAACCACACCAGATACCCGTGCCAGTTCCAAATCAAATTTCCGAGCGCGAATCCGCCCACGACCAGCACGACGTAAAGCGGAAAAAAATACGGCGCGAGCGCGATGAGAAAATTTGTTTTCGTTATCAGGACATGGCCGCCGGACGAACGAACTTTCATTTTTTTTACCTGCCCGCCGAACAGCCAGGTCCACAGCGCGTGCGTGAACTCGTGGCCGAAGACGTAAATCCACATCGGCTTGGGCAATAAAAAGAAAATCACCGCCCAACACGCCGCGCCCGCGAGCAGCGGAATCCACGTCGTGTCCGCACGACCGCACGCCTGCAGCACTTTTAATAAAGCCATGCCCGCGCCACCGCAAACCGGCAGCAACAGGATGGCGAGGATAAACTTGAACCACTTCGGCACGGGCGAAAGATTAGCCACAGAGCCACGGAGCGCACAGAGGAAAAAATCAAAACTCTGTGTTCTCTGTGCCTCGGTGGCAAAATTGTCTTTGAACTTTTTGCATTCAACTTAAAATCCGCGCCATGACAAAAGATGAAGCGTTGCAGATTTT
>JBAXIY010000237.1:0-3080 GCA_037138135.1 Verrucomicrobiia bacterium
CCCGATGGAACCCTATAAAACCGGGTGTTATTTCTGCTATAAACCTGCTGTGGTTTTGTGTTTTTTTAATTTTAAAGTTCGGGTGTTTCCGATTATCGCGGATTATGTTTTGGCGTCAGAGCGGTGCTAAGATTTTGGCAATTGCAGCGCTATCCGATTTGATGTGCTGGCATTTTGAGATTCCTTGGTCTGCGGGTGGCCAACAATCTGTTGGCTAGTTTGTATTCAAACGGCCATAATGAATTTCAATCGCTATGTATGGAATGGTAAACAAAGCAATTGAGGACATGGTTGTCATGCATCATGGCGAATCCGTGTGGGAACAGATCAAGGCCAAGGCGGGCGTGGATGTGGATGTCTTCATGAGCAATGAAAGTTACTCAGATGACATTACCTACAATCTTGTCGGGGCGGCGAGTGAGGTGCTGCAAATGCAGTCGGAACAAATTTTGATTGGCTTCGGCGAACATTGGGTTTTACATACGGCGCAGGAAGGTTATGGCGGGCTGATGAACGCGGCGGGCAAAACGCTGCCGGAATTCATGCGTAACTTGCCGAATTTCCATTCGCGCGTGACGATGATTTTTCCCAAACTGCAACCGCCGCATTTTGAGTGCACGGACATCACCGAACGCTCCCTGAAGTTGCATTATCATTCGCATCGCAAAGGTCTCGCGCCTTTCGTGGTGGGCTTGATGCAGGGGTTGGGTAAAAAATTTGCCACGCCGGTCACTGTGCGGCAAACGGCAGTCAAGGGCCAGAATGGAGACCATGATGTTTTTGAAGTGAACTGGACACCCGCATAATGAATTCGGATGACCAGTTAAAATTGGGAACCATCGGCCTGCCGCCGAAGCAATTTGCCGCCGCCTTTCCGTTCCACTTCGCGCTGGACCAGCGACTACGATTCTTACAGGCCGGTTCAACCTTGTGCCGTATTTGCCCGGATTTAATACCCGGCATGCAGTTGGCTGATATATTTGAATCCTTTCGTCCCAAAGGGCAAATCTCGCTGGCGTGGGTGCAAAAAAATATCGACCATTTCTTCCTGCTGGAGCATCGGGTTTCAAAACTACTTTTGCGCGGACAATTCATGCTGCTGCCCGAATGCGGCACGGTTTTATTTCTTGGTTCACCGTGGCTGACCGATTCGTCGGAAATTGTAAAGTTAGGACTAAATCTGGAAGATTTCGCGATTCATGATCCGGCGGCGGATATGTTGCAAGTTTTTCAGGCGAGCAAAATCGCCTTGGAAGATTCCAAAAAACTGGCGGCAAAACTCACGGCGCAACGGTCGGAATTGCGCATCGCCAACGAACGGTTGCGCCAGCAGGAAGCGGAGACGAACAAGCTCGCGCTCATCGCCGCGCGCACCGACAACGCGGTGGTGCTCACGGATGCCGCGGGCAGAATGGTCTGGGTGAATGCCGGATTCACGCGGCTCACTGGCTACACGCTGGAAGAAACCATCGGCAAGACGCCCGGATCACTGTTGCAAGGGCCCGAGACCGATGCGGCCACGGTGCAATATATGCACGAACAATTGTCCAAAGGCGAAGGATTCAAGATCCAGATTGTCAATTACTCAAAGGATGGTCGTAAATATTGGCTAGCCAGCGAGGTGCAGCCAATTCGCGATGAAGCCGGGAAAATTATAAATTTCATGGCGATTCAAAGTGACATCACCGAGCGCAAAAATTCTGAAACGCTGTTGCTGGAAACCAGCGCCCTGCAACGCGCCATGCTCGAGGGCGCCGGCTACGCCATCATTGCCACCGATTCACGGGGCATCATCCACCTTTTCAATCCAGCCGCCGAACGGATGTTGGGCTATGCGGCCGCAGAAATGGCCGGCAAACAATCACCCGGAATTTTTCATGTAGCCGAGGAAGTCGTGGAGCGAGCCCGCGAACTTTCCGTCGAACTAGGTCATGAAGTGAAGCCTGGCTTTGATGCTTTCATCGCTAAATCTGAACTCGGGCAACCAGATCAGCGCGAGTGGACCTATGTGCGCAAAGATGGTTCCCGCTTTCCGGTGCTATTGTCAGTCACAACTTTGTTTGATGCGAACGGCAAAATTTCTGGACACCTCGGCGTGGCCTCCGATCTGACCGAGCGCAAACGCGACGAGGAAAAACTGCGCGCCACACTGTCTGAACTGGAATTATTCAATCGCGTGATGGTTAATCGCGAGCAGCGCGTGTTGGAATTAAAAACGGAAATCAACCAACTGCTGGCTGCCAACGGTCGGCCGCCAGCTTACCCCTCAGTCAACGAAACTTAATCAAAACAAAATCACGGATGAAAACCACCACCACTCGCTGGACCAAAGAAACCGGTTGGACCTTGCTGGCTGCCGCGCCGCAGTTGATTTTATATTTTGGCGCCACATCGCAGCTTGATGCTGGTGCGCCGGCGGTGCGCGAATTGACCGTAAAATTTCCGGACGCAGTCGTGTGCGGGTGCAGCACCGCTGGAGAAATTCTCGGCAGCCACGTTTTTGACGAATCCATTGTCGCCGCGCTGGTGCAATTTCAATCCACGCTAGTCAGCGCGGTTGTCGAGTCTACTGCGGGCAATGCCGACAGCGCCGCTGTCGGTCGTCGTGCCGCTGGAAAATTGAACACGGCAGGATTGCGCCACGTGTTGATTTTGTCCGATGGGCTTTCCGTGAACGGCACGGCGCTCGTTGCGGGCTTTCGCGAAATTCTTCCACCCGGCGTCGCCATCACCGGCGGATTGGCCGGCGACGGTTCACGTTTCCAGAAAACTTTTGTCGGTCTCGGCAGCGATGTGAAACAAGACCAGATTGTTGCGATTGGATTTTATGGGGCGGGCATCGTCATCGGCTACGGCTCGCGCGGCGGTTGGGAAGGATTTGGGCCGCGCCGTCGCATTACGCGCTCGCAGGGAAATACTTTGCTGGAACTCGACGGCCAACCGGCGCTGGCGCTTTACAAACGTTATCTCGGCGAACGCGCCCCTGGTTTGCCGGCGACGGGTTTGTTGTTTCCATTGGAATTGACAAAAGATGCTTCGGAGAAAGCTGGCTTGGTCCGCACGATTTTAGCCGTGGACGA
>JBAXIY010000238.1:0-3067 GCA_037138135.1 Verrucomicrobiia bacterium
CCTTCGCAGTTACAGCGATTTGACCTTCTTGATGATGGCGGCGGCGTCGATGCCGAACGCGGCCATGAGTTCCTCGGCCTTGCCGGAACGCGGGATGCCCACGACGGCAAGCTTGTGAACCTTGATGCCTTCGCTGCTCAATTCGCCCGCGACGGCGTCGCCGAGACCGCCTTCGGAATAATGATCTTCCACCGTGATGACGGTGTTGCCGGTCTTCTTGGCGGCAGCGAGAATCACATCTTTGCCGAGCGGCTTGATGCTGTAAGCGTCAATGACCGTGACGTTGACACCTTCGGCCTTCAACGCATCCGCCGCTTTCAGCGCTTCAAACAGGGTGACGCCCGCGCCAACAATCGTGACTTTGTCGCCTGTGCGCAGCACTTTCGCGCCGCCGACGGGGAATTGTTCATCGTTGCCGTAGATGACCGGCGTCTTCGGGCGCGAGGTGCGCAGGAAGCAAACGCCTTTGATGGTCGCCATCAGTTCGAGCAATTTTTCCGTGGCTACGGCGTCGCTCGGATACAACACCGTGCTGCCGACCACCGCGCGCATCATTGCCAAATCTTCGAGGGCCATTTGCGACGGGCCATCTTCGCCGATGCTGATACCGACGTGCGAGCCAACGAGTTTCAGGTTGGATTGCGAAATGCCGGCGACGCGAATCTGATCTGCGGCGCGCGTGAAAAATGTGGCGAACGTCGAAGCGAACGGCACATGGCCGCGCGTGGCAAAACCAATGGCCACGGCCACGAGGTTTTGTTCCGCGATGAAACATTCGGTGAAACGGTGCGGGAATTTCTTGAAGAATTTTTCCGCGTAGGTGGAATTCTTCGTATCGCCGTCCATGGCGACGACGCGCGCATCTGCTTCGCCGATGCGAACAAGGGCCGCGCCGTAAGCTTCGCGAGTGGCAATCTTGTCACCGAGATTGTAACTGATGGCCGGATAGCTGGCAGGCGCGGCGAGGTCGGGTGCGGGCAGAGCGGTTGGCGCGGGAATCGCGACGCCGAGACCGGACTTGGCGCTCGGTGAAAGTTCAGCGATGGCCGCAGCGGCTTCTTCTTTATTGAGCGGCTTGCCGTGCCAGTTGTCTTTGTCTTGCAAGAAGGAAACGCCGGCGCCTTTGTAGGTTTTGGCGATGATGGCGAGCGGGCGTTCGTCGAGGCCGACGCCGCTCAAGACTTCCATGATTTCTTCCATATCATGGCCGTCGTCGAGGGTTTCAACGCGCCAGCCGAAGGATTCAAAGCGTTTTACATGAATGTTGATGTCGTGGCCGAACGCGGTCGCTTGGCTCTGGCCGAGGCGGTTGGCGTCCACAATCGCGATGAGATTGCTCAGTTTATAATAACCGGCGAGCGAGGCGGCTTCCCACACGGCACCTTCGGCGATTTCGCCGTCGCCCATCAAAACGTAGGTGTTGTAATCCAGCTTGTCCTGTCGCGCGGCGAGCGCCATGCCAACACCGACGCCGAGACCCTGACCGAGCGAACCGGTTGCCACATCGGCGAACGCGAGGCGCGGCGTGGGATGACCTTCAAGGTCGTTGCCGAACTGGCGGAGTTTCAGCAGTTCAGGAATGGGAATAAAACCATTTTCTGCCCATGCCGCGTATAGCAGCGGTGCGGCGTGGCCTTTGGAGAGAATGAACCGGTCGTTGTTGTAGAAATGCGGATTCTTCGCGTCATACTTCATGTGGCCGAAGAAGAGTGCCGCGACGACATCCGCTGCCGAGCAGCAGGAAGTCGGGTGGCCGCTGCTGGCCGCCGTGGTAGCTTCGATAGAATGGATGCGCAGCGTGTTGGCGATCCCTTTTAGCAGTTCAATATCCGTTTCAATCATAAATTTTAAGAGCCGAGAGAGTAGCCGACAGACGGTGAAAGCCAAGAATGAAAATCGTGCTGGGTAATTATTCCATCAAGACATGGCCCGGAGCCGAACAGGTTGGAATCGCATCTACGTTGTTGATGGAATAAGTTCCGCCATCGGGGCAGACGGGAAAAACTCCGCCCTTCAAATACGGGAGCAAATCGCGCTTGGACGGCACGGCGTCCACGGTTTTATTTTTTTCCAGCGCCCATTGTTGCTTGGCGCCGTCGATTTGCCGTAGCTGGTTGATGCAATTATTGCGGTGGATGATGGCGAGGCCAGCATCGGTGACCAGCCGGTTTTCCGTCTGGAGCTGCTGGAGATGATCTTGTTGTAATTGCAACGCCGTGCGGGCGGTGGATAGTTGGCGCGTGGTCTGTTCCACTTGGGTTTCCAACTGACTGATTGCGACCTCGGCCTTGGCCAATCGGTTGGTGTAAATATCATTCTGTTTGCGGAGCCGTAGGATTTCCGACGCCTGCAAACCGGCATTTGAATTTTTAAATTGAGCCAACTCCTCCTGCAACTGGCGCATCTGGATCTGCGTTTCGCGGGCATTGGTCAGGGCTGCGTCCTTCTCGCGGATGGCGCGGAAGAGGAGAATTTCCGCGACCAACATCAGCGCCAGGCACAGCCAGGTGAACCAGCGTTTGAGATTCATGGTGCCGCAGTTGTCGCGCTTTTGGGGAACGACGTCAAATCAGAAATGAAGTGTGCGGCTCACTCCAACCTGAAAGCAAAAGCCGCGAAGAAAACTTTGCGTCTTGTTGCCTTCGTTGTTTTAATGCTCCTTCATGTTTTCATCCGAGATCAAATCTGTTCATTTCATCGGCATCGGCGGCACGGCGATGGCGTCCGCCGCCGCCGCGATGTTCGACAAAGGCTTTGCCGTCACCGGTTCCGACCAGAATGTCTATGAGCCGATGGCGTCGTTCCTCGCCGCCAAAAAAATCCCCGTGATGAACGGCTACGACGAGCGCAACCTCGCCTCCAAGCCCGACCTCGTGGTCATTGGCAACGCCATTTCGCGCGGCAATCCGGAGGCGGAATATGTGCTCGATCACAAGCTGCGCTATTGCTCGCTCGCCGCGCTGCTGGCGGAGTTTTTCATCCGCGGCAAACGCTCGTTGGTCGTCGCCGGCACGCACGGCAAGACGACGACGACGAGTTTGCTGACGTGGGTGTTCGAGCACAACGG
>JBAXIY010000239.1:0-3019 GCA_037138135.1 Verrucomicrobiia bacterium
GGACATCACGACGCTGCCGTATTCCGGTTTTCCGACCGACGTGCAGGCGCAGATGATGTCGCTGCTCGTGTTGGCGAAAGGCATCAGCATCATCACGGAGCGGATTTTTGAATCGCGTTTCATGCACGTCAGCGAACTGGCGCGGCTCGGCGCGGACATCGAGATTGAAGGGCCGAGCGCGATTGTGAAAGGCGGCAAGCCGTTGAGTGGCGCGCCGGTGATGGCGAGCGATTTGCGCGCGAGCGCGGCGTTGGTCATCGCGGGACTCGCGGCGAAAGGTTCGACGCAGGTGAATCGCATTTACCATCTTGATCGTGGCTACGAGCAGATGGACGCGAAGCTGCGCAAACTCGGCGCGCGGATTCAGCGCATTGAGGAGAAATAAAAAGACGCGGCGAGAAGCCGTTGGTGCGGGCGCAAAATTAATTTACCCACACGAACGACTGCTCACCGGCTTGCTTCCCCACAAAATTAGTGACGAGTGATAAGTGACGAGAGGCGCGCGGCGGCTCATCACTTGTCACTCGTCACTTTTCACTTGGCTTCATGCGGCGATGATTTCGCGTCTGTTGGCGTAGATGCGCGCCTGCCGTGCGGCTTGGCGGACGGCGGTGCGGCTTTTTTCCTCGAACAGCGCGGGAAACACGAGCAGCGGATAGAACGTCACCCACGCGAGCGCAGCGGCGTCGTTGGCGGCGCGGCGGAGCCGGGCGTTCAGTTCGGGCTGCTCGGCATCGTCGAGCGTCTCGGCGAGCAAACGGTTTTTGAGCCGATCGAACTCGGTTTCGAGGTTGGTGCGGAACGGCGCATTCGTCGCCGTCGGCAGCGTGAACCGCGTTTCCGGCGCAAACCGGGCGGTCACTTTCGTTTTATTGTTGTTGTTCATATTTTTCTCTTTCGGTTGATGGTTAAAAGCACAAAACCCGCGACTGCTTTTGGCAATCGCGGGTTTTGAAAAATTGTTAAATAGTGAATCAATCATTCGTTCCCACGACGCCAATAAGACGGGAGCAGCACTGCCAAATGGCCATATAGCCATTTACCGGCGCTTGTGCTTTCATCAGTTTGGTGAACGTGGTGTTCATTTTTTGAAGCGAATGTTTTATCTGACATCCGCGAACAAGGAAGAGGTTATATCAAGACGCGAGAAAGTCAAGAAAGCGGCATTGGCTGGGTCGAAGCCCATGGCGGGTTGCTCGTTTGACAGAGTTGAAACGACGGTTTAGTTTTCCACCACTCCGAACATGAATTTCAAGCCCATCGTCGCTTTATGGCTCACCGGCTGCATGGTGGCAAGCGTGACGTTGGCGTCCGATCCGGTTGCGCCGGTAATCACCAACATCAACGGCAGCGGTTTGACGCGCAATCTCAGGTTCCCACTATATCCGGCGGCGGAGGCTTACATCATCCTCGGCGGCACGAATCTGGCGCAACCACTCGTGGCGAATACTAATTTTACCCGTTCGCCCTACATCATCAGCGCAGCCACCAACGGCACGAATTACGGCTACGAGTGGCGTATCACCAACGCCGTTGCACCGGCTGGATTTTATCGCGTGGCGGTCACGCCTATGTCCAGCAATGCGCTGTTGACGGCGAACTCCTTGAATCGCCTCGCCTACGGACCGACGCCGGATGAGCTGGAGCGGGTCACAGCCATTGGCGCGCAGGCATTCATTGACGAACAACTCGCGCCGTGGAATCTCATCGAGGATGTGGCAGTCACGCATACGAACCTCGCCTTTATCGGGTCGAAGTTCTGTCCGGCAACTAATTTTGTGACCGCCACGAATGCGAACTTGGCGGATTTGCGGGCGTGGCACATTTTGCGAGCGATCGGTGCGCGCCGGCAGTTGCTGGAAATCCTACTGCAGTTTTTTGAAAACCATTTCGTGACGCAATACACCAAGAGCGAAAATTATGTGGGCGGTTTTTATCCCGATAGCACGGTTTCCACACCGGTGGCAGTGCAATTTGAATTTTTGGAAAATGACCGGTGGCGGAATGCGCTGCTGAATCCCGCCTGCACATTTTACGACCTGTTAAAAATCTCCGCTGAAAGTCCGGCCATGATTATCTACCTCGACACGGTGACGAGCCGGGGCGACAGCGCACGCGTGGCGAATGAAAATTATGCGCGCGAGTTGCTGGAACTTTTCACCTTTGGCGTGGACAACGGCTACGATCAGAGCGACATCACCACGATGTCGCGCGCATGGACGGGATGGACCACCAAGTTCGTGGATCTAACGAACGCCTACAACCCTTTCGCCACGCAGACGACCACGATTATTCCGGGTTCGACGAACAGCAGCACCGCCATTTCCAATCTGCTGGGCGCGTGGGCGTTTAACTACGACAGCACGCACCACAATAGCTCCAACAAAATTGTCTTTCCCGGCAAGATTGTGCCCGCGCGGTTCGGATCGCCATGGGCGGGGGCGAACTACCAACTCACCCTAACCAATGGCAGCGGCACCAACAGCATTCAGGACGGCTATCAGGTGCTCGCCCACGTCGCCAATCAGCCGTTCACGGAAGAATATATTTGCATCAAACTCTGCCGCCTGTTGGTGCATGACGATTTTCCCAATCCGAGCAACGACACGAACAATCCAGCTTTTGCTTTCTACAACTACGCCGCTGGCAATCTATCGCCCGAGGCGCAACTGGTGCATGACTGTATGCTGACGTGGGAAAATAGTTTGCCCAAAGGCCAGCTCTGGAAAGTGCTCAAGACAATTACCGATTCCGATTTATTCCGCAGCCATGGCGGCTCCGGGCAAAAAATTAAAACGCCGCTGGAATTTTCGGTTAGCACCATCCGCGCGTTACGGTCGGGTTCCAATGGCACTTACACCGCGTCCAGCGATGGTTATTCCATAGGCGGCCTTACGGCATCGAGCATCTCGATCTTGAGCCGCGCCGGAAACATGTTGCTTTTCGACCGCGATGCGCCGGATGGCTACGCCGAATCGGCGGCGGCGTGGATCAGCGCGGGGACACTGGCCGAGCGGGT
>JBAXIY010000240.1:0-3019 GCA_037138135.1 Verrucomicrobiia bacterium
TCCGTCTTCAACTTCACCGACAGCGTCGGCAGTTATTTCGTGGAAGCCAACTTGCCGAAGACCGCCGCCTTCTTTGAAAAAGTTCAGGAGGATGCCGCGACCGTGACTGATCTCGGCAAAGATTATTTTAAACGCCCCCGCCCCTACTCCACCGACACGAATCTGGTGAACGGCAAATTGGAAAAATCCTTCAGTTATCCCAGTGGTCATTCCACAGAGACGATGGTGCTCGGCCTCGTCCTCGTTAAAATCATTCCCGCCCAGCACGATGCCATCCTCGCCCACGCCCGCACGATGGGCTGGCATCGCGTCCAAATTGCACGTCACTATCCGACGGACATCTACGCTGGTCGCGTCCTCGCGCAAGCCATCGTGGCTGAACTCAATAAAAATCCGACCTTTGAAAAACAATTGGCCGAAGTGAAAGTCGAAATTGAAGCTGCCCGCACCGCCGCGCAGAACCATTGATTCTAAAGGCTAGACTTTGACGCCTTCGCACGCCAGCAAGGCGCGCTTCCAATCCAACCCGCCGGAGAAGCCGCCAATTTTTCCATCCGCCGCCAGCACGCGATGGCACGGTATCAATACCGGAACCGGATTTGCCCCGCACGCGCCGCCCACAGCGCGCACGGCTTTTGGTCGGCCAATCGTGCGGGCGATCTCGCCGTAACTTTTAGTCTTTCCACGAGAAATCTTTTGCAGGGCGCGCCAGACACTTTTCTGAAAATCCGTGCCGGTCAAATCCAGCGGCGGAAGTTGTTGGGGAGCGCGGCCAGCCAGAATGCTTTTCAACGACGACGACGTGAGTTTGTGCCAACCGGGCATCTTGGTAGGGCGACGCTGCCGCTTCGCCGGGTTGACTGACAGGTCAACCTTCGGAAAGTCTAGATTCACCAGGCCTTTTTTCGAATAGCGCGCAAGGAATTCGCCAGCGGAAGTGACAATCGGAATTTCGTGCAGTTGGTTTTTCATTCAATGCTTGAAGATAAACAGTAATCCCATCAAGCCGAGAATAACAGCCGCGACGAGGACAAAGAACCGGTTGCGTGCCACGCGTTTCTCGTAGCGCAGCGGACGCAAACCCTGCACGCCGCCAGCGGCGAGATAATTGACGAGGCGCGGATTACTGGTGGTCGGTCCGCGAAAATGGTTCCGCACCCGCTGGAATAGCGCCGGCAGATCGTATTTGCGCACGCCTAGTTCGTTGAACAGTTCTGGCGCCTCACCCTCATCACGCGCGGCAAGTTTGGTGCGGTTGACTTCCTCAAAGACCGGTTCGGTCGGCTGGGGCGCAACCGGCGACGGTTTTTCCGCCGGGCGCGGCAAAGTTTCTCCCAGCGGCAGCGCGGTGGAACGGAACTTCGGCTCGGGCGAACGTGTGAGCTGCGTGTCGAGCGTTTTGATTTCCGCTTCGAGCGCGGCGATCTGGTCAGTCAGGGCGCGCGCCTTGTCGGAAATCGGATCGGACTTTTTTTTCGACAACGCCATGGAGTCTTACTTTCGCGCGAGAATTGCAATGAAGATGGCCAACGCGCCCAGCGCCACCAACAACAACGGCCACGTCAGCGCCAAACCGATTTTGCAAAGTTGGCCGAAGTTTAAATCCGCCAATGACGGCGCGGTGGAAACAGCGGTTGGATTTTGGCCGACGGCAGCCGCCGGTTTGTTTTCACCGGCCAGCACCGGCAGTTTGAGCCGCGCGGAATTCCATTCCATCCGTGCATTTTCAATCGTCGTCAGCGCACGCGTGAGTTCGATCTGAAAATTTTCCTTCGTCCACACCTCGTCGTGAATGGCTTGCACCTTCGTCAGCGCAGCGCGGAAATCGCCGACGGTCTTGACCATTTGTTCGGCATCGCGGCGGGCGACAAATTCCGCTTCTTCGAGCAAGCCGAGTCCGCGCGTGAGTTGCTGGACTATTTCCTGACGACCGGTTTGAAATTCACTTTGGCGGCGGCGCAATTCCTCGAGGCCGGCACGTTCGCGTTCGAGTTCTTCCTGAGCACGTTTAAGCGCGACGAGTTTTTGCTGCGCGTCCACCACACGCCGGTCCACGTCCTCGCGCGTCGGCGCGCGGAGCGGATCGGCGGCGGGCGCGCCAAACGGTGACTTTTGCGCCATGAAATCGGTATCAATAAATTCGGTGGAATCGTATTCGCCAGCCATGAGCCGATTCTAGCCCCGCGCCCAAAAGAGTAAAGCGGCTTTACGCTTGCCGGTGGGGCGAGCATCCCCGCGAGCCGTCATCCACATAAAAGGAAATTCGACGCGCGGCCATAGCCGTGGCAGCATGTTTGAGCGAACTAATGTCATTGCCAGCCACAACCGAACTGCGCGTCAGCGGGATGACCTGTAACAACTGCGCGCGCCACGTCACCGAAGCCATTCAAGGCGTCACCGGCGTGCAAAGCGCGTCGGTCAGTTTGCAAAATTCCCGTGCCGCCGTGCGTTGGAATTCCGGTGCCAGCCAAAATGTTCCCGCCATTCTCGCCGCGATTTCAAAGGCTGGTTTTGAGGCGAAGGAAATTTCCAACGAGGCTGCCCATGAACCCGATCATAATCGCTGGCAATGGAATTTGATTCTCGGTCTCAGCGTCACCGCCGCGCTGATGATGGGCGAATGGATTTTTCATTTGATGATGGCGGATTGGTTCCGCTGGCTTTCATTTTCTCTAGCTGCCATCGTCCAGATTTTTTGCGGCGCACAATTTTATCGCGGCGCATGGCGGCAACTCAAAATCGGCAGTTCCAACATGGACACGCTGGTCGCGCTCGGCTCCACGACCGCATTTGGTTTTAGCTGTTGGGTTTTGTTTCGCGGCACAGGCGAACACATCTATTTCATGGAAGCCGCCGCCATCATTTCGCTCATCAGCGCCGGCCATTGGGTCGAAGCGCGCGTGAGCGACAAGGCGGGCGGCGCATTGAAATCATTGCTCAATCTTGCACCGCAAACCGCGCGGCGAATTCAAGCCGCCGCACCGAACCCGACAAAAAGTTTCGACCTGCGGAGTTTCAA
>JBAXIY010000241.1:0-3013 GCA_037138135.1 Verrucomicrobiia bacterium
GTTCCCGACGAGAAAAGAAATATTCAGCGATTCGCCGGGAGTCTCGCCTCGTCAATTTGCGCCTAAATCTTCGGCGGGGCGGTGCTCTTGCGTTCCACAAATTCGGCGGCGAGACGCTTTAACTGAATTTTTTCGCCACGGATGAGCTTCATCATTGTTTCCATGGCCAGAACGCCGAGCCGGTATTTGGGCTGGCTAACGGTAGTGAGCGGCACGCGGTAAAATTCCGCAGTCAGCACATTGCCAAAACCAATCATCGAAATGTCTTCGGGAATCTTGATGCCTTGTTGCAATAAAGTTTCCGCACAGCCAATCGCCACGAGGTCGCTCACGGCCATGATGGCGGTGGGGTGAACACCTTCATTGAGCATCTGCAACGCGGCTTTGGTGCCGTCCTCAATGGTGTTGCCGGATTGAAAGACGAGCTTGTCGTCCACTTCGAGGTTGGCTTCGCGCAGGGCACGGCGAAACCCTTCAAAGCGTTCGTGCGCCCACGGCGCAGCGGGCGGCCCGGTGAGATAGGCGATTTTTTTGTGGCCGAGACCGATGAGATGTTTGGTGGCGTTATAGCTGGCGACAAGTTCCTCGATTTCGATGGCGGGGAAATTTTTGCAGAACGGCGCGGGTGAACCAAGCAGCACGGTGGGAACATTGCGCGCAATAATCTCCTGATAAATCCGCGCTTCAGCCTCAAATCGATAAACGGGGACGATAAATAATCCATCCACTCGACGCGAAAGCAACCGGCGCAAACAGGCGTCTTCGCGTTCCGGCTTGTTGTAGGTGTGGCAGAGGAGCAGATCGTAACCGAGTTCGTGAGCGCGTTCTTCGATGGCGAAAACGATGCGTGCGTAAATGGGATTGGTCGTGGACGGAATGACGAGGCCGAAGAGCTTGGTCGTCTTGGTGCGAAGACCTTGCGCGCTGGAGTCGGGCACATAGCCCATGTCCGCCGCGAGTTTTTTGATCTTGGCCTTGGTGGCGGCGGAAACGTCGGGTTCGTCACGCAAAGCTTTGGATACGGTCATCACGGAGACGCCGACGAGTTGGGCAATGTCTTTTAAGCGAACCATTTTTTAGAGATAAGTTCCGCGCCAGTGGAGTTTCCGGCGCAAAGCTTCGAGAAATGAGCCGTCCGCAAGATGCACCAAGCGCACGGTGCTGCGGCTGCGGCGAATGGTGATTTCGTCACCGTTCATGAGTTCCCCGATAATCTGACCATCGGTGTTCAAAAATGTCGCCGGCTCCGTTTTGATCGCTTTCACGCGCAGCGTGGCGGACAACGGCACAATGATAGAACGATTCGAAAGCGCGTGCGGACAAATCGGAGTCAGGACGAACACTTCCGCCGTCGGCAAAACAATCGCGCCACCCGCCGCCAGCGAATAGGCGGTGGAACCGGTCGGCGAACTCACAATTAATCCGTCGCAACGATAGCGCGTGATGTGCTCGCCATTCACGCTCACGTCGAGCGAGATGAGTCGCGACGCTGCGCCACGACTGACTACGATGTCGTTGAGCGCGGTGGCCTTGATTTTTCTGCCGTGCCCAGTGCCACCAGCTTCAATAAGCGCGCGGGATTCGTAGTGAAATTCCCCGCGCCAAAGTAGTTTCAGCGCGCCAGCGAGTTGATCGGAGGGCACGGCGGTAAGAAAACCAAGACCACCGATGTTCACGCCCAGCATAGGCGTCGTGGAACCGGCAATTTGCCGCGCGGTGTGCAGCATCGTGCCATCACCGCCAAAGATGATGAGCAAATCCACTTCACGGGCGAGCGCGGCGGTGTCCGCAACCACCTCGCATTTGGTTTTCGCGAGGTTGGCGGTGATGGCGTCGCAGAAAACTTTTCTGCCCGTGCGGCGGATGAGCTGCGCAGCGGCACGGACACTGGCAGCGGCGGCGGATTTTTCCGCGTTGCCGATGAGGCCGATGCGTTGGAAATGGTCAACGGACTTTTTCAATCAGTGCCAAAAATTCTTTGTTGCCGGCGGGGCCGAGCAAGGGAGATTCAATCACACCACGCCAGCAAAGGCCAGCCTGCGCAGACACAAATTCTTCCAACTCCACCAGCACACGGTCATGGATAGCCGCATCGGTGATCACGCCCCGGCCCTTGTCAGCCTCGGCTTTACCTGCCTCAAACTGCGGTTTGATGAGCGCGACAATTTTACCGTCTGCCTTCAACAGCGGCACGGCGGGCGGCAGAATTTTTTTGAGCGAAATAAAGGAACAATCCACAACGACCAAATCGGGCGCGGCCGGAAATGTTTCCGGCTTGAGAAAACGCGCGTTGGTTTTTTCCATCACGACGACGCGCGGATCGCTACGAAGTTTCCACGCCAACTGGCCCTGCCCCACGTCCACGGCGAAAACTTTAGCCGCGCCGCGCTGCAACAGGCAATCTGTGAAACCACCCGTTGACGCACCGAGATCCAAGGCAGTGAGACCTGCGACTTCGAGTTGAAAGTGGGCGAGCGCGTATTCGAGCTTATGACCGCCGCGGCTGACAAATTTCTCCGGTGCATCCACGGTAATGACATCGGCGGGCCTGATGTTGTCGCTGGCTTTTTTGGCGGGATGACCGTTGATCCGAATTGCACCCGCAAGAATAAGCCGCTTGGCTTTTTCGCGGCTGTCACAAAGGGCGCGTTCGACAAGAGCTTGGTCAAGACGAGTCACGCAGACAATTTGAACCAAAACTCAGATTATTCGATAATAAACTTACCGGCTGAAACACTGTCAGTTTTCATTCGTGTCGCCTGTGTGCCCATTTTTCATTCAGCAGTTCGGCCCTACCTAATTTAGAAAATAAAAAAGCCCGCTCTTACGAGCGGGCTTGGTGTTGCTAAAGTGAATTACTTCTTCGCTTCCGGCTTGGCTTCCGTGGCGGGAGCTTCGGGCGCGGGCGTGGCGGCGATGGTGTCCACCCATTCCAGAATCGCGCTCTGCGAGGCGTCACCGTTGCGCTGGCCGAGCTTGATGATGCGGGTGTAACCGCTGCGGCGATCTTTGA
>JBAXIY010000242.1:0-3009 GCA_037138135.1 Verrucomicrobiia bacterium
CCTGCCTGAACGCCGCGTGTGCGGATTGTTCAATTGAGGCTGAGAAAAAATCGTTAACCAATAACCTAACCTTTAACCTCCGTTGCCCCCGCAGCGTTTGTTGGTAGTTAGGCAATGGAGTCTTCAAGTTCCTTTCGGAACGAAAAGTCTCCCCGCAGTTCAGTTCACAGTAAAGTTATGCTCACCATGGAACAGGCTCTGAAACAGAGCAGCAAACAAGTGGTCGCCCAGGGCGAAATCGTCAAAGGCACCGTCATCGAAGTCCGCGCTAAAGAAGTCCTCGTGGACATCGGCTACAAAAGCGAAGGCATTATCCCGCTCAACGAATTTCTGGAACCCGGCACAATCGTCGTCGGCCAGCAAATCGACGTGCTGATTGAGAAGCTCGAAAACAAAGAAGGCACCGTCGTCCTCTCGCACGAGAAGGCGGAGTTCAAAAAGAACTGGGATCGCATCCTCACGATTTGCAACGAAGGCGGCCGCGTCATGGGCAAAGTCACCGCGATGGTCAAGGGCGGCCTCATCGTCAATGTCGGCGTCGAAGCGTTTTTGCCGTCGTCACAGCTGGACGTCATCACGCCGAAGAATCTCTCCACGTTCGTGGGCAACACCTACGAATTCAAGGTTGTCAAAATCAATCAGGAGCGCCAGAACATCGTGCTCTCCCGCCGCGAACTCATCGAAGCGGAACGCGGCGACAAGCGCGCGAAGTTGTTCGCCGAGATGGTTCCGGGCGACATCCGCAAGGGTATTGTCAAAAACATCACGGACTTCGGTGCGTTCATTGACTTGAACGGCCTCGACGGTTTGCTTCACATCACGGACATGAGCTGGGGTCGCCTCGGTCATCCGTCGGAAATCCTCAAGGTCGGTCAGGAACTCGATGTGGTCATTCTCGACGTGAACAAGGAAAAAGAACGCGTCAGCCTCGGCCTCAAGCAGAAGCTCGCGAATCCGTGGGACCAGATCGAAACGAAGTTCCCGATCGGCACCAAGGTCAAGGGCAAGGTCGTCAGCCTCGTGCCTTACGGCGCGTTCGTGCAACTCGAACCCGGCGTGGAAGGTCTCATTCACGTCACGGAACTTTCCTGGACCAAGCGCGTCGCCAAACCGAGCGACGTCCTCAAGCAGGATCAGGAAGTCGAAGCCATCGTTCTCGGCATTAACCGCGAGGAACAGAAAATCTCCCTCGGCGTTCGCCAACTCGAATCCAATCCGTGGGATGGCGCGGCGGCGAAATACACCGTTGGCACCAAGGTCAAAGGTCAGGTGCGCAACCTCACGAGCTACGGCGCGTTCGTCGAACTCGAAGAAGGTATTGACGGCATGGTGCACGTCTCGGACATGTCCTGGACGCGCAAGATCAATCATCCTTCCGAAGTCATGAAGAAGGGCGACGTCGTTGAAGCCACCGTGCTCGAAGTCGATCGTCCGAACCAGCGCATCGCGCTCGGCATGAAGCAGCTCGAAACCGATCCATGGGCCAACATCGAGACGCTCTACAAAGTCGGCGACCTCGTGCAGGGCAAAGTCACCAAGCTCGCCAGCTTCGGCGCGTTTGTCGGCCTGCAGCACGAAATTGACGGCCTCGTGCACATCTCGCAGATCAGCGAAGAACGCGTGGAAAAAATCAAGAACGTGCTCAAGCCCGGCCAGGAAGTCAGCGCCCGCGTCGTGAAAATCGACCGCAATGAACGCCGCATCGGCCTGTCCATCAAAGCCGCCAGCTACACCGACGAGCAGATCAAGGAAGAGCAGAAAATCCTCGACGCCCTCAAGCCCGGCGAAGACTTGGTTGCCCTGCAACACGCCTTCGACGCACTCGACACCAGCGACAAGGAATAATTCCGGCGCAACAATTCAAACCGGCGGACTGGCAACAGTCCGCCGGTATTTTGTTTCCAAATTGCCTCACGCAAAGGCGCAAAGCCGTGAAGAAAAAGTTTCAGATGTTGGCGGTTTTAACTTTGCGCCTTTGCGTCTTGGCGTGAGATTTTTACTCCCGCAAACTCTTGTGCCGGTAGTGCAGAATCCTAAACTCCGGCTCGTCGCGCAGCGTTTCTACCAGCTCAAACTTATCCTCAAACGGCGGGAAAAATGCGTCGCCTTCCACCTCGCGCTTCACCACCGTCAGATAAAGGTCGGAACAGAACGGCAGAGCTTTCTTGTAGATTTGCGCGCCGCCCGCGATAAAAAACTCCAGCGGCGAACTCGCCGGGTCGAGCTTCAGCACGTTCTTGATGATGCGCAAATCCACCGTCGCCGCGCCGCCAACTTTCGGTAGCTCGAACTGCGTCGGCCGGTCCGGGAAATGTGTCTTGCCGCGCCCGACCCACGCCTGACCGAAGACTTCCGGTAGGCTCGCTTGCAGCCGCCCCGGATGCCGGCTCAGCACGATGTTGATGCGGTTGGGCAGCGGCTTACCGCCGAGGCTCTCGAAGGTCTTACGCCCCATGATGACGACATGGCCGGAAGTCATCCGCTTGAACCACTTGAAATCATCCGGCAAATGCCACGGGATTTTGTTCCCCGCACCAATCACGCGGTTCAACGACATCGCAGCAATGGCTTTGAAGTGTTTCATTTTTAATTTTTGCCACCGAGACACAGAGAACACGAAGGGGAAAATGGTGGCCGGGCGCAAGCACCTCTGTGCGCTCTGTGTCTCTGTGGCTGCATAAAAATCTTAAACCGCAATCGGCGCCTTGATGGCGGGATGCGGGTCGTAACCGACCAGTTCAAAATCCTCGAACTGGAAATCGTGGATGTTTTTCACCACCGGATTGAGCTTCATCTGCGGCAGCGGACGGCAATCGCGCGAGAGCTGGAGCTTGGCCTGTTCCAGATGATTCGCGTAGAGATGCAGGTCGCCGAAGGTGTGGACGAAATCGCCCGGCTTCAGATCGCACACTTGCGCCACCATGCGCGTGAGCAGCGCGTAGCTGGCGATATTAAACGGCACGCCGAGAAACAAATCCGCGCTGCGCTGGTAAAGCTGGCAGCTCAACT
>JBAXIY010000243.1:0-2993 GCA_037138135.1 Verrucomicrobiia bacterium
AGCTTCGGCTCGGCCAATCGCACCAAGCGCGAGTTTGCCGCCGAGATCGCCGCCACGCTCGCCATGTCCGCTGCCAAGAACGGCGACAAGGTCGCGTTGCTGCTTTTCACGGATGAAGTGGAATTATTCGTCCCGCCACGCAAAGGTCGTCGGCATATTTTGCGCCTCGTCCGTGAAATGCTGATGTTTCAGCCGAAAAAGCGCGCCACGGATATTTCCCGCGCCTTGGTTTTCTTGAATCACGTCCTGAACCGCCGCGCGATTGTCTTTCTGCTGACCGATTTTTTACACTCCGATGCAGGTAGGGCGGGCAGTCCTCTGCCCGCCGCTATTGTCAATAATCGCACTCTGGTTCACGGCGGCGCGCACGGAGTGACGCGCCCTACCCGTCGTGATGTCGTCCAAGAACTTGGCCTCACGAACACGCGGCACGACGTCGTCTGCCTGCACCTGCACGATCCGCGTGAAAGCGAACTGCCCGACGCCGGCTTGGTGACCATCGAGGACGCTGAGACGGGTGAATTGCTGGAGCTGAACTCCGCCCGTAATTCCGTGCGTGAAAAATTTGCCGCCGTGAATGCCGAGCGGCTGACAGAACTGGATCGTTCGCTCATCCGCACCGGCGTGGATACGTTGCGTCTGAAAACCACCGAGCCGTTCGCGCCCGTGCTGCAACGGTTCTTCGAAATCCGTCGGGGAAGGCGGCGTGGATGAAATCAATTTTCACCATCTTATTGCTGCTGCCGTTCGCCGTCATCGCTGCGGAGACGAACGATGTGCCCAAACTCGTTCCGGCTTACGGCGAACTGCCGCCGACATTTTGGGAGCAACATCAAACACCAATCCTCATTGGCATTTTCGCACTGCTTGCCTTTGCTTTTTTGTTCGTGAAAACGATGCTGCGGCCGGAAAGCACAAAAATCCTGCCGTCGGAAACGGTGGCGCGACAGTCGTTGGCCAAGTTGCAAGGCCAGCCGGAAAACGGAAAACTTTTGAGCGAGGTTTCGCAAATCCTGCGCCGCTATTTCAGTGCCGCGTTTAGACTTCCAGCAACTGAAATGACGACGGCGGAATTTTGTGCCGCACTTGTAAACGATGAAAAAATTGGAACAGAACTTGCCCAAATGATTGCCAGCTTTCTGCGTGTTTGCGATCAAGATAAATTCTCCCCAAAAATCATCGCACCTCCAATGAATGCCGTTGACCGTGCGCGCGAACTGATTTCGCGTTCGGAAGCGCGCTGTCTGCGGAGTGCGCCCGTCCCGGGCGCAGCAACGAGAGGTAATCCAGCCGCCATAGTTAAATCGCCAGCCGCTCAAAGTTCGGGCGTCGCAGCGTCCGGGGACGGACGCACTCCATGAACGGCGAATTTGAATTTCAGTATCCGTGGTTGCTGGCACTGCTGGGCCTACTCCCAATTTATGCATTGCTGCGCGGCAAGGTCGGCAAACTGTCGGCGCTGACCTTTTCGAGCGCGGACATTGCGCGGGCCGCTGGAGCCAGGGCGCGTTCGGCGGCAGGACGATTTTTATTTTTCCTACGTTTGTTAGTTGTCGCGCTCGGCATCATCGCGCTCGCTGGACCGCGGCTGGCGAATTACCACGTCGAGACGGAAACGCCAGGCATCGACATCATGCTGGTGCTGGACCTGTCTTGGTCGATGATGGCGGTGGACATGGGCCAGCCAGCGGAAAAAAAGTCACGCTTCGCCATCGCTTCCGGCGTGCTGAAAAATTTCGTCGCCAAGCGCCCGAACGACCGAATCGGCCTGATCGCATTTTCCGGCGTGCCGTATCTCGCCAGTCCGCTCACACTGAATCACGATTGGCTCATTGAAAATCTTCAGCGGCTACACATCGGTATCATTGGCGACCTTGGCACAGCCATCGGCGACGCCGTGGCCATCGGCGCGAAACGGCTCAAGGCGGTGCCAAACGGCAAAAGTCGTATCCTGATTCTGCTGACGGACGGCGACAACAACATGGGCAAAATCGATCCGCTACCCGCTGCCCAACTTGCCGCTGCGCTCGGCGCAAAAATTTATGCGATCGGCATCGGTATCGAAGCGCCGTGCAACCTGCCCTCGTTCGATCCGGCCACGGGGCAATTCAGGCTGGACGCGACCGGCAACATCATTCCGACATTGCTGCTGCAACCGGCGAATTATGATGTCCTCGGCAAAATGGCCGCGCTCTCCGGCGGACAATTTTATCGCGCCACGAACCAGCGCGAACTGGAAAACATTTACAACCAGATTGACCGACTGGAAAAATCTCATGTGAAGCTGCGGCGGTTCGCCACTTACGAACCGCTCTTCGCTTGGCCGCTGCTCGCCGCGCTCGGATTTCTGACGCTCGAATTAATTTTGGCGAACACGAGATTTCGCCGCGTGCCATGAACTTTGCTGACCTCCATTTCGCAGAACCGCACTGGCTGTGGCTGGCGGCGGTCGCACCGATTTTGCTGGGGCTGCTGCATACGCACGCGGCGAATGCACGCCAAACCCAGCTCGCAAAAATGGCTTCGTCACAATTCGTCGAGCAACTAACGGCATCGCACAGCCCGGCCCGGCGGCGGTTTAAAAACTTTTTGCTATTGCTTGCCTTTGCCTTCGCCGGACTCGCGTTGGCGCGGCCGCAGTGGGGCAAGGTTGAAAACGGCAATGCCTTCGTGGGCGAAGATGTGGTGTTCGTGCTGGACGGTTCGCGCAGCATGCTCGCCACGGATGTTTTGCCGAGCCGGATGCAGCGCGCGAAGTTTGCGATGCTTGATTTCGTGCGCAAGCAAAGTCACGGACGCGTCGGGCTCGTCGCCTTTGCCGGCAGCGCATTCATCCAATGCCCGCTGACGTTTGACGCGGACGCGTTCGAGGAAACGCTTTTAGCCGTGGACGAAAAAACGATTCCAATCCCCGGCACGGACATCGGTCGCGCGTTGAACGAGGCGAACCGCGCGATGGACAAAAATGCGCGGCGCAAAATGGTCGTGCTCGT
>JBAXIY010000244.1:0-2990 GCA_037138135.1 Verrucomicrobiia bacterium
CAAACCGTGCCGCGAATTTTCCTGCGCGTGCGTCAGCGCGAGTGCGAGCGCGTCCGCCGCGTCGGGCGCGGGCAACTCGGCGAGGTTCAACATCCGTTGCACCATCTTGGCAACGGCCAATTTTTGCGCCGCGCCGTAGCCGACTATCGCCAGCTTCACCTTGCGCGTGGCAATTTCGTAAATGTCCAAGCCCGCTTCAGCAATCGTCGCCATCGCCGCGCCGCGCGCCTCACCCATGATGATGGCCGTCTTCAGATTTTGCGCGAAAAATAAACCTTCCACCACGCAAACCGTCGGCTGATGTTCGCGCACGATGTCGCGCAGCGTTTGGGTAATCTTGGCAAGGCAACGGGAACGCTCCCAATCTTTCGGACAGGTGATCGTGCCTTGCGCGAGCGCGGATAAATTATTTTTCTCTACGCGAATGATGCCATAACCCGTGCCGCGCACTGAAGGATCAACGCCCAAAATAATTTGCGTGACGCGGGACGAAAAGTGCGGGACCGGCACGTCAACGCTGGCGGCGCGCGACGGTTTGCCGTTGAGGCGCTGTTGCATCTGCTCGAATTGTTGCCGGGAAATGCCCACGCGAAAAGGTTGCCAGCGCGGGCGGACGGGCAAAAGGAAAAACGCCGGGCGTTGCTGCGCCCAGCGTTCGTGGAAATTGCCAGTTTAGTGGTTCCTGACCAACCAATTTTGCTGAAACCGTCCGCTATTATTTGGCGACACGTTTTGAGTTGGCGACGATGTCGAAGGGGTCGGCGCGACGGGCGTAAAATTGCGCGGCGCGGGCTGAACGAAATTCTGGCGCGGGTCAGAGCGCTGGGGTCTTTCCGCCACCACCGACGGAGCGGAACGTTGCGGTCTTTCTGCCATCACTGGCGGAGCGGAGCGCACGGGCGATGAATTCACCAGCTGGGCTGGCTCGCGGAAATTCGCTGGCGACGACGGACGTTGGGTAATCGGTGACGGTGATTCATTACCGCTCACGGTGGGGCGCACGGGCGAGGGGTTCATACCAACGGGCGGTGAGTAGGGCCGTGCCATTTGGTGATTATCGCCGCCGGTGACAAAGCCGCCACTGTGCGACGGGTTGCGGATCGGCGCAGGATTATTGGCCGGAGTCGTGTGAACGGGCGCAGGTTGCACAGGTGAATTCATATTCCCGCGCGTCAAACCGGAATCACGTTGGCCATGTTGATTGGACGGGAATTGGGCAACGGGTGAATTCTGCACCGTGGGCGAAGGATGATTGCCGCCAGTTAAATTGCCGTTGTCATTGTGTGCCGCACCGTCGCGGTGAAAGCCACCGCCATTATACGAATGCGTGGCGGAGGCGTCGGAGGTGTTCGCGCCCAACGGTTGCGCTGGATGATTTTCGGCCTGGCCATGCCCGCCGTGACGGTCGGGGTTGACGAGCGTGCCGATGCTCACCGGCTGGATTGGATGATGCGCGGCGGCGCCGATGGTCGTGACGGAAACGCCATTGTTCACGATCGTGCGATTGTTGGAATTGTAGTTGTTGATGATGGTGGTCTGGTTGTAAATCTGCGTGACCTGATGGGACGGCATGCAGTAATTACGCGGATGTGGCTGGCAGAAATTGCCAATAGACACAAACGTATAACAATTTGCCGCCAGTCCGAAGCCAAAGCTCACGGAGACATTCCCGCCATGATAGGTGAAGCCTACACCCGTTTGATAGGCCGTGTAAGGTGGCAGCGGTGCCCAGCCACAATAATCATTGCACGAACGCCATGTCACCCACGACGGCGCCCAGACGGTGTCCGGCCACCAGCACCAGCCGTAGTTGGGAGTGTTAAACCAACGGCCATAATGGAACGTGACACCCCAAGCGTAATCGGAATTCCAATACCAGCCGCAATCCGTATAAACCCAGCGGCCGCGATCACAATACGGTTGCCACGTCGCGTCATACACCACGGTGGTGGGCCGCCAGCAACGGCCATAGCCAGCCACTTCGACCCACTGGCCGTAGGGTGCGAGTGTGGTATTAAAATCATTTGCGGTCATTTCGGCGGGCGGAGCGGACGCGGCGGGCGGGGGAGAATTATTTTCGGTGCTGGCCACAGGCGTCGCGGATGGACTGGCGGGAGCGGGCGATGCGGCGTCGGCTAGCGCGGCCAAATAATTTTTATCGTGCGCGAGCATGGCGTTCACCATGTCGGCGGAAACGCCTGCGTCGGTCAGGGCAATAATTTTATCGGCATCGAGGTTGAAGGCATTCGGGCAGTTGGTGATGTAGTTTTGAATCACGCCGGCGTCCACACCGGCTTGGGCGAGCTTGACGACCTGCGCGACGGGTGAGTTGGGTGAAATACTTTCCGGCAGCGCGCCAGCGTTTGCAGGCGGCGGTATCGGCTGTTCATTGGCTAGGCTATCGTAAGCAGCCGCCGCGGCAATCGCCACGGCCAGCGCAATCATGGTTTTGGAGGCAAAACGTGTTTTCATAAGTCAGTTGGTTAATGTTGACCGCAGTTTAATCTAACAAGTGTCAGACGCGGAAGTTCCTGGCGTGTTCACGGTTAAATCGCAAATGCCTATAAACCAACAATTTATTTTTGAAACCCGCCGCCGGATTACGCCCGCTTTAGACAGCTCGAACACCGGCGCCAGCACCGTCGGCAGCCGCCGCCGGGCCGCATTTCGGTTGCGCTGCTTCGTTGGAGCCTACAAAATTCCTCGCAAATTATGCTCGCATATCTCTGGGTGGCAATCGGCGGCGCACTGGGCAGTGTCGGACGCTTCTGGCTCAACAACCTCGTGACCGCGCGGGCGGGCGACGGCTTCCCGTGGGGCACCCTGCTCATAAATGTCCTCGGATCGCTCGCCATCGGGATTTTTGCGACTCTGCCAGCCACGCAGGACACCACCAGAAAATTTCTCATGGCCGGACTCTGCGGCGGCTTCACGACTTTTTCCGCGTTCAGCCTGCAAACCCTCGAACTCACCCAGCGCGGCGAATGGCT
>JBAXIY010000245.1:0-2967 GCA_037138135.1 Verrucomicrobiia bacterium
ATGCCGCAATGACCGTGGCTCATGTATTCGCACAGGCATACATCCGTGATGACCAGCAGCGACGGCAATTCCTTTTTCAACATCCGCACGACCTGCTGGACAATGCCGTTTTTCGCGTAAGCGCCGCTCGCCTTCGCATCTTTTTTATCGGGAATGCCGAACAGCAAAATGGCCGGCACGCCGAGCGCGTGCGCCGCCGCGGCCTCGCGCAAAATTTCATCGGGTGAAAGCTGGAACACGCCGGGCATGGCCTCGACGGGGCGGCGGAGTTTCTTGCCGCTGCGCGCGAACAGCGGCAGAACCAGCTGCGAAACATTCAAAGAAGTTTCCGCGACGAGGCGGCGCAGCGCGGGCGAGGTGCGCAACCGGCGCGGACGGGACACGGGAAATCCAGGCGAATTCATGGCGGCAGTGTAGATTTTACAAGGCGCTGGCAAAAGCGGAAAGTGCAACATTGGCGACGCGGCACCGAACCGGCGAACGAATAAAATTGTAAAAAAGAAGGTTTGAACCGCCGGGAATAACTCCTAAAATCAGGCCAACGTCGCACCCAATTTTACCGATTATGAGCGCACCCTTTCCCAAGAACGAAAAAAAACGCATCGCCGTGCTGTGGCAATATGACGTGCTGGACACGGTGCCGGAAACGATGTTTGACGACCTGACGGAACTGGCCGCCAGCATTTGCGAAGTGCCGATCGCGCTGATTTCGCTGGTGGACGAAGACCGGCAGTGGTTCAAATCCAAGGTCGGCCTGACGGTCAAGCAAACCACACGCGATATTTCTTTTTGCGCGCACGCCATCCTGCAAAAAAAACTTTTCATCGTGCCGGACGCCACCAAAGACGTCCGCTTCAAAAACAATCCGCTGGTCACCGGCGTGCGAAAAATCCGTTTCTACGCGGGCGTTCCCTTGACGACACCGACCGGTCATGCGCTCGGCACCCTGTGCGTGTTGGATCGGAAACCGCGCCAGCTTCGTCCCGAACAGAAGCGCGCACTGCAGATTCTTGGCCGGCATGTCATGTCACAGTTGGAAATGCGCCGCCGTATCCGCGAACTTTCCAACGCTAGGAATTAATCCCATGCGGCGTTTACGTAATTTCGTCTGGGCGCTCACGGCCATCGTTATGCTCGTGCTAGCGGCATATCTCACCTTCACGACCGCGCGCTGGCTCAATCACGCCAGCGGCCTGCGCTTTTGGAACACCACCAGCGTTGTCCACGAAGTGCAGTCGCTCTCGGATTTGGTCACGGTCAAATACGTCATGGACAAGGTCGTCGTGCTGGAAGATGTCAAATGGTATGGCGAAAATCGCGTGCTGCTCCTCGCGCAAGGCGTCGTCAAAGCGGGGATCGATTTGAAGCGCTTGAAACCGGAAAACGTTTCCATCTCCGGCAAGAAAATTTCCCTGCACCTGCCGCCCACGCAAATCACCGATGCGTATCTCGACGACAAAGCGAGTCAAGTGATTGATCACACGACGGGTTTGCTACGAGCCTTTGATAAGGATTTGGAACAGACCGCGCGCCAGAACGCCGTGGACGACATCGCCCGCGCCGCGCGCCGCGCGGGAATTCTGGACGAAGCGGATAAACGCGGTCGCGAGGAGCTGCAAAACTTCTTCAAGCGCGCGGGCTTTGACACGGTTGAGTTCCGCTAGTCGCGCTGCCTAGATTCTGGAGTGCGTGTCTAATATTCACTGGTTGCACTTCATCGGGGAAAATCGTTACCGGAAGGCGGCGACGAACTGTCGGCACTTTTCTGACGCGCGGAGGAACACGTTGTCCGCCCAATTGAATCGTCGCCATCCGTAAATTGATCGCGGCAATTGCCGCATTCACCGGAGAACTCTCTCGAAGCTGTAATTTTCTGGCCACGCGTCATCTATCGCAACTCGTGTGCCAAAAATTTGCGTCACTTTTTGCCGAGGCGCGCGAGCAATTTTGCGTGGATACCGTCGAACCCGCCGTTGCTGAAGACGCAGATCACGTCGCCGCCTTGGGCATGTTTCGCCAAATGCGCGACAATGGCGTTGGCGTCCGGCAGATAGGCCGCTTCTTTGCCGGAAGCCTTGATGTCCGCCATCAGCTTTTCCGGATTCAACCGCTCGGCGGCATTGATTTGCTCCAGCCGCGCCACTTCCGAGACGACCACGGCATTCGCATCGGCAAACGACGCCGCCAACTCATCTTGAAACACGTTCCGGCGCGTGGTGTTCGAGCGCGGTTCGAAGACCGCCCAGATCTTCTCTTTTGCGTATTTGATGCGCAGCGCCTTGAGCGTCTCGCGGATGGCCGTCGGGTGATGGCCGAAATCGTCTATCACCGTCACGCCGCCGGCGATGCCTTTGACTTCCAGGCGGCGCTTGATGCCTTTGAAGGTGTCGAATGCGGCCTGGATCTGCTTGTTCGAGAGCCCGCAATGTTTCGCCGCGCCGATGACCGCGAGTGCATTGCGCACGTTCAGTTCGCCGACGAGATTCAAATGAAACTTGAAGCTGGGAATCTCAAACTCCGTCGCCGTCGGACCGAAACGCAGGTTGAAACCTTGCACCGCATTCCCCTCGCCCAAGCCAAACCGCTTGACCGGACAATGCGTGACGTTCAGCAACTGCGTGAGATTCGCGTCATCGCCATTGCCGAGCAGCAGGCCGTTGCGCGGCACGAGGCGGATGAAATGACTGAACGTCTTTTTCACCGCGTCGAGATTTTCAAAAATGTCCGCGTGATCGAATTCCAGGTTGTTGATGATCGCGACTTCCGGCTGGTAATGGATGAACTTGCTGCGCTTGTCGAAAAACGCGGTGTCATATTCATCACCCTCGATGATGAACCACTCGCTGTCCGTGAAGCGCGCGCCTTGCGAAAAATTGTTCGGGATGCCGCCGATAAGATAACTTGGGTTCAGGCCGTTGTGCTCGAACACCCACGTCAGCAAACTCGTCGTCGTCGTCTTGCCGTGCG
>JBAXIY010000246.1:0-2949 GCA_037138135.1 Verrucomicrobiia bacterium
AGAAAGACACCGTCATCATTGAACCGACTTCCGGCAACACCGGCATCGCGCTCGCATTCGTCGCGGCGGCCAAGGGCTACAAATTGATTTTGACGATGCCGGAAACGATGTCGCTCGAACGCCGCACGTTGCTGGCGATGCTCGGTGCGAAGCTGGTTTTGACGCCCGGCGCGGAAGGTATGAAAGGCGCAATTGCCCGTGCGGAAGCCCTCGCGAAGGAAACACCGAACTCATGGATTCCGCAACAGTTCAACAATCCGGCAAATCCAGCCATTCACTCCAAGACCACGGCGGTTGAATTGTGGGAAGACACGGATGGCAAGATTGATATTTTGGTCGCCGCCGTTGGCACGGGCGGAACCATCACCGGTTGCGTTGAAGCCATCAAGCCGAAGAAGGCTTCGTTCCAAGCGATTGCCGTTGAGCCGAAAGATTCACCGGTCATTTCGCAGACGCTCGCCGGCCAGCCGGTCAAGCCGGGACCGCACAAGATTCAGGGCACGGGCGCGGGATTTGTTCCGGGCAATTTGCATTTGAAGGACAGCGCGGGCAATCCGCAGATTGTCGAATGCGTCCAGGTTTCCAACGACGACGCGTTTGCGATGGCACGCCGGCTCGCGAAGGAAGAGGGAATTCTCGTCGGTATTTCGACGGGCGCGAATGTCATCGCCGCGATTGAAGTGGCGAAACGTCCTGAAAACAAAGGCAAAACCATCGTCACGATTGCGTGCTCGACGGGTGAACGTTATTTGAGCACGGCGCTCGCGGCAGAAGCCCGCGCGGAAGTCGGCGGTTGATTTAAGTGGACGATTCTAGGCGCGCAGATTTGTCCTGAATCTGCGCGCCTATTGCTTTTGCCGACCGAAAATAATGGTTGCGTTGGGCGGCCATTGCCCGTAATTAAAGGGCTGTCGAAGGTTCAAGTGGGCGGCTTCTGTGCCGCTGACGGTTTCCAAAGTTCACTTTTCCACATTTTTTTCGGAAGGGTTTTTAGCCTTCGGCCACAACATTTTTTATGAGCGAAACGCAAGCTAACGGCGATAAAACGCCCAACGCCAACTACGGTGCCGGCTATCTCGAAATCTCCGAGAAGGGCTTCGGCTTCCTGCGCACGAAGCAAAATAATTTTCATCCCAAGCCCACGGATATTTTTGTGACGCCGGACACCATTCGCCGCAGCTTTCTGCGCGAAGGCAGCTTTGTCGAAGGCGCCACGCAGCCACCGCATCGCGGCACGAGCCCGCAACTCAAAACGGTGGACAAAGTCAACGACATGACTTTTCAGGATTACACGAAGGCCGTGCGCTTTGAAAATCTGACGAGCATCGACCCGATTGAAAAATTTAAGCTGGAGACCACGCCGGAATTGATTGAAACGCGCGTGATTGACCTCGTCACGCCCATCGGCAAAGGCACGCGCGGCATCATCGTCGCGCCGCCGCGCACGGGCAAAACAACCATTCTTAAGCAAATTTGTAACGCCATCACTACGAACCACCCTGACGTTCACGCGATGGTGCTACTGATTGACGAACGTCCTGAGGAAGTCACGGACTTCCAGCGCTCGGTTTCCGCCGAAGTCGTTGCGTCGTCGAACGACATGGATTTGGACACGCACGTCCGCCTCTCGCGTTTCATGATTGAGCGCTGCCGCCGCATCGTCGAATCCGGCAAGGATGTATTCGTGCTGCTCGACTCGCTCACCCGCGTCGCACGCGCTTACAACAGCGTCCACAGCGGCAGCGGCCGCACGATGTCCGGCGGCGTGGACGCCCGCGCGCTGGAAATTCCGCGCAAGATGTTCGCCTCCGCGCGCAAGATTGAGAACGGCGGTTCGCTGACGATTCTGGCGACGGCGCTCGTGGACACCGGCAGCCGCATGGATGAATTGATTTTTCAGGAGTTCAAAGGCACGGGTAACATGGAACTGATTCTCGACCGCAAACTTTCCGACCGCCGCCTGTATCCCGCGATTGACATTCCGAAGTCCGGCACGCGCAAGGAGGAAAAACTTTTCCCCGCGAAAAATCTCGAAGCCATTCGCAAGCTCCGCCGCACCATGGTGGACTTGAATCCCATTGAAGCGATGGAAACGCTCACTGCCGCGCTCAAGAAATTCAAGACCAACGATGAGTTTCTGGCGAAGATGGAAAAGGGTTCTTAAAACCTAATTTGCTATGCAACTGCTTAAAGCTCGCAAAAATGCGAAAAATTTTGCAGTAGCTTCAATTTTGTTCGGGATCACAACCGTTTTTGCTTGTGTTTTTTTCTACCTAAAATTTATAAAACAATCCGAGATTCTTTTAGCCCACATAACCAAAGATCAGCGGGCGCAGTCAATCATTTTGGATTTAATTGGTATTGATAAAACAATAACTGTGACCATTCTTCCAATTTTCGGCATTATTATGATTGCGACAGGTTATTACGTGCTTTTTTATTTGAGAAAGGAACGTGAAGAATCGGAATCTCAAAATGGGCGTCCATGAAGCGTGACGCACAGAGTTCTCCAGATATTCCTCATTCCCGTCCGCCGCTGGAGCGGATGCTCCGTATTCATCAGGCGCTGCAGGCGGGAACTTTTCCCAACGCCACGTTGCTGGCGCGTGAAATTGAAGTCAACGCCAAGACCATCCATCGCGACCTTGAATTCATGCGCGACCGGCTGAACCTGCCGCTTAAGTTTGATGTTGGTAAAAACGGCTGGCATTACACCAGCGAAGTCAGCGGATTTCCCACCATGCAGATCACCGAGGGCGAAATCTTCGCGCTCGTTGTCGCCGAAAAAGCCTTGCAGCAATATCGCGGCACAAGCTTCGAGAAACCGCTTTTGAGCGCGATCAAGAAGATGGAGCAGGCGTTGCCCGACACCATCTCGCTGAACCTCGCCGATATCGAACGCACCATTTCCTTCCGCACGCGTGCCGAGCCGATTCTCAATCTGGAAAT
>JBAXIY010000247.1:0-2920 GCA_037138135.1 Verrucomicrobiia bacterium
CCTTCGCCAAGTTTGATGTCCGTGCCGCGACCCGCCATGTTCGTGGCGATGGTGATTGCACCGCGTTGACCCGCGCGCGCGACGATTTCCGCTTCCTGTTGGTGATACTTGGCATTGAGAACGGAATGGATCAAACCTTCCTTCTTCAACATGCGCGAAAGCATTTCGCTCGTTTCCACGGAAACTGTGCCGACGAGAATTGGCCGACCAATCGCGTGCAGCTCCTTGATTTCCTTAACGACAGCATTGAATTTTTCGCGGCGCGTCTTGTAAACGGAATCATCCGAGTCCTTGCGGATGTTCGGCATATTCGTCGGAATCGTCATCACACCAAGCTTGTAGATGTCGTAAAATTCTGACGCTTCCGTTTCGGCGGTGCCGGTCATACCCGCGAGCTTGGTGTAGAGGCGGAAATAATTCTGAATGGTAATCGTCGCCAGCGTCTGGGTCTCGCGTTCAATAGCCACGCCTTCCTTCGCCTCGACGGCCTGATGCAAACCATCGCTCCAGCGGCGACCCGCCATCAGACGACCCGTGTGCTGGTCAACGATGATGACTTTGTTGTCCTGCACGACGTATTCCACGTCGAGCTGATAAAGCGAATACGCTTTGAGTAATTGCGAAATGGCGTGAATCTTCTGCGCCTTGGCTTCGAAGTCCGCCTGCAACTTCGCTTTCGCTTCGAGCCGTTTGCGCGCGTCAGTTTCCGGGCCGGCGTCCACGTCGTGCAACATCGTCGTCAAATCCGGCAGCACAAATGCGTCCGGATCTTGCGGGCTGATGTGATTGCGGCCTTTTTCCGTGAGGTCGGCTTCGTGACTTTTTTCATCCATCGCGAACAGCAATTCTTCCTTCTCGCGATACAAATCAACTTTCTTCTGATCCTTGTGCAGTTCCAATTCCGCGCGGTTCATCAGGCCGGCGTTTTCGGGAACCTCTAAAATTTTCATCAACGCCTCGGAACGCGGCTGGCCGGTTTTTACACGGAACAGTAAAAGTCCGATTTGCTTTTCCAATTCGTCGGCGTTCTTGACCTGCGAGCCGTCGGTCGGATGCAGTTTCTTGATGAGTTCCTCGGCCTCTTTCAGAAAGCGATTGCAAAGCTGCTGCTGCGCGCGAACCAGTCCGTCCACGGTTGGTTTCCACTGCGCGTATTGCTCGTCAAAGGTGTGAACGGCCGGACCGCTGATGATGAGCGGCGTGCGCGCTTCATCAATGAGAATGGAATCCACTTCGTCCACGATGGCGAAGTAATGTTCGCGCTGAACCTGTTCTTCTTTGCGCAACGCCATGCCATTGTCGCGCAGGTAATCGAAGCCGAATTCTGAATTCGTGCCGTAAGTGATGTCGCAATAATATTGCTCGCGCCGAATCTTCGGCGGCTGGTCATGCAAAATTACACCGACGGTCAGACCGAGAAATTTATAAATTGACCCCATCCATTCCGCGTCGCGCGCGGCGAGATAATCGTTCACCGTCACGACGTGCACTCCACGACCGGTGAGGGCATTGAGATAAACCGGCAGGGTGCCGACGAGAGTTTTGCCTTCGCCCGTGGCCATTTCAGAAATGTGGCCGGTGTGCAGCGAGTAGCCGCCGATGAGTTGCACGTCGAACGGCACCATTTCCCAGCGCAGCGGGCGTTCGCGCACGATCACGTCCGTGCCACACAGCCGACGACAGGCGTTTTTCACCACAGCAAACGCTTCTGGCAAAATTTCTTCGAGCTTGGCCGCGAGTTCGGCCTTGGCTTCAATTTGGGAAAGTTCCGCCTTCCACGCGGCGGTCTTGGCGCGCAATTCATCGTCGGACAGCTTTTGCAAGCCGGCTTCGATTTCGTTAATCCGCGCCACAATCGGGCGAATCTTTTTTACATCCCGATCGTTTTTAGACGGGAAAATCTTTCTGAAAAAATTCACATTAATCCTTCAATACTGGTTAAAAATGAATAGATACGCTACGCGACGAAGCGCGCAGCGTCAAAGCGAAACGGAATGGAAGAATGTTCAGGCGACCGCTTGCGCCGCCGGTTGGGCAGTGACCGTGGCAGTCTGGCGGGAACGCGGATACGTGGAATGCCGCACCAGCGACTCGGCGCGCTTCACGTTTTCGGCGATCAGGAGCAACTCCGGGCGCAGGGCCGGATTTTCGCCGTGCTTGATTAATATCCGGTCGGCATAGCCGCGAATAATGGTGAAAATATTATTTAGTTCGTGCGCCACCTCGCGCCCGACCTGCTTCTGCGCGTCAGGATTGGATGTTTCGTGGTTTAAATTCGCCAACGTGGCCGGTTCCAGCGTTGGCGACATCTTCATGTAAATATTTTCCAGAGATGACATTTGAGACCTGTTAAGCAACCAGCTTGCCAAGTAAATTTTCCCAAGAATGCGAATAAACGGACGCGGCAGCTTACAGCAAATAGACACTTTTCGTTAAAAAAGTGGACAGTAATTCGCGGCTGGATTCCCGCCACTCAATTGCTAGACTCACCGTTCAAAACGCATGAACCTTGCGCCCGAATCCATCGGCCTGATCGCCGGCAGCCGCTCGCTGCCGCTGGATTTTGCGCGCCTCGCGCGGGCGGCTGGCGTCAAACGCATCGTCTGCACCGCCGTCGAAGGCGAGACCGACCCCGCGCTCGCGGCGCTCGTAGACGACATCGTCTGGCTCAACGTCGGCCAGTTGGGGAAAATGATTTCGGCATTCACCTCGCGCGGCGTGAAACAAGTCGTCATGGCCGGACAAGTCGCGCCGAAAAATCTTTTTGATCTGCGTCCCGACTTGCGTGCGCTCGGCGTCCTGATGCGGCTGAAAGAAAAAAACGCCCACTCCATATTCGGCGCGATTGCGACTGAGTTGCAGAAGGACGGCGTGGAACTTATCGAAGCGACGCCGTGGCTCGCGCCGTTGATGCCGCAGA
>JBAXIY010000248.1:0-2911 GCA_037138135.1 Verrucomicrobiia bacterium
CCAGCCGCGCCAACGCCGAGAAATTTGTCCTGCACGACGGCCCGCCGTTCGCCAACGGCGACGTTCACATCGGCACTGCGCTCAACAAGATCCTCAAGGACATCATCATCAAGTATCAGACCCTGCGCGGCAAAAGTGCGCCCTACATTCCTGGCTGGGATTGCCACGGTCTGCCGATCGAATTCAAGGTCTCGCAGGAAATGCGCAAGGCTGGCAACACCGATGCCGACGCCGCGACCATCCGCAAAGCCTGCGAAGCTTACGCCCGCAAATATATCGATCTGCAACGCGAGCAATTCAAACGCCTCGGCGTGCTCGGAGATTGGGAAAATCCGTATCTCACGCTGAACAAGGAATACGAGGCGGACGAACTTCGTATGTTCGCGGACATCGTCGCGAAGGGTTTTGTGTATCGCGGCAAGAAGCCGGTGTATTGGAGCATCCCGTGCCGCACCGCGCTTGCCGAAGCTGAAGTCGAATACGCCGATCACATCAGCCAGAGCGTGTATGTGAAATTTCCTGTCGTCGGTCAGGCGAACACCTTCATCGTCATCTGGACCACCACGCCGTGGACGTTGCCCGCGAACCTCGCGGTCGCTTACAACAAAGACTTTCAATACGTCAAAGCTACGGTCGGTGCGGAAAACTTCATCGTGTTCCGTGGATTGCTGCCCGCGGTTGCCGAGAAATGCGGCTGGGCAAATTACACCGAAACACCGTTCCCCGTCGAACAGCTCGCGACGATTCAATATCAGCATCCGTTCTGCAATCGCACCGGCAAGGCGTTCGCCGCCGACTTCGTCACCGCCGATACCGGCACGGGTTTCGTGCACATCGCGCCCGGCCACGGTCAAGACGACTACCGACTCGGTAGCGCTAACGGTCTGCCGATTTACTCGCCGGTGAACGACGACGGCGCGCTCGCCTACTCGAATGAACTTCCGGTTGAACAGCAGATGCCAGCCGAACTTATCGGCAAAGCCATTCTCGCCAAGGCTGGCAAGAGCGAGGCGAACGAAGCCGTGCTCGCGCTGCTCACGCAAAATAACGCGTTACTCTCGCAGCAAAATTATTCGCACAGCTACCCACACTGCTGGCGCAGCAAAACGCCCGTGATTTTCCGCGCGATGGATCAGTGGTTCATCAAGATTGATCACAATCATTTCCGCGAACAGGCCGTCGCCGAGATCGATCGCGTCAACTGGATTCCCGATTGGGGTGTGAACCGCATCAAAGGCGCGGTGCAATCGCGGCCCGACTGGTGCATCAGCCGCCAACGCACTTGGGGCGTGCCGATTCCGGCGTTCTACGACGCGAAGGGCGAAGCAATTCTCAACAAAGAAATCATCGGCAACGTCGCTGATCTCATCGTGAAAAATGGCTCGAACATCTGGTTTGAAAAATCTGCCGCCGAGCTCTGGGCGCTCGTGAAGCCCGCGAATTGGACCGGCGCAGAGGCCGTTGCCAAATCTAGCGACACGCTCGACGTGTGGATTGATTCCGGTTCATCCTCACGCGCTGTCTTGATGCGGCGCTCGGAGCTTCAACATTTGGTAGGGCAGAGCTGCTGCTCTGCCCAAACATCCGAGGCCGCGCAGCAGCACGGCCCTACCGAACAATGGCAGGCCGACATGTATCTCGAAGGCAGCGACCAGCATCGCGGTTGGTTTCAATCGTCGCTGCTGCTCTCGCTTGCGGGCAATGGCGCTGCGCCTTACAAGACGGTGCTCACTCACGGTTTCATGGTGGATGCGGACCGCGAAAAGATTTCCAAGAGCAAACAGGGTGCTTACGAAAAGCCGCAGACCGCCGAAGCCTACGTAAAAAAATACGGTGCGGATGTAGTGCGCCTCTGGGTTGCGTCGCAGGATTTCCGCAACGACATCGTCGTGAGCGAGGAGCGCATCAACAAAGTTGGCGAGACCTATCGCGGCATCCGCAATGCGTTGCGCTACCAGCTCTCGAACCTTTACGACTTCGATCCCGCGAAGCACACAGTGGCTGACGACAAGCTCACCGGCCTTGACCGCTGGATTCTTGGCGAATTTTCCAAGATGGAAGCGGAAGTCATCTCGGCTTACGACAAGAGCGAGTTTCATGTCGTTTATCAGAAGCTCAGCCAGTTCGTGGCGGTGGAATTGTCATCCATCTATCACGATGTCATCAAAGACCGCTGCTACACCGATCCGGCGAATTCGCTGCGCCGGCGCTCCACGCAGACCGCGTTGCACCGTCTCGTGACCGGCATGTGTCAGATGCTCGCGCCCATCCTCGCCTACACGGCGGACGAAGCGTGGGAATTTATTCCCGGCAAACCGACTGGGTCTGTGCACGAGGCTGAATGGGCTACCAGTAACTTTAAATTGCCTGATGGTGAAACCACAACCTGGGCTCTTTTGTTAAGTTTGCGGAGCTTTATTTTACCTGAACTCGAAAAAGCACGTCAGGCCAAGAGCATTGGAAAAGCTTTGGAAGCGAAAGTGACTTTAAATGGCGGAAACGCTGCCATCATCAGATCAAACACTGAAGCCGCCGGTGCGCTGCGCGAACTAGTCAACGTTTCGCAGATTGATTTAGCGGGAAAACCAGCCGAGCCCGATACTGTTTCAGTTACCAAAGCCGACGGACAGAAATGCGAGCGCTGCTGGCATTGGGAAATGGATTTGGGCCAGAGCGCCGACCATTCAAAACTTTGTGGTCGTTGTGTGAAGGCGGTGATGGAATCTCAGGCCCAGTGATTCTACTGTGAAAACACCCGATTTTCGCCCGGCCATTATCGCTTACATCCGCGAGCAGGCGAAACCGGTGGACAAATTCAGCCATCAGCCGCGGCTTTATGAACTGACGCGCGCGATTGGCGCGGGCCAGACTTACGATGACGACGTGGTGTTTGCGGCGGTGTGGCTCCATG
>JBAXIY010000249.1:0-2885 GCA_037138135.1 Verrucomicrobiia bacterium
CGATGCCGCTGGTCAGATGGTGCGTGAGGCATCGTTACCTAATACCCGCCCCGCCGCACCACGCTGTCGCGCTGCGCCCAGTCGGGATTTAATTCCGGAAAATCTAAATTGTAATTCAGCCCGCGACTTTCCGGCCGCTGCAAGGCGCACTGCACGATCAATTCCGCCACCGTCGCAATATTTCGTAGCTCCAGTAAATCGCTCGTCACGATAAAATTCCAGTAGTAATCGTGAATCTCCTCCTGCAAATTCGCGATGCGTTTCTGCGCACGCTGCAAGCGTTTGTTCGTCCGCACGATGCCGACATAATCCCACATCAAGCGGCGGATTTCGTCCCAGTTGTGCGACACCACGACCAGTTCATCCGCATTCGTCGCGTTGCCGGATTGCCAGAACGGGATTTTCAAATCCGATTTCTGGCGCGGATTTGAAATGATTTTTTCTGCCGCGCGATGCGCGCAAACGAGCGCTTCGAGCAGCGAATTGCTCGCCAGCCGGTTCGCGCCATGCAAGCCCGTGCAAGCCGCCTCGCCCACCGCAAAAAGTCCGGCGATATCCGTCTCACCATCGACATTTGTCACCACGCCGCCGCATTGATAATGCGCCGCCGGCACTACGGGAATTGGTTCTTTCGTGATGTCGATGCCGTAGCTCAAACAAGTTTTGTAAATGTTCGGAAATCGTTCGATGATAAATTTCGCCGGCTTGTGCGTGATGTCCAATAGCACGCAATCCGCGCCAGATTTTTTCATCTCGCTATCAATCGCCCGCGCCACGATATCGCGCGGAGCCAGCGATTTCATTGGGTGAACGCCGCCCATGAATTCTTTTCCGTCGAGCGTTTTCAAAATGCCGCCTTCGCCGCGCACGGCTTCGCTGATGAGAAATGATTTCGCCTTCGGATGATACAAGCAGGTCGGATGAAACTGCACGAATTCCATGTTCGCGATGCTCGCGCCCGCGCGAAACGCCATCGCCACGCCGTCGCCGGTCGCGATGTCGGGATTCGTCGTGTAGAGATAGACCTTGCCGCAGCCGCCGGTCGCCAGCACCGTCACCGGCGCGGCAAACGTCCAGACACGATTTGCCTTTTTGTCGAAAACGTAAGCGCCGAGGCAATGGTTTTCGCCGACATAGCCGAGCTTCTGGCTCGTGATTAAATCAATCGCCAGATGATTTTCGAAAATCTCAATGTTCGGCTGGCGCGAAATTGCGTCCAGCAACGCGCGCTCGATTTCGCGGCCGGTCACGTCCTTCGCATGCAAAATCCGGCGTTTCGAGTGGCCGCCTTCCTTGCCGAGATCCAGTTCGTGCGCGCCGTGCGATGCCGGAATTTCGCGCTCGGAAAATTTCATGCCGAGTTCAATCAACTCCGCGATGCGCGCCGGCCCTTCCTCGACAATCGTGCGAACGATATTTTCTTTGCACAAGCCCGCGCCCGCCGTGAGCGTGTCGCGCACATGCGACTCGAAAGAGTCTTCCTTACTTGTGACCGACGCGATGCCGCCCTGCGCGTAATTGGTGTTCGACTCCGCGCGATCTTTTTTCGTGACAATAGCCACGCGCCCGCGCGGCGCGACCTTGAGCGCGAACGTCAGCCCCGCGATGCCGCTGCCGAGGACGAGATAGTCAAATTGTTTCATTTCAAAGCAGTGCGTTGTCAATCAACCGCGTCTTGCCGACGAATACCGCCAGCGCCATCTGCGTGCCGCGTTTGACCTGCGCCACGGGCTGTAAGGTTTCGGGATTAAAAAACTCAACGTAGTCCAGCTTCGCATCCGGCTCGATTTCAATCAGCTTTTTCAAATCCGCTTTCAAGTCCGCCGCCGAAACCGTTTTTGATTTTTCAACAATCCATTTTGCGATTTGAATCGCGCACCAAAGCCCCGTCGCCTGCCGCCGCAAATCGCCGACGAGATATTTGTTGCGCGAACTCATCGCTAGCCCATCGCGTTCCCGCAAGGTCGGCGCGACGATGATTTGCACCGGAAAATTCAAATCGTTCACCATGCGCTGGATGATGGCTGCCTGCTGAAAATCTTTTTGCCCGAATACGGAAATATCCGGCAACACGATATTAAAAAGTTTCGCCACCACCGTCGTCACTCCGCGAAAATGTTTTGGCCGTGAAGCGCCTTCCATCACGCGCCCTAAATTTTCCTCGATAACGTAAGTGCTAAAGTTGGTAGGGACGGCGCGCTGCGCCGTCCGGTCATTGCAGCGCGATGACTCTACCTGCGGATACATTTCGGCATCGTCCGGCGTAAAGACAACGTCCACACCCTCGGCACGACACATTTGCAAATCGCGTTTCAAATCGCGCGGATATTTGGAGAGGTCTTCGGTCGGCGCAAATTGAGTCGGGTTGACGTAAATGCTCACGACCACTTTTCCTCTTTTGCCAACGCGTTTGCGTGCCGCGCGCACGAGGCTCAAATGACCGGCGTGCAGATAACCCATCGTCGGCACAAAACCGATTTTGATGGCAGCGCGTTTCCATTGCAGCGCAAGTTTCTGCATGGCGTCGGCGCTGGAGATAATTCGCATGGAAAAGGTTTAACTTAATTCGGCAGCGATTTCACGAAAGAAAAAGCCGCACCGGGGTTTCCGATGCGGCGTTTGTTCCCCACCCTAAAATTTTAGGCCTGCGCGTAAAGGTGTTTGTGCTTGGCGCACGCTTCGTTGGTCGGCGCGTCCGGCACGCGGTCGTTGGGCGTCACGATGTTGTTCGCGAGCATCCAGGCTTCGACTTCGTCACCGCTGATGTCGGGCAGCATGTGGCCGTTGATCTCCACGCACGGGCTGAGCATCTGGCCGCTCTTCTCAATCATTTCCGCGCGCTGGGCGGGATCGTTGATGATATCGCGATCTTCAAACGGCAAATC
>JBAXIY010000250.1:0-2883 GCA_037138135.1 Verrucomicrobiia bacterium
GCGACCAACCAGACTGTGAACGGCGCAGTCAGTTCGGGGCCAGCCCCAATCACCTATTCCGGCCTGGAAGGTCTGACCGGCGGCGGCATCAATGGCCAGAATGACAACCCCACTCAATGGTTCGCGGCGTGGAGCGTGCAAAATGGCGATAACTCCAATTACACCGTCCAGAACAGCACCCCGCTCACGTTCGGGAGTTTGGTCACTTCCAGCGATGGCAAATACCTGGATGGCGGTGGTGGTTTCTTGCAGATGGGAAGAAGGCTGCCGACGGGATACCAATCGATTTGGGATGCAAACGGGTCGGTATCTGATCCTTTCACCGCCGGACAAATTGATCGAGGCACAGTCTGGGTCAGCTTTCTTTTGCGGGTGAACAGTTCAATTACCAGTTGGGATAGCGCAAAGATCGGATTTAATAGCAGCCCCACTCCGTATCAATTTTCAGGGTCAACTGGGCTGCAAATCGCGACCGTCAACGGCAACAGTTCCTGGGGTGTCCGACTGGGAGACAACGGGACTGCGAGCACTTTGGGTTCGGTAAGCGTGGGCAGCACCGTGTTTGTCGTAATCAAGTTCGAATTGAGCACCACGGCTGGAGCCAATAACGCCTATGTTTGGATGTTCAGCAATTCGAGCGCGGCCAATCTTGGCGGCGCGGATTTGAACACGGGCACGGCGATGGCCAGCATCACGGGTAAAAATACCGCCGACCTTCGTTTCAAGGCGATTGGGTTTTACTTGGACAACGCGGCCAACCGTGTCGATGTGGACGAAATCAGGTTCGGGACGAGTTATGCCAGCGTGTCGCCTGTGCCCGCCGCAACGACGACGACAACGACGACCACGTTGGGTTCGTCGCCCAATCCCTCCGGTTATGGTCAATCCGTCACGTTCACGGCCACCGTGCAAACCAATGGCACGATGGCCACCGGCGTGACCGGCAACGTGGTTTTCTCTTCCACTAACGGTGCCTTCAGCACCAACACGGTGAGCAGCGGCAGCGCCACGAGCTTGAGCATCACCAATCTCCCGCGCGGCACGAACCCTATCACCGTCGCCTACTCGGGTGATGGTAATTATCTGGGCAGCACCAACACACTGAACCAGATCGTCACCAACCATCCGCCGGAAGCCGGGGATGCAACTTATTATCGGGCCAAGGGACTTTCGCTCAAGATTGTGCTCACCAATCTCCTCGCCCACGTGACGGATGCGGATGGCGATACCATCGCCTTGCAAAGCGTCGGAGCCGGATTAACGAATGCGACTATCATGACGGACAGCACCTATGTGTATTACCTGCCCGGCACCGGCGCGGGCAGCAGCAATAATGATGTTATCAGTTACACCGTCAGCGACGGCTTTGGTGGCACGGCCACGGCGAACATTCTGGTGAATGTTTACAGTGCCTCTGGCCCCTCGCAAATGGGCCTACCAACCAATGGCGTGGTAAACATTACCTTCTACGGCATCCCGAATTATCCGGCCGTGGTGCAGACGACGACCAATCTGTCCGTCCAGTGGTGGCCGCTCGCGACCAATACTTTCGGCTCCAACGGGCTCATGTTGTTTACCGATCCGAACGCCACCAACAACCAGCAATACTATCGGCTATCGCAACCCTAAAGGTTCAAAGCCCAAAACCTGCAATCATAGACTGAATCATGAAAAAAACCTTACTTCTTGGGATGCTCGTCGTGAGCGCGTTATTACCTGCTAAGGCCTCCCTCTACACGGCGGGCAATGTCAATGGCAGCGGGACCTCCCTCAATCTGGCGATTCCGGATGCGAATCCATTCGGTGCAACCTCCTCTATTTTAGTTAGCGGTTCGGGGAGTTCGTTGAGTGCCGTCACGGTGACATTGAACATTGCCGGGGGTTACAACGGCGACTTATATGCGTATTTGAGCTATAACGGAACCCAGGTGACCCTTTTGAATCGGGTGGGGACGGGTTTGGGTGGTCCGATTCAGCAAGTGTTTGGTTTTTCCACCGCCGGTTTTAACAATGTCACGTTGAGTGATACCGGCAGTGGCGGGAACATTCATAACGTGCAGAATCCGGTGTCGGGCGTTTTCTACACGCCGGATGGTGGGAGTCTGGCCTCGTTCAACGGCTCAAATCCAAACGGAACCTGGACGTTGTTCTTTGCAGATGAATCGGCTGGCAACACCAGCACGCTGAACGGCTGGAGCCTGGACATCACGGCGGTGCCTGAACCGGTCAATGTGGCCATGGCGATTTTTGCCGTGGGTTTGATGGGAATCGGAACCATTCGCAATTTGCGCGGTCCCAGCAAGACATCGCTCCCGTCCTCGCAACTGGAAGCTAAAACTGCGGCAAGGACTTCGTGACGGTTTTTTGGGTTCCTGTCATCGAGACCAGATCATGGGTTCCGGTTTGGGGTGGGTGGCGGCGCTATTGCGATGGCACCGCCACCTTTTTTAACCGAAAAATCAGAATGATGCCGAACTTAAAAATGCGGCTATCCACCACAAACTTCGAGGAACCTCAGCCTATCCGTTACAAAACCCCGTCGGCAATGAGTTGCTGGCGGGCCCGCTGAAAGATATACGGAGTAAAACCAATTTCCTCCCTCAGCAACCGCGCCGAAGGCAGTGCATTTCCGGGCCGGATACCCCGGCGGGCGAGCCATGGCTGGAGCGCTTGGGCGGCTTGGGGATACTGCGATTTCATCGCTCAAAGGATATTACTCAAGTAATTTCCTGTGTTTCTACCTCAGCAGGGCGTGCAGAAGAAAGGAATTGTTGAACCATTGGCGACGCGGTTTAAATTCAAAGCGAACCCGATTGGAAAGCCAAAAACATTTGAAAGCGACCGCTGCCATTTTAATGAAAACGCCGACGCGCCGAAATTCGG
>JBAXIY010000251.1:0-2870 GCA_037138135.1 Verrucomicrobiia bacterium
CTTTGGCCTCGATGACGGCCTCGACGGGCACGTTGCAGAACATGGAAATCTTCTGCCGCAATTCTTTATCCAACGGCTTTTCGCAACGGCAGGCGATAATATGCGGCGTGATGCCGATTTCGCGCAGTTTGGCGACAGATTGCTGCGTGGGCTTGGTCTTCAATTCACCCGCCGCCTTGATGAACGGAACGTAGGTGACGTGAATGAAACAGGTGTTGCCAACGCCAGCTTCGAGCGCAAATTCGCGAATCGCTTCCACGAACGGCAAGCCTTCGATATCGCCCGTGGTGCCGCCGATTTCGGTGATGATGACATCCGCCTTACTCGTCTCGGCGAGGAGATGAATGCGCCGCTTGATCTCGTCGGTGACGTGCGGAATCACCTGCACGGTCTTGCCGAGATAGACACCTTCGCGCTCGTTGTTCAGCACCTTCTGGTAAACCTGACCGCTCGTCAGATTGTTCATCCGCGAGAGTTTGGTGCTGGTGAAACGTTCGTAATGGCCCAAGTCCAAATCCGTTTCCGCGCCGTCATCGAGCACATAAACTTCACCGTGTTGATATGGCGACATCGTGCCGGGATCCACGTTGAGATACGGGTCGAATTTTTGCAGCGCGACTTTAAGGCCGCGATTTTCGAGCAGCGTGCCGAGCGCGGCGGCGGTCAAACCTTTGCCGAGCGAACTCACCACCCCACCAGTTACGAATATGAATTTCATTTCAAAAATTGTTCCACACGTTTCACGTCTTCCGGCATATCCACGCCGATGCTCTCGTAATCTACTTTCACGACGGCGATTTGAATTCCGTTTTCCAGCGCGCGCAACTGTTCCAGCTTCTCCGCGTTTTCCAACGGCGACACCGGGAATTTCACCAGCCGCAACAGCGTCTCGCGCCGATAACCGTAAATGCCCAGATGCTTCAAAAAAGGAAACGCCGCCAACTGCTCGTTGCTCGGACGGTTGGCGGCATCACGCAGATACGGAATCGTGCGCCGCGAAAAATATAACGCGCGACCGGCGGCGTTGACAACGACTTTTACGACATTCGGATTGTCGAGTTCGGAAATGTGCTTGATTTGTGTCGCTGCCGTGGACATTTCGTCCTGCGCCAGCGCACGGGCCACGGCGTCAATCACGTTCGGATCAATCAGCGGTTCGTCGCCCTGGATGTTGACGATTGCATCGCAGGAAATTCTTTCGGCCACTTCCGCAATCCGGTCGCTCCCGCTCGGATGTTCCGGTCGTGTCATCTCCACGCGACAGAAATTTTGCGCCACTTCCCAGATGCGCGTGTCGTCCGTCGCGACGATGATTTCCGAAAGTGATTTGGCCTTCTGGCATTGCTCGACGACGTGCTGGATGAGCGGTTTGCCCGCGATGAGCGCGAGTGGCTTGCCAGGAAACCGTGTGGAGGCGTAGCGCGCGGGAATGATGCCGAGAATTTTCACGCGCCGAGTTTAGTCGAAGTTGGCACGCGGATGAAACACCGATTTTCTGCGCGTATCGGAATTGCCTTTGGCAATGACAGTCTTATGCTGTTCTTCGCGTATGAAAAAAAGCAAAAGCAAAGCGGCCGACCCCAAGTTGAAATTGCAGATTGCCGAACTCATCAAAGCCCAAGGCGGCGGCGCAAATGAAGCCGAAGTCGCCGACATCATCGAGAACGCCTTGAAGTTGCTCACCGATGTCGAGGACACCGGCGATGTGCGCGTCATCCAGACTGCAATCCGCGAACTGCGCTATGCCTTCCGCCTGTTCACGCCGTATGCCGACAAACGCAAGGTCACCATTTTCGGTTCCGCGCGCACGCAGCCGAGCAAGGCGGAATACCAGCAGGCATTGGAATTCGGCCAGAAAATTTCCGCCGCTGGCTTCATGGTCATCACCGGCGCGGGCGGCGGCATCATGCAGGCCGGACACGAAGGCGCGGGGCCGGAAAATAGTTTTGGCGCGAACATCCGCTTGCCGTGGGAGCAATCCGCCAATCCCGTCATCGCCAAAGACAAGAAGCTCGTCACCTTCCGTTATTTCTTCACGCGTAAACTCACGTTCATCCGCCACTCCGACGCGATTGCGCTTTTCCCCGGCGGGTTTGGCACGATGGACGAAGGTTACGAAGCGCTCACGCTCATGCAGACCGGCAAAAGCCAGCTCATGCCGCTCGTGCTGGTGGATAAACCCGGCGGCACGTTCTGGAAAACCTGGGATAAGCACATCCGCGAACATCTCTTGCGCGATAAATTAATTTCGCCCGAGGACCTCGACCTTTACCGCATCACCGACGACACGGACGAAGCCGTGAAAGTCATCACCCGGTTCTATCGCAACTTCCATTCCACACGCTGGGTGAAGGATGAACTCGTCATTCGCCTCAAGCATTCCCCCAGCAAATCTGCCATCGCGGCGATGAACGAGGACTTTGCCGACATCATCACCGGCGAACCCATCCACGTCATCCCGCCCACGCCGGAGGAAATGGCCGACACGCAACACCTCGAACTGCCGCGCATCGCGTTCGGTTTTAACCGCAAGGGCTACGGTCGGCTGCGGCAGTTGATTGACGTGCTGAACGGGCTGTAAATTTTGTCGCGTGCAGGGCGCGCAGACGGCGAAGTCCGTTCCACCGTTTCAATGAATCAAGCCACTGCGCCGTTGGAGAATTTCCCCGCGACGAACCCCTTTGCCGCCGCGAAATCCTAAACCATTTTTTCGCGCAACGTCTCGTCGCGCGCCTGTTCCTAAACTTTCTTTTCGCGGAACTGCCAATCACGGGCACAATCCTAAACCTCTTTTTCGCGGAACGACTCGTCCGCTGCGTAGTCCTAAACTTCTTTTTCGCGGAACGTGTCATCCGACGCGTATTCCTAAA
>JBAXIY010000252.1:0-2861 GCA_037138135.1 Verrucomicrobiia bacterium
CCGGCAATTGGTAGCCGCCCATCGGGCGCGTGATGACGCCGAGCTTTTGCATCGCGTCAAAAACTTTGTGGCCTTCGCCCACGCGCACGAGAATGAAATTCGCGGCGGACGGCACATATTCCAGATTCAATTTACGAAACGCGCTCGTAAAAAATTCCAGCCCGCCAAAATTATTGGAGCGCGTCTTTTTGACGTGTTCATCATCATCCAGCGCGGCGAGCGCGGCCGCTTGCGAAAGTAGATTCACATTGAACGGCTGCCGGATTTTTTCCAGCGCGGAAATCAGTTCCGGCGCAGCGATGCCATAGCCGAGGCGCAAACCGGCGAGGCCGTAAATCTTCGAGAACGTCCGCATCAGAATCAGATTTTTCCGCGCGCCGAGGCGGATGAGCGGAATCAAATCCACCGCGTCGTCGAGAAATTCGATGTAAGCCTCGTCCAGCACCAGCAACACGTCGTCCGGCACGTCGTTCACCAGCTTGATGACTTCCTCGCGCGGTGCAAGCGTGCCGGTGGGATTGTTCGGATTCGCGACGAACACGATGCGCGTCTTGGTCGTGATAGCGCGCAGCATCGCGGGCAAATCGTGGCCGTAATCTTTGGCGGGAACGGTGATGACGCTCGCGCCGAGCATTTTCGCGACGATGGGATAGATCGCAAAACAGTATTGCGACACGACGATGTTGGCATCCGGCGTGAGCAGCGCACGCGAAACGAACTCGATTATTTCGTTGGAACCATTGCCTAAAATCAGGTTTTTGGTTTCCACGCCGAGTTTCGCGGCGAGTTTTTGTTTCAAGTAAAACGCATTGCCGTCGGGATAGAGATTCACGCCAGCGATGGCTTTTTGCAGCGCGGCGAGCGCGAGCGGCGATGGCCCGAACGGATTTTCGTTCGACGCGACTTTGATGATGGAGTCGGCGGGAATATTTAATTCGCGCGCAACTTCTTCGATCGGGCGACCAGGCTGATACGTCGGCAGCGTTTTGAGAAATGGACTTAGCGGAAGGCTCATTTTATTTTGCGGTAACTAAAAATTAAAAACCAAAACTCTATTCGCCCGGCAGATGCGCGTCTGCGCCCGGATAGAGTTTTTGATAATCTGTCGCCTGCACTGCGATGATGGCGGCGACGCCGAGGATGTCGTGCGCGCTGGAACCGCGCGAGACGTCGGCGGCGGGCCGGTTCAGGCCTAGCAGAATCTGCCCGTAATAATTAGCGCGGCCAATCGTGGCCACCAGTTTGCTGGCGATGTTGCCGGAATTGAGGTCGGGAAAAATTAGGACATTCGCGCGGCCGGCCACTTGGCTATCATGCAATTTGCGCGAAGCGACTTCCGGCATGAGCGCGGCATCCACCTGAAGTTCGCCGTCGAAGTCCGCCTCCACGTTCAACTGCGCCGCCTTGTGCCGCGCTTGCGCCGTAGCCGCCTGCATCTTGCCGATGGACGGATGGGCGCCGCTGCTGCCCTTGGTGGAAAAGGAAAGCATCGCGACGCGTGGTCGCACGCCGAGCATGTGCCGGGCAAGGCGCGCGGTAGAAACGGCGATGTCCGCGAGCTGTTCCACATTCGGCTCGGGAATCACACCGCAGTCGGCCATGAAGAGCGCGCCGTTTTCGCCGATGCGCGTGTCTTCTACCTCCATGACCACGCAACTGGAAACAGCGCCAATGTCGGGCGCGGCCTTGACGATTTGAAACAGCGGCCGTAACACGCTGCCGGTGATGTGTGATGCGCCGGAGACGAGGCCGTCCGCTTGGTGCATCGCCAGCATCATTGCGCCGTAAAAATTCGGCTGAATCATCGCCTCGCGCGCCTCGGTCGGCCGCAAGCCTTTAGCGCGGCGGATGCGGTAAAGCCGGCTGGAAAAGTTTTCCAAATCTTCACTCGCGGCGGGATTGATGACGCGGATGCCGTCGAGGGAAATTTTCGCCGCCGCCGCTGCTTCGCGGACTTCGGCCTGATCGCCGAGCAAAATCGGCACGCCGAGCCGCAGCGCATAAAACTGCCGCGCCGCCTGCAAAATGCGTGGTTCCGTGCCTTCGGGAAATACCACGCGCTTGGGATGCCGCTGCAATTTTTCAATGACATTGCCGATGAAACGCATGGCGGCAAGTTAGCGGACAAATGCGTAACTGCCAAAGAAATTTAAGTTTCGCCACCGAGACACAGAGCGCACAGAGGGTGAAGAAATAAATTTTGTTTTGTTCTGTGTCCTCTGTGTCCTGGTGGCAAATTCGCGGGCGCGGATTGACTTGGATTTCTTTCGCAGTTAGCCTTGCTCATACATGCAGGAAATCATTGAGAAACTTCTCGTCTTACAGGATCGCGACCGCAAATTGCTCCGCGTCACTCAGGAACTCGCCCACATCGGCCCGGAACGCGAATCGCTCAAGGCCAAGGCTGCCAGCACCCAAACCGCGCTCGAAGCGGCCAAATTGCGCATCAAACAGATTGAATCCGAGCGCAAACAGCGTGACCTAGAAATCGAAGGCAAAAAAGCGCAGATCGAAAAATATCTCAACCAGCAGTTGCTCACGCGCAAAAACGAGGAATACAAAGCGCTCACGCACGAAATCGAGATGGCGAAGGAAGTCATTTTCAAAATCGAGGACGCGGAAATTGTTTTGATGGAACATGCCGAAGTCGCCCAGAAAAATGTGGTCACCGCCACCGCCGAGGCTGCCGCCGCCAAAAAACTCGTGGACGACCAAATTGGCCAGCTCAACCAGCGCGAGGAAAATCTGAAGAAGGAATTCGCCGAGTTGACCAGCGGCCGCGAACAATTGGCTTCCGCCGTGGATGATTCCACGCGCAACCGTTACGAACGGCTGTTCAAGAGCAAAGGCGAGAACGTGGT
>JBAXIY010000253.1:0-2861 GCA_037138135.1 Verrucomicrobiia bacterium
CTTCCCAAAAAGCAACCGGCCGCTGGTAACCACCCAGCGGCCGGCGTTTTTACCCAACCTTCTCCAATCAACCAATCAACCGAACCAAAATTAAAACACTTCGGCGCGCAAATCGGCGGTCTGACGCACGGTCTGGGCGATTTGCGAGAGCACCCGCAACGGCAGATGTCCCCATTCGGCATTCACTCCGGGACGCGCTGCGGAATAAATCTGCACCAATGAGATTTGCGCGCCGGCCGTCTTAAGTTCTTTCAAGCGCGAGGCGTAGGCGCGAATTTCATCAAGCGGCGGCTCTTCACCGTGGATGGCGGGAAACAGACTTTGAATGATTATGGGACGCTGACGGCCCAGCAATAAAATGTTCGCGAGAATTTTCTCCAGCGGGACGTTGGGGCGATTCACCTTGTCCACAAATGACTGGGTGCCGCCGTCGAGTTTGATCCAGACTTCATCTGACTTGGTGAGAAATTCCAAACCACTTAAAACCGCCGGTTGGTCGAGGCCGGTGCCGTTGGTGATCAAAACAATCTTAAAAAATCCACCGAGCGCCCGCACCCGCACCACGGCATGAACGGCTTCAACGAAATTCTCCGCCAAGGTCGGCTCACCATCGCCGCTCAAGGCGACCTGGCGCAATTGCAGAAGTTCTGATGGCAACGCGTGATACGCGGGGAGTTGCGCCAACTTGCCGGACTGAATGAAGCTGATGGTTTTACGTAATTCGGTCGCCATCACATCTACGTCCAGCTTGCTTTCTTTGGACGGCACGCGGCGATCGACTTCGCAATAGGAACAATCAAAATTGCATTTCTTGTCGGGATTGATGTTCACACCCAAAGACAAGCCACGCGCCCGTGAAGAGATGACGGCATAGACAAACCGGTGCCCGAGCAAATCTCTGGGCCGGTCAAACGCCGTCTCGCGCGACGGAACATGATGATAGGAAACACTGTGAGTCCTTTTGATCCCCGGTGTTGCTATCTCAAGATGGATGGCTGTCGCTTCCACAATTTTCAAAAAGAAGTTAATCCCAATTGCAGCCAATCAACCACACGGCTTTTGGTGAATTCTAAACTTATCTTGGCGATAAGTTTTTTGTCCGAACACGGGTAGCTCGGCTACAACAGAAATGTTCGCAGCATACCGATTTTGGCAAACGCCAGACCGATTTTGGTAAACCAGGTGCAAATACTTGGAGCCGGGAAAATCGCTGATAAAATGCGACCATGAATAGCAACCGGTTTCCCCCAAAAGTCGCTGCTGTTGAAACCGTGGGCAAGCCCGACCGCGCCGCGTGGCTCAAGGGCGGCAACCATCTTTGCCTCATGCCGCCGCGCACGCCGCCTAACAAAGCGTGGCGCGTCATCCTGCTGGGCGCACCCGGCGTGGGTAAAGGCACGCAAGCTGACCTGCTCTGCGAACGCCTCGGCTGCTGTCATCTTTCCACGGGCGATGTCTTCTGCGCCGCAAAAATTTGTCAGCGCGGCGATTTTTCCCCGGCCATACAGAATGCGCTCGACCAAATGAAGAGCGGCGAACTGGTGTCCGACGAAACGGTTTTAAACATGGTGGGCGAACGGCTGAAGTGCCTGACCTGTTCCGGCGGCTTCCTTCTTGATGGATTTCCAAGAACCGTCGCGCAGGCCATGGCACTGGAACAATTATTGGAAAGCTACCAACTCAAACTCTCCGTGGTTTTCAATTTCGAATTGCCCATAGAACAGATTGTTGACCGTATCTCCGGCCGCCGCACCTGTGCCGAATGCAAGGCCGTTTACCACATCAACACCCGCCCACCAAAAGCCGCCGATGTTTGCGACCATTGCGGCGGTAAACTTTTTCAACGTGAAGATGATCGGTTGGAATCCGTGAAGGTGCGGATGACGGCCTATAAGCAAATCACCCAGCCGCTCATCGATTTTTATGAGAAGCGCAATCTACTCGTGACCATTCCCGCCATCGGCACACCGGAAGAAATCTATCAACGCACCCAGCTGACGGCGCTGACGTGCGGCTGACAACTTGTGGCGGGAACCTCAAACGTAAAGGGCGTTTTGGAGTTCACGCAGCATGACGCTGGTGAAGGCATGCCGCCGCTCCGGCTCGCGGGCGAGACATTTCAAAATCACTTTTTCCAAAGCAGGCGGCACGTCGGGATTTAATTCACGCAGCGGGACCGGCCCGGCTTCTTGCAACTGCGCCGCGAGAATTTCTCCCGGTGAATCGCCGGGGAAAGGTTTTTTGTTCGTCAACAATTCATACGCCGCCACGCCGTAGGCAAAGATGTCCGCGCGGCCATCAATTCCCGTGCGTTGCAATTGCTCCGGCGCCATGTAGCCAGGCGTGCCGGGATTTTTGGCGAATTTTACCGGCGATTCCGGCAGCGGCTGCGCCATGTCAAAATCAATCAGCCGCACCGCGCCATTGCGCGAGACCAAAACATTTTCCGGTTTGAAATCCAGATGCATATAGCCGTTCTCATGCACCGCGTGCAAACCGGCAGCCATATCGATCAGGATTTGGGCCACGTTCTCCGTCAGCACCGGATCGTGGCCTGCAAGCAGGAGCTTGAGATTTTCCGCCTCAACGTAATCCATAAGCAAATAATCGCTGCCGTGCTCAACGTAACCGACGATGTGGTCGCTGCCCGCAAGTTGCTCCAAAATTTTATTACCACGCGCAAACCGGCGACGGGCGGTGAAGTTGAAGCGCATTTCCTTCTTCAGCCGACGCAACGCGTAGTTTTTCCGGCGCTCATCGGAAACCAGCCAGATGTCCGCCATGCCGCCGCTGTTCAGCAGTTCACGTAAATAGAACCGCCCAAACTTTTCGGGTTCCATGGGATTGTTTTCAGGCAAGCG
>JBAXIY010000254.1:0-2842 GCA_037138135.1 Verrucomicrobiia bacterium
GCTGGCTGCTCACGCGCTTCGGCTGGACGGACGGCGTGCGCTACGCGCTCGCGCTGTGCATCACGATGAGTTTGCTCACGCTGGCGTTTCAATGGTTCATATTTGAGCCGGAGGTAGGGTCGTCGCGCTGCGCCGTCCCTACCATAACGTTCTTCGCCGTCGTCAAATCCTTCACGCCCGCGCTGCGCGAATTACTCGTAAGCGACATCCTCATCCGGTTTTGCGAAAGGATTCCCTATGCGTTCGTGATCTTGTGGGCGATGGATCATGGCGGTGTGACGGCGCAGCAATTTGGTTATCTTGTCACGTTCGAGATGGTCACGGCGATGCTCTGCTACATTCCCGTCGCGCATCTCGCGGACAAATACGGACGTCGCCCGTTCGTGCTCATCACGTTTGTTTTCTTCACGCTGTTCCCGGTGACGCTGCTGTGGGCGCACGATTTCAAGTGGCTGGCGCTGGCGTTCGTCGTGCGCGGGTTGAAGGAATTCGGCGAGCCAGCGCGCAAGGCACTCATCATCGGCGAGGCCGTGCCGGAACTGCGGGCGCGGACTTACGGCGCGTATTATCTCATCCGCGACTGCGCGGTGACGCTTGGCTCGTTTCTCGGCGCTTGGTTGTGGAGCGTGAGCCCGCAGGCGAACTTCATCGGCGCGGCCATCTGCGGCGCGCTGGGGACGCTCTGGTTCTGGTGGTTTATTTATCGGAAGAATAATTAAGAAACGGATTTCACGGATTAACACGGATTGGACTTCACTTTAGAAATCCGTGCAAATTCGTGAAATCCGTGTCAAAATTTACGGGATGACAACAGCGAACAAAATCACGATTTTGCGGATTTTGTTGATTCCATTTTTTGTCGTCGAAATCATTTACTACGTCCGCACCGGCAATGCTGCCTGCTGGCTTGCGGGTTTGCTGTCCTTCGCTGTGGCGGCAATTCTGGACGGCGTGGACGGCTACGTCGCGCGGCGTTATCAGCAATGGAGTGAACTCGGAACCGTGCTGGATCCGCTCGCGGACAAACTGCTTTTGGTTTCCGCCATCGTGCTGTTGAGCTTCGATAATACACCTTACCTGCGGCAAATCCCGCTCTGGCTCACGGGCATCATCATCGGGCGCGACTTGCTGCTGGGCATCGGCGCCGTGGTCGTGCGCCTAGTCGTCGGCAAAATCACCGTGCGCCCACGCCTTACGGGCAAACTGGCGACGGTTTTCCAGATGCTCGCCGTGAGTTGGATTTTGCTGCACTGGGATTTTAATCGCGGTCTGCTTGAGATCTGGATTCTCGGCGCGGGCATTTTCACCAGTGTTTCCGGCCTCTTTTACGTTTGGGACGGCATGAAACAGCTCGGCGCGCATCCGGCCAGTTTGCCGGGAAAAAAGTGAAACGCGCAGTTGCAATTTCTCCAATCCGGTGTTTATTCAGGGACTTTTATGGCCAAAGAAATTGAACTCAAGCTGAAGGCAGGTGATGTCGCCCCCAAATTCACCGTTGCCACCAGCGGCGGTGGGAAAATCTCCCTCGCCGACTATCTCGGCAAAAACGTCATCCTCTATTTTTATCCGCGCGACGACACGCCGGGTTGCACGAAAGAAGCCTGCGCGTTTCGTGACGAGTTCGCGCAGTTCAAGAAAAAGGGCGCGGTTATTTTTGGCGTCAGCACTGACTCGGTAAAGTCGCATGATAAGTTTGTGGAAAAGTTCAAGCTGCCGTTCACGCTGCTGGCGGATGAGGACAAGAAAATCGTCGAAGCCTACGGCGTGTGGGGTGAAAAGAGTTTCATGGGTAAAAAATACCTTGGCGTCTATCGCGTCACGTTTCTCATCGGGCCAGACGGCAAAATCAAAAAAATCTGGCCGGCGGTTAAACCGGAGGAACACGCAGCCGAGGTGCTGGCCGCGCTGTGACTTGAATTTAGATTAATTCTAAATGGGTTGACACTGGCGGCTTGAGTTTCCAGTATTTGCGCCAGTTCGTTTTAACAACTAAACCAAAGAAACAATATAATTATGCCTATTCCTGTCGGATCCAAAGCTCCTGATTTTGCCCTCAAATCTAAAACCGCGTCTGGTCTGGTGGACATCAAGCTCAGCGATAACCTCGGCAAGACGAACACCGTGCTGCTGTTTTTCCCGCTCGCTTACACGAGCGTTTGCACGGCGGAAATGTGCGATGTCTCCAACGGTTTGAACTCCTTCGCGGGCGCGGAAGTCATCGCCATCAGCGTGGACAGCCCGTTCACGCAGGAAGCGTGGGCCAAGGCGAACAACATCCAGATTAAACTCGCCAGCGATCTGAACAAGACCGTGACCAAGGCCTACGACGTGGTGTTCCCAATGCTTGCTGGCGTGGGCGACACGTCCGCGCGCGCGGCGTTCGTCATTGATAAGGCCGGCGTGGTGCAATACAGCGAACAAACCGCGACGCCGAAAGATCTGCCGAACTTCGAAGCCGTCAAGGCAACGCTGGCGAAGTTGAAGTAAACCGTTTCAATTTTTTTCAAGAGCGCGCTGGCTTCGGCGCGCTCTTTTTATTTTCGGTTTCAACGACGCTATCAGCTCGTCGGCACAAAAGAAAAAGGCCGTCCGGAGACGGCCTTGATGAAATCAGACGCAGATTAGCTCTTTTTCTTTTTCGCGGCGACCTTGACCTTGATGGCGGCCTTTTTGCGTTTGATGTAAGCCTTGCGACGTTTCTTGTGTTCGGTTTTATTGAGTTGTTGTCCCATATCGTCTTTACTTTTTATTGTTGGTTGCGATTTTGTGTTCGCCACTATGAATTTTTACGCGCGCGGTTTCAATCTTTATTTGTTGGGCATCGTCGTCTTGCTGGCGGCGG
>JBAXIY010000255.1:0-2837 GCA_037138135.1 Verrucomicrobiia bacterium
GACGAACTTTCATCGCTCGGCCCGACGCATCTCGCGGAGTTCTATCACGAGCGCGGCTTCACGAAGTCCGTTTTGTCGCCGGAAAATTTCCCGCTGCAATCGGCGACGCTGGCTGATTTGCACGGTGGTGACAAACTGGTAAATGCCGAAATCATCCGCCGCATTTTGCGCGGCGACGAACGTGGCCCCAAGCGCGACGCCGTTTTGCTCAATGCCGGCGCGGGTTTGTTCGTGGCGGGCAAAGTGAAGTCGCTCGCGGAAGGTTGGGAGCTGGCGGGCGAAACCATTGATTCCGGCGCGGCGACGGCCAAGCTCGCCGAACTCGCCGCGTGATTATTCCGTGACCTGACCGGCTTCGACGGCGGCGTAGTGCAAGCCGAGATTGTGCTGGGCGGTTTTATTTCCCTGACGCGCGGCGCGGATGAACCATTTGACCGCGTCCGGCGTGCTTTGTTTGACGCCGCGCCCGGTCTGGTAGCAGAGGCCAAGATTACATTGTGCGTCGGCCAGTTCCTGTTCGGCAGCGAGTAAATACCATTTGGCCGCCTCGGCATAATCCTGTTCCACCACCTGACCGCCTTCGTAAAAAACGCCGAGGTTAAACTGCGCCGCTGGGTAGCCGCGCTCCGCCGATTCGCGATACCACTTCACCGCCTCGGCATAATTTTGTGGGACGCCCTGACCGGTTTCGTAAAGCATGCCGAGATTGAACTGCGCCGCTGGATCGCCTTGTTCCGCCGCCTCGCGTAACCACTTCGCCGCCTCGGTAAATTCCTGCGGCACGCCCTGGCCAATCCAGTAGCAGACGCCGAGATAACATTGCGCCACCGGATCGTTTTGGTCTGCGGATTTACGCAGCCACTTGACTGCTTCCTGATGATTCTGTTCCACGCCCTGTCCGTTTTGATAGCAGACGCCGAGGTAACATTGCGCCTGCGCGTCGCCTTCCAGCGCGGCGGTGCGCATCGCTTCAAACGAGTCCCAGGATTTGCGGATGATGGACATTTTTACCAGCCGTGGAAGAATAACTTCCGCCCTATCGAAGACAAGCCGTGAATTCTCCGGCCCATCCGCGCAATTTCACTTCCGCGCCAACCAATTGCCTGCTACAAACTCCGCATGGCAACGCAATTAAAAATCGGATTTCTCGGCGCGGGCAAGATGGCCACCGCGCTCGCCCGCGGCTTGGTGAACGCGAAGCTCGTGACGGCGAAACAATTGGTCGCCGCCGATCCCTTTGACGCCGCCCGCAAACAATTCACCGCCGCCACTGGGGCAAAAACCGTCGCGGCCAACCGCGATGTCGCCGCCGGCGCGACCGTTTTGCTGCTTGCCACCAAGCCAGATCAAGTCGCCGCTGCGGTCGCGGAAATTTCCGGCGCGTTCACCAAAAAACATTTGCTCATCTCCATCGCCGCCGGCGTGACGCTGGCGAAACTCGAAGCCGCTTTACCCGCCGGCGCGCGCGTCGTCCGCGTCATGCCCAACACGCCCGCACTTGTGGGTGCCGGTGCATCCGCCTTCGCGCTGGGTAAAAACGCAACCGCCGCTGATGGCGAACTGGCCAAAAAACTATTGTCCGCCGTCGGTCTGGCGTTGCAGGTGAAGGAAAGTTTGCTCGATGCCGTGACCGGCTTGAGCGGCAGCGGCCCGGCTTACGTTTATCAATTCATCGAGGCCTTGAGCGATGGCGGTGTGGCCGCCGGTTTGCCGCGTGACATCGCGACCAAGCTCGCCGCGCAGACGGTTTTGGGCGGCGCGAAAATGGTTTTGGAAACCGGCGTGCACCCCGGCGCGTTGAAGGATCAAGTCACGAGCCCCGGCGGCACGACGATTGAAGGCTTACACGAACTGGAAAAAGGGAAGCTGCGCGCCACCGTGATGAGCGCCGTCCGCGCCGCGACGGAAAAATCCAAGAAACTCGGTCAGGCGTAAGCTTGCTTTGGCCCGCCGACTGCCCGCGCTCGTGGCGCAGGGATTGCAGAAAATCTTCGACGAGCGTTTACACGTCGTCTTAATTCGGGTTCGTGTTAATTAGCACCAAATTTTTCGTAATCGAAGTTGCCGCCACCCATCCAAAGTTCGGTTACTTTGTAAGCAGACGGATTGAAGCGCTCACCATTGTCCTTTGTAAACTGGGAAAGTGGAATTGTGATGCCCTTTCCGATTTGAAGCGATGGAATCCTTATGCCATACCCAGACATCGGCCCCCATTTTCCAGGATTTAGGTAAACATTCAGTTCAGGCCAATCATTGGTATCAACATTTTTTATTCTTACATTGTAATCGTCGTAGGAGATATTTGCGTTAGCGACATTATGGTGTTGCGTTGTTTCAACTGCATGAATGTGCGCGCGTTCTGCATCGCGTTTTGCCATTATTTCTTGAGTTTTTTGCAAGCGCTCTTCCTGTTGTTTCTGTTGTTCTTCCTGTTGCATTTGTTGTTCCGGCGTCACCTTTGGTTTACAGGCGCCCAAGGCAATAACGCAAGCGGTTAAGACGGAGATAGCGAGCTTGTTTTTCATTGGTTTATTAAAATTTATTCCCAAACATAAATCGCTTGGGTGGTCGGAAATTATCAACTTACAGCTTCTTCCCCGTCAGCCGCTCGTAAGCTTCCAGATACGTCGCGCTGGTTTTGGCGGGCGTTCAGCGTTTGCTGGCGTGCAGGACGGTCAGGCCAACTACTTCTTCACCCTCATAACGGACGAGGATGTCGTCGTCGGTCAGTTCCGAATCGGTGGCGTGGCTGGGCTTTTTGAAGTTGATGTAAAGCACATCCGCCTCGGCATCGTAGGACGACCAGAGGTAGCGATGCGGCGTGCCTTTCACGGTGG
>JBAXIY010000256.1:0-2822 GCA_037138135.1 Verrucomicrobiia bacterium
TTTTTTTGAGGCGGCGAGCGAGAAATATGGTTCTCGTCAGGGCGCTGCCAAAATTTATTTTACCGCCCGTCACGTCGGCAAAAGCGAAGCGAAATGGATGTTGGCGCGCCATGGAAATCAAGTTGCGATGCAGCGGCTGCATTTGCTCGCGACGCAAGGACCACGCGGCGACTTGCAACTCCTGCACCGCTTCGCGCACGGCAAACGGCGTGGTGGCGGGGGGCAGCGGTGCACCAAAACTCACGGTGACCGGATGCGGCAGACGCGAGGTGATGAGATGGATGAATTTTCCGCGCCGATAACTCATCGGTCCGCCCAGCACGCCATCAAGCGCGATGGGAATGATGGGCGCGTCCACGTTTTTCATGATGTGCTCGATGCCGCGCCGGAACGGCAAAAGCTGGCCGATGCGCGTAATTTGGCCCTCGGCAAAGATGCAGACGACTTCGCCATTGCGGATGGCATCGCTCGCTTCTTTCAACGCGTGGAGCAGTTCGCGTGGCCGCTGTTCGGACGAGACCGGAATGGTTTTCCAGATTTTGGCGAATGGTTTCACCCACCATTTTTCGTAGATGCCCTTGAACATCAAAAAGCGGATTGGCCGGTCGGTGGCGGCGATGAGAAACATCGCGTCGGCCATTGAAACGTGATTGCAGACGAACAGCGCACCGCCCTTTTCTGGAATATGCTCGCGATCCACAATGCGGACGCGGTAGATGGAATGGGTCAGACACCACAATATTAAACGCAGGAGCGCATCCGGCATCAGCAGCAAAACGTAAATTGCGCCAACCAACGTCAGCCCGCCGCCCACGAGAAAAATACCACGCGGGGTCAGGTGAAGTTTTTGCGCGAGCAGCCAATGCGCGCCGGATGCGAGAAAGACGCCCACGAACGACCACCAGTTGGCGGTGGCCTGCACCTGTCCTTTATTTTCAGGTGCCGGGCGATGTTGCAGCAAGGCAGCGATCGGCACGATGAAGAAGCCGCCGGAAAAACCCAGCAGCGCGAGCAGAATATAGGATTCATTAATGCCTGCTTGCGGCCACGCCAGTAATGCGGAAAAGACGGACAATCCAAACGCACCGAACGGCACCAAACCATATTCAATCTTGCCACCGGAAAGATAGCCCGCCGCCAGACTGCCCAGCCCGATACCCAGCGCGAGCGCGACGTTCAGCAGGCCGATGTGCGTCTCGGTGACTTGCAAAGTTTGCGAACCGTAGAAGAACAGATTCAAGAGCAGCAACATGCCGAGAAAGTTGAAATAGGTATTGCCGCACAGCGCAAGCCAGAGCGGTCGGTCGCCGCGCATCGCCCGGACTTGCCGCCAGATTTCGGTAGGGAAAAACGGATTGAATTTCTTCTGAGGATTTGCCGCTGGCATTTTGGTGATACCGAGACACGAACACAATCCAATCACCGCCAGCCCGACGAGGATGAGGCCAGACAGCCATTGGCGTCCGCGAAAATGTTCGGACATCAGCGCCGCCGCAACGGTGCCGAGGATGATGGCCATGAAAGTGCCGAGTTCAAGAAAGCCGTTACCCCAGGAAAGTTTGCGCACGGGCAAGAGTTCCGGCAGCGAGCCGTATTTGGCCGGCCCAAAAATCGCGCTGTGCAGTCCCATGAGAAATACGCTCGTCAACAGCAGATGCTTGTCCCAATACCACAATCCCGCAAAGACGATGGTCATGATTAATAATTCAAAAACTTTTACACCCAGCATCACCGAGCGTTTACTGAAACGGTCGGCCAGAAATCCGCCGGCCATGGAAAACAAGATGAACGGCAGCGCGAACAGCGCGGCAATCCATTCGCCGTAACTGTTCTTTTCCGCCAGCGTCATGGTGGTGCCGAAGAGCGTGACAAAGATCACGAGGTTTTTGACCACGTTGTCGCTGAACGCCCCCTGAAATTGGGTGATGATCAGCGCCCAGAAGCCGCGCGTGTTGGCCGGAGGATTAACGTTTGGTGATGACAGATTGAAATTGCTCACACGCGCAGGCTAGTCCATCGCGTGGTAAGGTGGGAATTGAAAAAACTTTTACCAGCATCGTCTACAACGATACCCGTAGTTTTGATTTGTCACGCCGCGCTCTGCCGCCGTAGGCTGGGCGCACGACTTCCCCGTATTTTTCCCGCCGTGATTTTCTCTAGACTTCCACGCTGGCACTGGCGGGTTTGCCGTTGGCCGGTCTGCGCGCGGCCTAACCCGGTCGCAAGCTGGGCATCGCGTTGGCGCGATCGTCCAACCGGATTTGTCTTCATCCGATATCAGGTCTCGACTAGGATGAATTTGTTCTTATGAAAATGTGCGTGTTCATTGGCCTGCTGTTTCTGGTGGTTGCCAGTTCTCTTTCTGTGCGCGCCGTCGATAACCCCGCTCAAGCCGCTGCCCGCGCCGCCCTGGAACAAAAGCTGCAAGCACTAGAGACGCCGCCAGCTAATCCACCCACGGCCTTGCCGCCTAAAATCGTCGCGCCGCCAATCGCACCAGCCGCAACCAGCGTGACGGTTGCCGTTCCAATCACGAAGCCGACACCACCAGCGGCGATTCCGCCAGCCGCACCGCCGGTCACGCCTCGGCCCAAGGCCACCCCACCCGCTCGCCCGCTCGCCAAGACACCCGTCGCCTTTGAGAAACCGGCCGACAACATCGTCACCATCTATGGCACCGTTTATCGCCATGCGCAGGTGGAAAAGGTGGAGACCGACGGTTTGGTTATCAGCTATTGGACCGCTAACGGTGGGTTTGCCGTTACCAAGCTCGATTTCAGAATGCTTTCGCCGGAACTTCAGAAGCAGTATCAAAAATAATT
>JBAXIY010000257.1:0-2805 GCA_037138135.1 Verrucomicrobiia bacterium
CGGCGGGTAGCCAGTGCGGTTTCATGGCGGGACTCAAGAAGATGTAGTCTATGCGCGAATAGGTGTCGGTCTTGCCGTAATAGTAAGTCCACGCGACATTGCGCGGCTCGAAATACGGTGGTTCACCGGGCGTGTTGTCGCCGTTGCGCTCGGCTGGGCGTGTGTCGGTTAGCTTGGATTTTCCCCGCCCGACGATGGTTTTTATCGTTGGAGAATTCTTATCGTCGTTGAAATCGCCGAGAACGATGAGCTTGGCATCAGGTGTTGCGGCGAGACGCGCGTCAATGAGTCCGCGCAATACTCTCGCTTCACCGAGTCGCTCCTCGGCCTCATCGGCTTCGGGGGTGGAGAGATGCGACTTCAAATGCGCGGAGAACAGGGTGAAGGTGAAATTCGTCGCGACCTGAATGTCCACTTCGACAAAGCCGCGCTTAACCTGAAAGCGTTTGCCGTCGAGAAGGAACAGTTCATTCGTGTGCGGCCGGCGCGCGACGATGGGAAGTTTGCTCAACACGGCGACGTGGATGTTCGTATCGTAACTTTGAACGTGTTCCCAGAACGGGAAATTAAGACCGTCGGTTTTAAGCGCAGCGCGCAGCTCCAACAAAGCGTTCGTGCTGCCTATTTCTTCGAGCGCGAGGACGTCGGGGTTCGCGGTGTGGATGTATTCGCGGATTTTCGCCTTGGCTTCGATGGATTTGGCGTGCGGGCGTGAACTGGACGGTTGATCGAGATAATTTTCAAGGTTGTAGGTGGCTACACGGAAAGTGCCGGCATTGGTGTTCCAGCCGGCCAGCATGGCAGCCAAAAAGATGAAGCGACGAAGCATCGCCGCAAGCTTAAATCTGTCCGGCGGTGGGTAAAAGAAAAACCGCGTAATTTGGGTAAAAATAATTTGAACGAAATGAATCCGGCCAAGTCTATCTATCTGATTGGTTTGGGTTATGGGTTGAAGAGCCTGACTTTTAATGGGTTTTAAGTCAGGCTCTTTTTTTTGCCAAATCACGCAAAACTGGTATTGTCACGCTATGTCTCGAAAAGCTAAAAGCAAAGTGGCGACGGTCAATTTGGACGATAAGCAGAGCGAGCGCGACACGCGCGAGTTGCGGATTGATAAGGTCGGTGTGCGTGGTTTGCGGTTTCCCATCCAGGTGCGGGATCGCGTTCACCGTGTGCAGAATACCGTCGCCACGCTGGGGATGTTTGTGGATTTGCCAAAGGAATTCAAGGGGACGCACATGAGCCGGTTCGTCGAGGTGCTGACGTCGCACGGCAACGTCATTCACGTCGCAAACATCATGGAGATTTTGCAGGAGCTACAACGGAAATTAAATTCGGCCACCTCGCATTTGGAAATTGAGTTCCCATATTTCATGAGCAAGAAGTCGCCGGTATCGCGGCGCGAGAGCTTGATGGATTACATCGTGCGTTTCGACGCTGCAGCCTGCGGCAAGGAAACGGATTTCGTGTTGACGGTAAAAGTGAATGTGACAACGCTTTGTCCGTGTTCGAAGGCGATTTCAACACATGGCGCGCACAACCAGCGCGGCGAGGTGACGGTAGCGTTGCGGTTCAAAAAAAATGTCTGGATCGAGGAGGTGATTGAGATGATTGAAGCTTCAGCGAGCTCGGAGCTTTACGCTCTGCTCAAACGACAGGATGAAAAAGCCGTGACCGAACGCGCGTATGAAAACCCGGTTTTTGTTGAAGATTTGGTGCGTAACGTGGCGCTACGGCTCAACGCGCATCCGTTAGTAACATGGTATAAGGTGGAGGCGGAGAACTACGAAAGCATCCATAATCACAATGCCTACGCGTGCATTGAACGCCGTCCAGAGATTCGCATCAAGATGGCTAAGCTGCCACGTGGGGCGATGTAAATCCTGCCCGCCCAAAAATCGCAAAAATTTTAGTGGCTTATTTTACATACTTTGATACATTCCCGCCCCTTTGAAGCATCGGCCTGTTGCATTTGGCCTTAAAAAAATTTGTTGTGACCGCAAAGAAAAAAGTTTTTAAAAAAGTCGCCCCGCGCGGCAAGGCCAAGCCCGCCTCGCATGGCAAGGCCAAGTCGGTCGCCACGTCGGCGGCTATTCTGGGTCGTCCCATTGCCAAAGCGAGTGCTGGCTTGGATTTGAAAAAAGTGAAGCCGGAATGGCAGAAGTTCTGCCTGCACCTGCTAGAGTTGCGCGAGCAATTGACCAAGCAGATGAGCGGTTTAGCTGCCGAATCGGCGCAGGAAATGGCTGGTTACAGTCTTCATATGGCAGATTCCGGCACGGATAATTTCGACCGTGATTTTGCATTAAGTTTGTTGTCCTCCGATCAAGACGCAGTGTTTGAGATTGAAGAAGCCCTCAAACGCATCGAGCGTAAGACATACGGCGTATGTGAATTGACCGGTAAATCCATTCCCAAGGCTCGGCTGGAAGCGATTCCCTGGACACGGTTCACGGTTGACGCTCAGGCCCAGCTTGAACGTGAAGGCGCACTGAAATCCCGTCGTCTTGGCGCGCTTGGAACCATTGACGCTGTCGGTTCAACCACGGATATGGACGGCGACGACGAAGAACATTCAGAAGAACAGCCCAAAGCAAACAAAGAAAAAGAATAATTTATGGCCCGCGAAACCATCACCATCGAATGCTCGGAAGCACGCAAGGAAGGCAAGTCGCCTTCGCGCTACACCACCAGCCGCAATAAAAAATTGCAGACGGAAAAGCTGGAAGTGAAAAAATACAACCCCGCGCTCCGCCGCCACACCTTGCACAAGGAGATTAAATAATTTATGCCCCGCAAGACCAA
>JBAXIY010000258.1:0-2803 GCA_037138135.1 Verrucomicrobiia bacterium
CACGATGAATGGCACAAGATCCGTGATGGCCGCGCCCGTATCGTCATCGGGGCGCGTTCGGCGATTTTTGCGCCGGTTGAACCACTCGGTCTCGTTATCGTGGACGAGGAGCATGAACAAACTTACAAGCAGGAGGAAGCCCCGCGCTATCACGCGCGCGATGTGGCGGTGATGCGCGGCCAGATGGAAAATGCCGTCGTCGTGCTCGGTTCGGCAACGCCCTCGATGGAGAGTTACGCTAACTGCAAAAAAGGAAAATTCACGCTGCTGAATCTACCCGAGCGCGTGGACGACCAGAAAATGCCGCACGTCCGCGTCGTGGACATGCGGCAGGCGATGTTTAAAGAAAAAGGGCCACCGCTCTTTTCCCCGCAGCTCAAGGAAGCCATCACGCAACGGTTGGAGCGCAAGGAGCAGACGATTTTGTTTTTGAACCGGCGCGGCTACTCGACCTCGCTGCAATGTCCCAAGTGCGGTTACGTCGCCAACTGTCCGAACTGCAGCGTCTCGCTGACGTATCATCGCATTGATCAGCGGCTGGCCTGCCACATCTGCGGTCACAACGAAAAAGTCCCCGCCGTCTGCCCGGAACCGAAGTGCAAAAATCCCGCCATCCGTTTCGCCGGCACCGGCACGCAGAAAGTCGAAGAGGTGCTGGCTAAACTTTTTCCCAAGGCGCGCGTCAAACGCATGGACGCCGACACGATGAAGCGCAAGGATGATTACCGCCATGTCCTCGGCGATTTCCGCGCAGGTAAACTAGATATTCTCGTCGGCACGCAGATGATTGCGAAGGGTCTGCATTTTCCGAATGTCACGCTGGTCGGCATCATTTACGCGGACTCGGCGTTGCATCAGCCGGATTTTCGGGCGGGCGAGCGGACGTTTCAATTGCTCACGCAAGTGGCCGGTCGCGCCGGTCGCGGCGATGTCGAGGGCGAAGTGTTTGTGCAGGCGTTCACGCCGTTTCATCCGGCGATTCAATACGCGCGCCGCCATGACTTCGTGGGTTTTTACGAACAAGAAATTGAATTCCGCGAACAACTCAAATACCCGCCCGCCAGCCGCGTTGCCTTGCTCACGTTGAAAGGGCGCAACGAAGAAAAAGTAAAATTCTCCGCCGACCATTTGAAACGCGAGCTGGAGAAGAAACTTAAATCGTCAGGTGTGGCGGGCAGTCCGCTGCCCGCCGCTGATATGTTTGCCGACGACGGCGCGCACGAAGTGACGCGCCCTGCCAGTTTCAAAGATTTGATCATCGCTGGCCCCGCACCTGCACCGCTGCTGCGCGCGGAGAATTTTTACCGCTATCAAATTATGCTGCGGACGCGGGCGATGAGCGCGCTGAGCCGCGAGCTGGCGCAGATCATACAATCGTTAAAACTGCCAGCGGACGTGACACTGGCCGTGGATATTGACCCGGTGAGTTTGAGCTGAAGAAGTTTTATACCGTGGCGAATGACGCCGCAGATTTGATTCTTTCGGCAATTCGCTTTATCCTACCGCACTTAATTATGACCGATCCGCGTTATACCAAACTGGCTAAGTTGCTCGTCAATTATTCCACCACGCTCAAAAAGGGCGACCGCATCCTGCTGGACATGATCGATGTGCCGGATGAATTCACCGTGGAGATGATCCGCGCCGTGCGCGCGGCGGGCGCCACGCCGTTCGTCGAGACGCGGCACACGCGCGTCGGCCGGGAGATGTTGCTCGGCATCACGGAGGCGCAGGCGGCGGATGTGCGGGATCTGGAAATGGCGCGCATGAAAAAGATGCAGGCCTACGTGGCCGTCCGCGGCAGCGCCAACGCCACGGAAAATGCCGATGTGCCGAGCAGCCTGATGCAGATGTATTCCAAGGTCATCCGCCCCGTGCTGGATTATCGCGTAAACAAGACGCGCTGGGTGGTGTTGCGCTGGCCGTCGCCGAGCATGGCGCAGGCGGCGGGCATGAGCACGGAGGCGTTCGAGAATCTGTATTTCGATGTCTGCACGATGGATTACGCGAAGATGGCGAAGGCGATGATCCCGCTGGAGAAGTTGATGAAGCGCACGGATCGCGTGCACATCAAGGGCCCCGGCACGGACCTGACGTTCAGCATCAAAGGCATCGGCGCGAAGAAGTGCGAGGGCACCCGGAACATTCCCGACGGCGAAGTTTTTTCCTGTCCCACCAAGACCTCGGCGAACGGCGTGATTCAGTTCAACACGCCCACGCTGTATTCCGGCTCGAAGTTCGAGAACGTGCGGCTGGAGTTGAACGACGGCAAAGTGGTTCACGCCACGGCGAATAATTCCAAGCGCTTGAACGAGATTCTTGACACGGATGCCGGCGCGCGGTTCATCGGTGAATTTGCCATCGGCTTCAATCCGCATATTCTGAGTCCGATGTGCGATATCTTGTTCGATGAAAAGATCGCCGGCTCGCTGCACTTCACGCCGGGTCAGGCGTATGAGGATTGCGGCAACGGCAACAAGAGCGCGATCCACTGGGACATGGTGCTGATCCAGCGCCCGGAATGGGGCGGCGGCGAAATCTGGTTCGACGGCAAACTGATCCGCAAGGACGGGCTGTTTGTGTTGCCAGAATTGAAGGCGCTGAACCCGAAGAATCTGAAATAAAAAACGGGCGACGTTTGTGGCGTCGCCCGCGCGTAAAAAAGTTTTCTTAAATCGTGTCCTTGAGAATGGTCAAGAACTGTTTCATCGCCGGGGAAAGCACTTTGTTTTTCTTGTAGATGGCGGCGAGTGGACGGAAAAATTCGCCGTCCTCGATCTGCACGGCCGCGAGCGTGTTCTTG
>JBAXIY010000259.1:0-2787 GCA_037138135.1 Verrucomicrobiia bacterium
CTCGCGGTGCTGGTGATGCTGGGGGTGGTTTTCGCCCTGTTGAGCATCATGCGCACGCGTGAGTTTCGGCAATTGACCGCCAATGCGACGCTGGCCAACTCTGCGCTCATGCGCGCGCAAGGTTTGGCGAATGAAACCGCCGCCTACAATGCCACGGCCAAAAGCCCGGAGCTAACCCGCATTCTCCAGTCCATCCAACCTAAACCTGCTGCCAAGTAATATGAGCCTCGAATCTAATCCCGAAATTGCCGCGTTGAAACGTCAGGTGTTCACGCTGCTGGTGGCGCTGATCGTGGTGAGCGGCACGGTGACGGTGTATCTTTACCGGCAGGCGAGCATCACGGGCCGGGACATTGCGGCCATCAAACCGCAGGCGCAGCAGTTGATTGGTGCGTTTAATCAGAACCAGAAGCTGATGATTGATTTTGTGAATCAACTGATTGCCTACGGCAATGCGCATCCGGAATTCAAACCGGTGCTGGCGAAGTATGGCATGGTGGCACCGCCGGCAACCAACGCGGCCGCGCCGAAGAAGTAAATTTTAGGAAACTTTCACGCCGCAGTTCGGACAGAAGTTCGACTGCGGCGAATTTTTTTGGCCGCAACCGGTGCAGGTGATGCGCGCGGCTTTGTTTTTCCGGTGGATCATCAGGCTGCGAATGTAGGGAATCCAAGTGAAGGCGTAGGCGAAAATGAAGACGGAATCTTTTTGGTGGAGCGAGTAGCAGAGCAGGGTCACGGAGCCGATGAGGCTCAACCACCAGAAGGCTTGGGGAATGACGACCTGCTTCTTTTTCTCGGTGGCATACCACTGCACGAAAAAGCGGGAGAAGAAAATGGCGTTGCCGAGCCAGCCGACGACTTTCCAAACACTCCAGGCGATGCCGAGAAACTTGCCGTTGTGCCAGATCAAATCGTTGAGTGATTGCATACCAGATTAAGCCGCAGCCGAGGCGGGCTGACAAATCATTTTCCCGCGTCGGTCTTGAGGTAAATCGTCTGCGACGGAAAGGCGAACTCGATTTTTTCCGCGTCGAAGCGGGACTTGATCTGCAAATTGAGTTCCTGCATCTCGGCGAAATGCTCTTTCACGTCCGTGCCATTCCAGAAGTGAACGACAAATAGGTTCAACGCGGAATCCGCAAACTTGTTGAAACTGATGATGAGTTCGCCCGTCTTGGGATTCGACCGAAAAACTTCTTCGAGAATGAACGTCGCGCGCTTCACTTTTTCCGCCGGCGTGTCGTAGGTCAAGCCGATGTTCATTTCGGTTTTGATGGTCGGCCGGCGCGTGATGTTGGTGATGATGGCATTGCCCATCAGTTTGTTGGGAATCGTCACATGATGGCCGTCGAGATTACGGACATTGGTGCTGCGCAAGCCGATGGTTTCAACGAAGCCGTCCACGCTTTCGACGCGGATGCGGTCGCCGATGTGAAACGGCTTGTCCAAGAAAATCGCCACCGCGCCAAAGAGATTCGCCACGGTGTCCTGCGCCGCGAGACCGAGCGCGAGACCGCCGACGGACAAGCCCGCGAGCAGCGTTTTGATCTCGATGTGCAGGTTGTCTGCCGTGAGCAAAGTCGCGGCGATAACAATGATGACTTTAGCGCTTTTACCGACCAGCGGAATCAACTGCTCAGCAAAGGCCTTGTCCTGCGGCGAAACGATTTTTTCCCGCCAGACGCCCAGAAACAAATCCACAAATTTCAAAATCACATAGGTCACCGAACACGCCACGATCACAATCAGGGCGCGGGACAGAAAAGTTTGCGCCTTGTCCGGCCACTCAAAAACATTCAAGCCGATGTTCAGCAAAACCACGAAAGCGACCACCTTTACCGGCCCGCGCAGGAGCTCCAAAAGCAGGTCGTCATATTTGGTTTCCGTCTTGGCGGCGAGACGCTTTAGCCAGACCGTGACGAACAAATCCAGAAGTTTGGCGACATAAAACGCTAGCAGGATGTAGATGAGCGAGGCGAAATATTTCCATAACGGCTGTTCCAGAAATGTTTGTTCGCGCAAAAAGTCCACACGATCCAGTCCAAATGTCAGCGCGTGATGCGGCAGTTGCATTTTTAAAAAGCCCGGCACGTTGGTGGCCGCTAGGGTGACGTTTGTCGTCGTAGCAACATTGGTCGTCTCCTGCGCGCTCGCCCAGACTGACCAGAACGCGATGACAAACAACACGGCCAGCCCCATCCGGTAGCACCATTCAAATCTCCATTTCATGGGTGAAAAATAAAATCCTTTGCCGCGATTGCCAACGACAATTCAGCCACCGGCGACAATTTTGACGATTTCCAGCCGGTCGCCCGCGTTGACTTGCCGTTGCGGAAATTCCGAAGGCGCGACGGCCTCGCCGTTGTGTTCAACCACGACGCTGCGCGGCAAAAGATTTTGCGCCAACAAAAATTTCTCCAATGAACACGGCAGTTCCGCCGCAACTGGATTTCCGTTGGCGATGACTGAATCCATTTTGCCAGTCACCGCGTTTTAGTAACGCGGGACGTTGCGGTCAATCTCGTCCGACCACGCAGTGATGCCGCCTTTGACGCTCTTGACGTATTTGAATCCCTGCTGGCGCAGAAACGCAAGCGCCTTCATCGAACGCACGCCGGCTTTGCAATGCAGGTAGTATTGCTGGTTCGGGTCGAGCTCCGTGAAGCGTTCGTTGAGCTGGCTCAACGGCAGCAACGGCACGCCCGCCACCTTCGCGATTTCATATTCATCTTCTTCGCGCACGTCCACGACCTTGATGTTGAGGCTCGGATTATCGAGCGCCTT
>JBAXIY010000260.1:0-2772 GCA_037138135.1 Verrucomicrobiia bacterium
GCGGGATGAAATCCATGACGGGTTACGGTCGCGGCGAATGCGCGCAAGACGGCTTCAAGGTCACGGTCGAGCTCAGCTCGGTCAACCGCAAGCAGGCCGAAGTCTCGGTCACGCTCCCGCGCGAAATGGATATGCTCGAAACGCAAATCCGCGACGCCATCAACCGCCACATCGCGCGTGGCCGCGTCAATGCTCGCATCACACTCCACGCCGCCGAGGGCAAGGAATCCGCGCGCAAACACATCAACCACGCGCTCGCGAAAGATTACGCCGCCGAGTTCGCGCGGCTGGCCAAGCAATTAAAAATTTCCGGCGACGTGACGCTCGATCAGGTGCTCCGTGCGCCGGGCGTTTTTCAAACGGATGAACAACTCGCGGAATCGGAAAATCTCTGGCCGGCGGTGGAAAAAGCTTTGAATCAGGCGCGCGCCGCTTTGGTGAAAATGCGGGAACGCGAAGGCGCGCATCTGGCGAAAGATTTGTCCGCGCGCACCGGCGTGATGAGCGCCGCGGTCGCCAAAGTCCAGAAACAGGTGCCCGTGACGACGGAAAATTACCGGCAAAATTTATTGGAACGCATCAAGAGCGCGGGTATTGAAAACATTGCGCCGGATGACGAGCGGTTGCTGAAGGAAATTGTTTTGTTTGCCGACCGTTCGGATATTTCAGAAGAACTGACACGGTTGCAAAGTCATTTCCAACAGTTCGCCGACTGTTGCAAGGCGAAGGAGCCCGTTGGCCGCACGCTCGATTTTCTTGCGCAGGAAATGAACCGCGAAATCAACACCATCGGCTCCAAGGCGAATGACGCGGTCATCTCGCGCGAAGTCGTGACGCTGAAAGCGGAACTGGAAAAATTCCGTGAACAGGCGATGAACGTCGAATGATGAAAAGTCCAAAGTCCAAAGTCCAAAGTCCAAAGTCGGCAGCGAAAAATTCCGCGCCGCCGTTGCTGGTGCTCATTTCTGCGCCGTCAGGTGCGGGCAAGACCACGTTGTGTGATTTACTGCTGGTGTCGCAACCGAATCTGACACGCGCCATCACCTGCACCACGCGCGCGCCACGCCCCGGTGAAAAGGATGGCGTGGATTATCATTTTTTCACGGCGGAAGAATTTTTGAAACGGCTGCATGCGGGAAATTTTCTGGAGCACGCGACGGTTTACGGCAACAGCTACGGAATTCTGAAATCAGAATTGCTCGGCAAATTGCGCGCGGGCAAAGACGTTTTGCTGAACGTAGATGTGCAAGGCGCGGCAACCATCCGCGAACAAGCGGCGACGGAGCCGGAATTGAAGCGCGCGTTGATTACGATTTTTCTCACGCCGCCATCGGTGACGGTGTTGGAGGAGCGTTTGAAAAAGCGCGGCGCGGATGCGGAGTCGGTGATCCAAAAGCGGCTCGCGGTGGCGCGACAGGAAATTTCGCAGTGGAAAAATTTTGACTACCTGCTCATCAGTGGCAGTAAGTCGGAAGATTTGCGTCGCGCGACGGCCATCATCGAGTCGGAGAAGATGCGTTCGGCGCGGTCGCAAGCCCCGGAAATTTAGTTCGTCGTAATCCTAATCTTAATCCGTCCATGTTCGACCACGAAAAATTGCGGGTGTATCAGGAAACCCTAGCGTTTGCCTTGTGGGCGGAAACAATTTTGGAGCGAGCCAAAAAATCCAGTCAGCTTCACGATCAATTGGATCGCGCTCGGACTTCAGTCCTTTTGAATATCGCGGAGGGCAACGGAAGATTTACGACAGCGGATCGCTGCCGTTTCTTTGATATGGCACGCGGTTCGGCTTTGGAATGTGCGGCTTGTTTGGATTTACTAGCGATCAAGAATGTGATTGATGCCAAGGAGCAGGCGAACGGGAAACAACTGCTGGAGAAAATTGTTTCCATGTTGGTCGGGCTAATTCGCAGTAATTCAGCGGATCGACTGCATGAAGAGCCGGTGACTTATCGGGTTGGCAGGAAAAAGGATTAAGATTAGGATTACGATTATGAAAAAGCGTGTTGTTCTCGGCGTGACGGGTTCGATTGCTGCGCACAAGGCGGCGGACTTGGCCTCGCTGCTCACGAAGGCAAAGTGCGACGTGCGCGTGGTAATGACGGCGGATGCGCAGCAGTTCATCACGCCGCTGCCGTTCAAGACGCTCACGCGCAATCCGGTGGTGACGAATCTTTACGACGAGGACGAAGGTTGGAAGCCGACGCACATTCAACTCGCGGATGAGGCGGATTTATTTTTGATCGCGCCGGCAACGGCCAATGTGCTTGCGAAACTGGCGCACGGCCTCGCGGACGACGCGCTGACGTGCATCGCGCTGGCGTTGAATCCGAAGGCGAAAATTTTAATCGCGCCCGCGATGAATGGAAAGATGTGGCAGCACGCGGCGACGCAGGCGAATGTGGCAATATTAAAAAAGCGCGGGGTGGAATTTATTGGGCCGGACGAAGGCATGTTGTCGTGCGGCTACGAAGGTGTTGGCCGGTTGTGGCCGGTGGAGAAGATTTCCGAGCGCGTTATTAAATTACTTCGTTAAGTTTTCATGAATCCGAGCCGCGAGCCTCTGTTGAAGCGCCTGCCGGCTTTGTTTGAGATTCCGGCGCCGGATGCCGGCCGGGCGCGGCGGCGCATCGAATTGATGGAGCGCACCCTCATGCTGCCGGTGAAAGCATGCTTCGTCGGGATGATTTTGTATTCCTTCAATTTCTCGCCTTGGGTCGGGCAGATTTCCAGCGCTCTGGATGTCACAGTTGAAACGATTCAATTCATTTT
>JBAXIY010000261.1:0-2728 GCA_037138135.1 Verrucomicrobiia bacterium
ATAAATCATTCAAACATGTCTCAAACCTTTGGAACGACGCCGAAGCTGCGAAGTTAAAGGGCGTGGAAAGCCTCGTTTATCGCTCCAACAAGCTCGGCGCGGACCAGCGCATCACCAACACCGGCGGCGGTAACACGTCGTCCAAGCTCATGGAAACCGATCCGCTCACGGGCGAAAAGGTCGAGGTGTTGTGGGTGAAAGGTTCGGGCGGCGACCTGCGCACCAGCACACGGGAAAACTTCTCGTCGCTGTATCAGGACCGACTGTTGTCGCTGCAAAAGACCTACGCCAAGCGCAAGGACAAGGGACTCAAGACGCAGGCCGAGGACGACATGGTGGCCGCCTACAATCACACCACCTTTAATTTGAACCCGCGTGCCAGCTCGATTGACACGCCGTTGCACAGCTTCATTCCGGCGAAGTTCGTGGACCACATGCACCCGAACGCGATTATCGCCATCGCCGCGAGCAAGAACTGCGAGAAGTTGACGCAGGAAATTTTCGGCGGCGAGATGGCGTATGTGCCGTGGATGCGCCCCGGTTTTGAGCTTGGCCTGGCGATGCAAGAAATCTGCCATGCCAAACCAGAGGTCAGGTCCATCATGATGGGGCAGCACGGCTTCATCTCCTGGGACAATGATGAAAAGGCCTGTTACACCTATACGCTCGAATGCATCGAGCGAGCCGCCGCCTTCATCGAGGCGAAATACGCGGCTAAGGGAGGCGATGCCAAGGTCTTCGGAGGTCAAAAATACCAGACTCTCCCAGAGGTGGCCCGCCGCCAGACGTTTGCCGCGATACTGCCGTGGCTGCGCGGACAGGTGTCGCAGCAGAGGCGCTTCGTTGGCACGGTGCAGGATGACGAAAAGATTTTGCGTTTCGTCAATTCCAAGGACGCGGCGCGGTTGTCTGAACTCGGCACAAGCTGCCCTGACCACTTTCTCCGCACGAAAATCAAACCGCTGTTCGTGGACTGGAATCCGCAGTCCGGCGATGTGGCGGGATTGAAGAAGAAACTAGCCGCCGGTCTGGAACAATATCGCAAGGACTACGCAGCCTATTACAATAAGTGCAAGCGCGCCAATTCACCCGCGATGCGCGATCCCAACCCGACCGTCATTTTGATTCCCGGCTGCGGCATGATTGCGTGGGGCAAAGATAAATCGGAATCCCGCGTCACGGCGGAATTTTACAATTGCGCGGTCGAAGTCATGCGCGGGGCGGAGGCAATTGACAAATATATCGCGCTGCCGCAGCAGGAGGCGTTCGACATCGAATATTGGCTGCTCGAAGAGGCGAAGCTCAAGCGGATGCCTGCCGAGAAAGAACTCGCGCGGCAGGTGGTCATTGTCATCGGTGCTGGCAGCGGCATCGGCAAGGAAACCGCGCATCGCCTCGTTAAAGAAGGCGCACACATTGTCTGCGTGGACTTGAACGCGGATGCCGCAAAAGCCACCGCGAAAGAGATCACCGATAAATACGGCCTAGGCATCGGCGTTGCCGGCACGGGCTTGTCGAATTGCGGCCCGGCCATCGGCCTCGCGGCGGATATCACCAACCGCGCGAGTATTCGCCAGATGCTGGACGACGTAGCGATGGCTTACGGCGGTTTTGATTCCATCTGCGTAACCGCCGGCATCACTGTTCCCAGCGATGCGACCGGCCATATTCCCGACGAGAAATGGGCGCTGACCTTCAACATCAACGTCACCGGCAGCTATCTTGTGGCGGATGAAGCGTTCAAAACCTGGAAGGAGCAGGGATTGCGCGGAAATTTGGTTTTAACCACAAGTGCGAACGCGGTTGTCGCCAAGAAAGGAATGCTCGCCTACGACACTAGCAAGGCGGCGGCAAATCATTTGGTGCGCGAATTGGCGGTCGAACTCGCGCCGCTGGTGCGTGTGAATGGCGTCGCGCCCGCGACCGTGGTGCAAGGTTCGTCGATGTTTCCGCGCGAGCGGGTGAAGAGTTCGCTGGCGAAATACAACATTCCTTTCTCCGAAGAGGAAACAACGGACGCACTGGTGGCGAAATTGTCCGCGTTCTATGCCGACCGGACGCTGACCAAATCAGCCATCACACCGGCGGATCAGGCGGAAGCATATTTTCTCCTGGTCACGCAGCGCTTGTCAAAAACCACCGGCCAGATCATCACCGTGGACGGTGGTTTGCATGAGGCTTTCCTGCGGTGAACTAACGCCATCAAAATTATGACTGCATTCCAAAATAATCTGAAAGCTCTCAAGCAACGCCATGCCGCGTTGCTGAAACGGCGCAACACCGTTGACGCCGGCTTTTACAACGGCTGGTTTGAGCGCTGGAAAAATCCGGTCGTCACCGCCGAGCATGTCCCGCTGGAATGGCGCTACGATTTGAATTCCAAGACGAATCCGCTGCTGCTGGAACGGCTCGGCGTCAACGCCGCTTTCAATGTGGGCGCAATGGAGTGGGGCAAAAACATCGTGCTCGTCGTCCGCACCGAGGGCGTGGACCGCAAATCGTTTTTCGCCATCGCCGAGAGCAAGACCGGCGTGGACGGGTTTCAATTCTGGGACGAGCCGGTGGTGTTGCCGGAAACGGACGAGCCGGACACGAATGTTTATGACATGCGCCTCGTGCGCCATGAGGACGGCTGGATCTACGGGTTGTTCTGCACCGAGCGCAAAGACCCGAAAGCGCCGCGCGGCGATTTGTCGAGCGCGGTGGCGCAGTGCGGCATCGCGCGCAC
>JBAXIY010000262.1:0-2718 GCA_037138135.1 Verrucomicrobiia bacterium
GCAAAGCCGCTTGTTTGGCACTGGACAACGCCGGCAGCAGCATCGCCGCCAGAATGGCGATGATGGCGATGACAACCAACAATTCAATCAAAGTGAATGCGGTAATTGTTCGAGATCTGCGGTGTGCCCATGCTGAATTCAAGGTCGCAATCATAATTTGGATTGAGTTTATTTTGCCACGGAGGCAGCGCGTCGGCTATTGAACGTTTGTTCAAGATGCGCTTGCAATGAAGTTACGGGCGACAGCACGAATATAATGGCGAGGAGAGATTTCATAACTCTTTGTCGGTCATATTAATGCGCAGCTAAAAAGCGCGTTTATATGCCGACTCAAAATGGTAGTGACCGGCTGGGATGCGCTCGGTCTTGGTCGGCAAAACCACCTCGGCCTCGGTGCCGTCTGGAATGGTCACGTCGAGTGAGATTTTGTCTTCCGCCCAATTCCACGAGACTTCCACGTCGCCACGCGGTGTTGGGACTTTGCCTTTCGCCCAAGTCAAATCACAAACATGCGGGCGAATCGCCATCGTTTTGAAACCCGGCGAGGCCGGCTCAACGCCGAGGATGCGCTGCGACATTTGCACCAGCGGTGTCGAGCACCAGCCGTGGCTCAAATCGCCGCTATTCCACATTTCGCGGAATGACTGCGTTTCCGGCACTATCTGCCAGCGGCGCATCTGCGGCGTGCCGTATTGGTCGAACAATCCGGCGCGGTCAATCGCCTGAAAAACCCAGTGCATGAACCACGGCTGCGTGTTCAGCGGTTTTTCAGCCATCACCTTTTCCACGATGGCCGTCTGTTTCTCTTTCGGCGCGAGATCATAGAGAACGGCGAGCAGGTTGACATGCGGGCTGTAGGTTTCGATGTCCTTGTCCGCCGGCAGCCTTCGTCCCGGCTTCACCGAAGTTTGAAACGGCTTGCCGTCGCGGTAGAGTCCTTTGTCCGCGACCCACAGTTCGCGGTTGAACGCCGCCGTGATATCACCCCGTAACTTTTTGTATTTCTCCACGCGTTCCGTGTCGCCGGTCAGCGCAGCCACACGTGAGGCCATTTCCAAGCCGTGATAATAAAACGCCGTGAGATAGCCTTGGCCAATCACCGCCGGCGGATGATGACAGTTGAAGCCGCTGATAGTCACCCAGTCCATGAACATATAATTCGGCGCTTCGGAGATCAGTCCGTTCGTGCCGCGCCAAGAAGTGTAGGTATCGAGCAGTTCGTGGACATAAGGAGCCATTTCCACCACGAGCGATTGGTCGCCGGTGTAATCGTAGTAGTCCATCAACATTTGCAGCCAGCCGATGGAGTAGCTCGTGTGGAAGTTTTGATAATTTTCATCCTTCAGCAGCCACGCGAATTTGCGCACGTCCTGCCGCGTGAGCCACGGCTGCGCGAAGGCGTAATGGTTGACCATGGACTCAATGAGGTAATCGCCCGGATCGCCGATCGGCTCCTGATGGTTCGGCGAATCGAGATGGTGCGTCTGCAAATTGATCTGCACCGCCCAGCGCGAAGCGTTCCAGATGCGGTTCAACTGCTCGTCGCTACACATGAATTCGCCGCGATACTCCACCGGTTGCGAGGTGAAAATGGCGTCCGCGCTTTCAACTTTCACCGGTTCGGTGACACTTTTCAATTCGACCGTGTAAGCCGGCGCGATTTCGTCCATGAAGGGAAACTCCAGAGTTTCGCGTCCGCCTCGTAGCTTGAAGGAATAGTTTCGATGCGCTTGAATTTTCACCGTCGCGCCCGCGCCGCCTTTGACTGTCAACGTCGGATAGGCGCTCAACACGCGGTCAAATACAACTTTGAAATGGCCGTCGTTGGTGAAGATTCCGTTTTGGGGCAAGCCTTCGACATGTTGCGCGGGATAATTCGCCTCTATCAATGGCGGAATTTCACTCGCGACCAGTGGCTCCCAAACATTTGTCACCACTTGGGAAGCGCCCCATTTTGTATCATCAAATCCTGGCAGCCGCCAACCGGTCGGTTCTTTGGTAAGGTCGCAGTTGGTATCGTTGAGGAACTGCCCTGCCGGCAGCGACCGCCAGCTTGCATCCGAAGCCACCATCGTTTTTTTTCCGCTGGCGGCGGTGATCTCTGCTTCAAATAAAAAACCGGGCTGGCCATGTGAAACGGCAAACCGAATCGGCCATTGTTGAAAAACCACAGCCGCGACGACGTTGGTGCCCTCGACAAAATAAGGCGTCAAATCCCGGCAATCGTAGAACCAGTGCCGTGTGCTGCCGCCTGCATAATCGCGGCCGATATCCACCGGGCCGCGCGCGACCAGCCGACCGTTGACATACAAGAAATATTTCGTATCCGCCGTCAGCCACGCTTTCACGGCCTGCGGTTTTTCGCGCAATGTCACGGTCTTGCGGAACATCGCGGCGAGCTGTGACGGCTGTGCGTCAGCCCAAATCCATTGGGCGAGCCACGGTGTCGGCTTGGCGCAGTCACTGTTGAAGCGATAACCGACCGACTGCACGCCGTTGGTGTCCACCCGCACCGTCATGCCGGGATATTCAATGGGCGCGGCACGGTGCGGGTCGGAAGCTGAGAGATCCGAGGGCTGCTGAGCCAAAGCCACAACTGGCGCACTTATCAGCGGCAGGAGCAAAATCGTTGCTGGAATAATCTTCATTCAATTCTAACCGATAGCCGCAGAGCATTGTAGGAATTTTGAACGGGCTTACTCGCGTTCCAGAAATTTC
>JBAXIY010000263.1:0-2703 GCA_037138135.1 Verrucomicrobiia bacterium
ACGGCGCCGGGCTTGTTCTTCAGCGCGTTCTTGGCGATGTTCACGATTTCGAGAAACGCGGCGTTGTCGGTCGCAGCGAGATCAGAAATGATCTTGCGGTCGAGTTCGCACTTGGCAGCAATCAAGCCTTCGATGAGACGGCTGTAAGTGATGCCTGCGGCGCGCGCGGCGGCGTTGATGCGCGCCTGCCAGAGGTAACGATAGACGCGCTTCTTCGTGCGGCGATCGCGGTAGGCGTATTGGCGGCCGTGATCGACGGCGTCGGACGCGTAGCGGTAAAGTTTGGAGCGCTTGAGGCGATAGCCCTTGGCGGCTGTTAGCATTCTTCCACGGCGTTTGCGGGAAGCAGGTGAGTTGGTAACGCGCATTGTAGTTCGGTGTTAAAGTTTAATCGGTTAAATCAATTAGCCACGGTGGCTGAACGGCATGCATTGGGTAATGCGATAAACGTCTGTCTTGTCCACGACGGCAGCCTTGCCGAGGCGGCGCAAACGCTTGGCGTTTTTGGTTTGTGCCAAGTGACGGCGACCCGCGCGGGCGCGCAGAACCTTGCCGGTGGCGGTGATCTTAAACCGCTTGGAAGCGGATTTCTTGGTCTTAATACCTTTGGGACGACGCATAATCTTTAGTTGTAAAAAAGGGCGCAAAATATACGCAGGTCGCGGAATGGTAGCAAGCGCAAATTAAATTTGAATCGGTTGTCTTGAATTCGCTTGGCTATTTCACCATTGGCCAACCGGCGGCGGCCATGCCTTTGTAGCCGCCGATGAGCGAGTGGACTTTTTTGTAGCCCATCTTTTGCGCCGCTTCACACGTCATCGCCGAACGAAAACCGCCGCCGCAATACATGATGATTTCTGTGTTCGCGTCGGGATAAAGTTTTTCGAGGTCACGTTCTAAAATGCCTTTGCCCAGATGCACGGCTTCGCTCGCGTGACCCGCCGCCCATTCGTGATCTTCGCGGACATCCATCAAAACCACTTGCGGGTTCGCGGCGATTTTGGCGCGCGCCTCGGCCACGGAAATTTCGTTGATATGTTTTTTTGCCTCGTTGGCGAGTTTCAGAAAGCCAGGTGAATGATCCATGACCGCACAATAAATTTTCCTGCGCGCCGGTCAAATAAATTTCCTGCGGCGGTAAAACGTAAGCTGACATTTTTTATTTCAAAAATACCACTTGCAACTTTACCAAAACGGAGCAAGGGTCAGGTATGAATCCGTTCCTGCAAAATATGAACGGCACAACCACGGGCGCGAATGCCCACGCGCACTTGCTGGTCGCGGAAAGCGGCGGCTTGGTCGCGTTGGAAAGTCCCGAAGCTGTGATGGCGGAAGTGGAGTTCCGCACCACACACGTGAGTGCGTTGATGACAGAGATGTTCGAGGAATCCAAGAAGCACGATTGCTTCTGGTCTCCCGACGAAGGGTGATGGGTTCGCCGTTTTGTGCTGAAGAAATTTCGGCTCCGTTTCGAAGCCGCGACTTACCGGTGTAATTTTCATTCGCAACTTTTCCGTGATGGCGTAACTTGCGCCGCGTGTCAGAAAAGAAAAGTGACTTAAACATCGCCAGCGGATTGCTGCTTGTTGTCTTTTTGTGGGGCGGCAACAACGTCGGCACCAAGTGGCTTGTCGCCACCTGGCCGCCGATTTTCACCGGCGCGACGCGCTTTCTGGTAGCTGGCGGAATTCTACTCGCGGTTTTGCGTTTCACCAAATTGCTCGGCGAATTCAAACCCATCGAACGCGCGCTCTGGCCGCAACTCTGGTTTCGCGGCGGTTTCGGCCTCGCGGCTTACATCGTGCCATTCTGCTGGGCGCTGCATCTCACCGCCGCATCACACGTCGCGCTCTACGTCGGTGCGTCGCCCATTTGGGCGCTGCTGGCAGAAGAACGTCCGCGCTGGAACCGCGCCAGCTTCCGCCGCTATTTTTCCGCGCTGCTCGCGCTCGCTGGCGTGGTCGTGCTATTCTGGCCCGCGCTGCGAACGGGCAAAGCCAGTTTGCCGGGCGAATTTTGCGGGTTGATCGCGAGCATCGCGTGGGCGAATTACAACTGGCAAGGCCGTCATCTCGGTCTGAAAATTCCCGGTGTGGAAGTTGCCGCGCACTCGATGTGGATGTCCGGTGTGTGGCTGCTGCCGCTCGGATTACTCGAAATTTTCTGTTTCAATCACAAATTTTCCGTAGATGCGCCGCACCTCGGTGTGCAGGCGTTATGCATTTTGTTTGGCGGCGTCGTGCCGTATGCGCTTTGGAATTCCGCGTTGCGCCACTGGCGCGCAAGTCAGGTGATGCTCTTCAATAATTTTATTCCGGTCACCACGACGTTGTGGGCGTTTCTGCTCCTGCGCGAACCGCTCACGCCAACGTTCTGCGTGGCGATGACGCTCATTGTTGCCGGCGTGTTGATCAGCCAGATGGACTGGGCAAAAATTTTCAAAGTGCCGGAAAGCTTTTAACCGAGAAAAATTATGGACCTAAAAAACCTCAGTGAAGTCCCGTCGTTCATCACCGTGGACGGCTCGGAAATCCGCGAGCTGCTCGCGCACCGCAATTCCGCCATCCGCAATCAAAGTCTCGCCGAAGCGCGTTTGCCGGTCGGCAGCGCGACGCAGGAACATTTTCATCCGCGTGCCGAAGAGATTTATTACATCACTCACGGCACGGGAAAAATCCGCATTGAAAGCGAAACGCGCGACGT
>JBAXIY010000264.1:0-2700 GCA_037138135.1 Verrucomicrobiia bacterium
CCCGTCGTACCTTACCAACTGATGCGAAACACAATGCTGGAGTTCGCTCCTGGCCGTGAGGCTGGGGGCATCCGCCGAGCCGTCGCCGCGCGTGAGCGCCGCAGACGCAGGCGGAGGGAAGACACAATGAGCACACGATGGATGCCATGGCGCTGCGTGCCGATGAAGGACGGGGCACCGCTCCGATATGCTGCGGGGAGTCGCAAGCAGGCTGTGATCCGCAGATCTCCGAATGGGGCAACCCCCCGCTTTGGCGGGACGGCCTTCGGGCCGAGGGCACCCGGTGAACTGAAACATCTCAGTAGCCGGAGGAAGAGAGAACGACACCCGTAGTAGTGGCGAACGAACCGGGTGAGAGCCTAAACCGTGTCGGTGCCAAGGGGCCACCGTTGCCGATACGGGGTTGTAGGACTGACAGGGAGGTCGGCCAGCCTCCACACGACCTAACCGGCGAGGCGAAGCGGCCTGGAAAGCCGCACCAGAGCGCGTGATAGTCGCGTAGCCCGCTGAAACCGTCGTGTCGTCAGCACCTGAGTACGTCCGGGCACGAAGAACCTGGGCGGAATCAAGGGGGACCACCCTCTAAGGCAAGCTACACGCAGCGACCGATAGCGAATAGTACCGTGAGGGAACGGTGAAAAGTACCCCGGTGAGGGGAGTGAAACAGACCCTGAAATCGTGTGCTTACATGCCGTTGGAGGGTTAGGGCGCAAGCCATGCCTAACAGCGTGCCTTTTGGAGTATGATCCGGCGAGTTACCCTCGGTGGCGCGGTTAAGGCAGTGACAGCCGGAGCCGCAGGGAAACCGAGTCTTAACGGGCGACTATCGTCGCCGGGGGTAGACGCGAAACCACGTGAGCTACTCATGGCCAGGCTGAAGCGTCCCTAACAGGACGTGGAGGGCCGCACCGGTGTGGGTTACAAACCGCTCGGATGAGCTGTGGGTAGGGGTGAAATGCCAATCGAACGTGGAGATAGCTCGTTCTCCCCGAAATGTATTGAGGTACAGCCGCGCCTTAGCGACCCTCGGAGGTAGAGCACTGTTGTTGTGCGGGGGCTTCACCGCTTACCAAGCGACGGCAAACTGCGAATGCCGAGGGCCGACAGCGCGAGTGAGACGACGGGTGCGAATATCCGTGGTCGAGAGGGAAACAGCCCAGACCGCCAGCTAAGGCCCCCAAATCACTACTCAGTGGGAAAGGTTGTGGTGCCGCGTAGACAACCAGGAGGTTGGCTTAGAAGCAGCCACCCTTGAAAGAGTGCGTAAGAGCTCACTGGTCGAGTAGCGCTGCGCCGATGCTTCACCGGGGCAAAGTAGTGTGCCGAAGCTGCGGGAGGAGCAATCCTCGGTAGGGGAGCGTCGTCATGGCGTCGAAGCGTTAGCGGAAGCCGGCGTGGAGCGATGACGAGTGCGAATGCCGGAATGAGTAACAGAGAAGTGGGGTCAGAACCCCCACCACCGCAAGCCTAAGGGTTCCGCCGCACGGATGCACCGCGGCGGGTGAGTCGGGCCTAAGGGGAAGCCGAGAGGCGTACCCGATGGACAATCGGTTGATATTCCGATACCGTAGACGGTCGTTTGACCAATGCCGAATGCTGAGGGGGAGTCGCTGCGGCGAGACGAGCGCCGTGCAAGCCGGTAGGGAGATGGCGGAGGCAAATCCCCGTCATCGTTGACCGAGAGGCAATGCCGAGGCAACGGAGCAATCCTGCGCCAAGGGCGAGGCACCTGTGCAGTCACGAAACGTCGGCTAGGGAGACCCTATACGCCCGTACCGCAAACCGACACAGGTGGGCTAGTCGAGTAGACTAAGGTGGACGAGTGATCCCTGGTTAAGGAACTCGGCAAATTGACCCCGTACCTTCGGAAGAAGGGGTGCTGCGTACGTGTGAAGCCCCTCGCGGGTGGAGCACGGGGCAGCCGCAGGGTCCAGGCCCGGGCGACTGGATAACAGAACCACAGCTCCCTGCTTAAAGCGTAAGCTGACGTATAGGGGGTGATGCCTGCCCAGTGCCGGAAGGTTAAGGGGAGGGGTGCGAGCTCCGAACCGAAGCCCCGGTAAACGGCGGCTGTAACTATAACAGTCCTAAGGTAGCGAAATTCCTTGTCGGGTAAGTTCCGACCCGCACGAAAGGCATCACGATCTGGGCACTGTCTCAACCAGGGGCTCGGTGAAATTGCAGTGGCCGTGAAGATGCGGCCAACTCATAGCAGGACAAAAAGACCCCGTGGAGCTTTACTACAACTTGCCATCGGATAGATCGCTGCGATGCGTAGGATAGGTGGGAGCCGATGAACGGGCCCTCGTGGGGGTTCGGGAGGCAACGGTGAAATACCACTCTTCGCTGCGGTCCATCCTCACCCGGAGGCTTCGGGGACGGTGGCTGGCGGGTAGTTTGACTGGGGCGGTCGCCTCCCAAACGGTAACGGAGGCGCGCAACGGTCCCCTCATGTGGGATGGCCATCCACAACTGAGTGCAACGGCACAAGGGGGCTTGACTGCGAGACACACAGGTCGAGCAGGGACGAAAGTCGGCCGTAGTGATCCCACAGTGCTGCGTGGAAAGGCTGTGGCTTAACGGACAAAAGCTACCCCGGGGATAACAGGCTCAGACCGCCCAAGAGTTCATATCGACGGCGGAGCGTGGCACCTCGATGTCGGCTCGTCGCATCCTGGGGCTGGAGTAGGTCCCAAGGGT
>JBAXIY010000265.1:0-2684 GCA_037138135.1 Verrucomicrobiia bacterium
CCCACGGCCAATCATGCGCTATATGAGATTGGCGGCGAATTAAAATTTCTCGCGCCCACCTCGCCGGATCGTTCGTGGACGAGTGGCAGTTTTGGTTGCGTGCGCAGCGATGGCTGGCAAATGCACGAGGGCCTCGACATCCGGAGCTTGCAACACGATCGCCGTGGCGAGCCGACCGATTCTGTGCTCGCCGCCGCCGACGGCACGGTGATGTATGTGAATACCAAGTCCGGCCTGTCCAACTACGGCAAATATATCGTCATCCGCCACGTCAACGAAGGCGTCGAGATTTATACGCTTTACGCGCACTTGAGCGTCACCAGCGTGGCGGCAGGACAAGCTGTGCGTGGCGGCCAGGTTATCGGCACGATGGGGCGCACATCCAACACCAGCGAGTCTATTGGCAGGGAACGCGCGCACGTCCACTTTGAACTGAATCTGCTGGTGAATGATAATTTTTCCGCGTGGTTCAAAAAAAATCTGCCGGGTGAAAAAAATGACCATGGCGTATGGAACGGGCAGAATCTTGACGGACTCGACCCGCGCGACGTGTTGCTGGCGGAACATAATCCGGTGAAAAAATTCAGCCTGCTGACCTTTCTCCGCAGTCAGACGGAGCTATGCCGGGTGCTGGTGCGCGACACGAGTTTTTCCTATCTCAAGCGTTACCCGGCGCTGGTTCTTAAAAATCCCAAAGCGGACAAGGAAGGGATCGCCGGTTATGAAGTCGCACTGAATTACAACGGCGTAGCCTTTGCACTGATGCCGCGTGCCGCCTCGGAAATCAAAGGCACGGCGAAAGTGCAGTTGCTATCGGTGAACGAAGCGGAATATCGCGCCCATCCCTGCCGCAAACTTGTCGTGCAACACAGCGGTCACTGGCAGTTGACGGATAAAGGTCAGCGGGAAATTGAAATGCTGACGTATTGATTTCAGTTGCACGCAACGCTGGTAAGCCTAATTTCTTGGGAAGTCCGCATGATCCGGCCAGCTCCAATCTCGTTGCCTCAACGTCGTTCCGGCGGCGGTTTCACGTTGATTGAATTGCTTGTGGTCATTGCCATCATCGGCATTCTAGCGGCGCTGCTGTTGCCGGCATTGAGCAAGGCTAAGGCAACCGCAAAAAACATTTCGTGCCTGAACAACCTCAAGCAGCTTGAGCTTTGCGTGCACCTTTACGTTTTGGACAACAACGATTATTTGGTGCCAAACAATTCCGTAGCCTCGTTAAGTTCGCTGGGCGTGACAGCCACGATGGCAACCAAGGGGCTGTCGTGGTGTCTGGATGGCATTGATGGGACAAGCGCGATCACGCAGTCAAACCCTTCGAACATTGTCAATGGCTTGTTGTATCAATACAACACCTCGGTCTCCATTTATCATTGTCCGGCGGATGAATCCACCATGGAAACTTCGAGCGGTCAGCCGCTGGCGCAGTTGCGCTGGCGGAGTTACAACATGAGCCAGTCCATAAACGGATTTTCCGATTATGCGCCGCCTAGTGTGCCTTGGTGGTTTATGAGTTACTGGACAAATCTACCTTCTTGGAAAAAGCTGACGCAAATTCGCGGAGTTGATCAGGCCAGTCCAATTCCAAGCGAATTGTTTGTTTTCATTGACGAAAATGAGAACACTATTTTTGATGGGCAGTTTGGCAATGTGTGTAATCCCCCGCTGCCGTATTATTCACCAAACCAATGGTGGGATATGCCAGCGAACCGGCATAGCAAAGGCGCAAATCTTTCTTTCGCCGACGGCCATATCGAACACTGGAAATGGAAGGTGCCGATGATTTGCAACACTTTCCCCCAGAGTGCAACCGATAACTTAATAGATTACCGTCGCATTCAAAATGCGATGAAGCAACCCATGCTGCGGCCCGACGGCAGCATTATTTACAATTGGTATTGAACCGTAGATAATCGCGGGCGGTAATTAGACGGTCATTCTTTCGCTTTCAACCGGACCGCCGTCAGTTATCTTGCTGTGGTGCTGCCTGACATCAAATCTCTGACCCGCGAAGAAATCGAAGCTCAGTTCAAATTGTGGAACGAGCCGGCCTTTCGCGTGGCGCAATTGCTGGACTGGCTTTACGCCCGCCGCGCGACCACTTGGGACGCGATGTCCAATCTGCCGAAAACGCTGCGCGCCAAACTGAGCGAAAACTTTTCTCTGCAAATCCTCGAACTCGCCCGCAAGCAAGGCGCGGGTGACACCACGCAGAAATTTCTCTGGAAGCTGGCCGATGGCGCGTTCATCGAAAGCGTTTTGATTCCCGCCAACCCCGCGCTTTACGGCGAGGCGAGCGACCGCCATACGCTCTGCATCTCCACGCAAGTCGGCTGCGCCTACGGCTGCCGTTTTTGCGCGAGCGGACTGGAAGGTTGGAAGCGCAATCTCGGCGTGCATGAAATCGTGGAACAGATTCTAGCGGTCGAGCGTTGGAACGCCGCGCAGCCCAAGGAAGAAAGCGTGGAGCCGACCGCCGACCGTGTCGTGAATAACATCGTCGTCATGGGCATGGGCGAGCCGCTGGCGAACTACGACAACTTGATCAAGGCGCTAAAAACGTTGAACGCGCCGTGGGGCGGCGGCATCGGCGCGCGGCGCATCACCATTTCCACGAGCGGTCTGGCGCCGCAAATCCGCAAGCTCGCCGTCGAGCCGATGCAATTTCGCCTCGC
>JBAXIY010000266.1:0-2634 GCA_037138135.1 Verrucomicrobiia bacterium
CGCCGATGATGATGCCGAGCATCGTCAGCAGCGAACGCATCTTGTTCCGGCGCAGCGCGCGGCCGGCAAGTTTGAAGGGCGCAAATAGTTTCATGCGAGTTGCACCGCTTCCTGCGCCTGACGCAAATGTTTCAACTCCTTTTCCGCATTCAACCGCTCCGCCACGTTTTCGTCCGTCAAAATCTTTCCGTCGCGTAGAATAATCATGCGCTTCGTGTAACGCGCCACGTCTAGCTCATGCGTGACCATGATGATGGTAATACCATCGTCGTTTAATTTCTGGAACACGCCCATAATCTCGATGCTGGTTTGGCTGTCGAGGTTGCCGGTCGGTTCGTCGGCGAGTAATAGCGACGGCTGATTCACCAGCGCGCGGGCGATGGCCACGCGCTGCTGCTGGCCCCCGGAAAGCTGGTTCGGTTTGTGATCGGCGCGCGTGGCGAGGCCGACGAGTTCCAGCGATTTTTGCGCGCGTCCTTTTTGTTCGGCAGACGAAATGCGCCGGTGATTGTAAAGCATCGGCATCTCGACATTTTCCAATGCCGTCGTGCGCGATAACAGATTAAAGCCCTGAAAAACAAAGCCGATCTTGTCATTGCGGATTTTTGCGCGCGCATCGCGGTCGAGCGTGGAAACGTCCAGACCGTCGAGCAAATAACTTCCCCTCGTTGGCCGATCGAGGCAGCCGATCATGTTCATCAACGTGCTTTTGCCCGAACCGCTCGAACCCATGATGGCCACGAATTCGCCCGGCTGGATGTCGAGCGAGACGCCGCGCACGGCGTGAACATCCACTTCACCGGTGCGGTAAATCTTGTGGATGTCCGCGAGTTTTATGACAGCGTTTGTCTGCACGGCGGATATAAATTAGTGCCGCGGAAATCCGCCGCCACCGAATGGGCCGGCTGCTGCTGCGGAAGTTTGCGCGTCGGTTTGCACGACGCCGGAGACCACCTTGTCGCTTTCCTTCAGTCCGTCCAAGATTTCAGTGAAGATGCCGTCCGTGATGCCGGTCTTGATTAGCACCGGCTTCAGCTTTGGCGGGTTTGTATCGTCGGCGAGCAGATAAACCGTGCGCTGGCCGCGATTAGCTTTGTTCTTGCGCGCACCTTTGCCAACCGCCACATCATTCGTGGTCACGGCCGCGCTGACGGCGTTGGTCAAAATGATGGTGTTTTCCGGCGGGCGAAACCGCAGCGCCGCATTGGAGATTTTCAGCGCGTCATCCCGTTCGGCGACAATAATGGAGACGTTCGCCGTCATGCCCGGCTTCAATTTGTAATCCGCGTTCGTCACCGTGATCACTGTGTCGTAAGTGACGACGTTGTTGACGGTGATGGGCGAATTGCGCACTTGCGCCACCACGCCACGGAATGTGCGGGTTGGATACGCGTCCACCGTGAATTCCACATTTTGATTTTCCAGCACACCGCCGACATCCGCTTCCGCCACGTTTGCGTCAATCTGCATTTTCGTCAGGTCGTTCGCGATCTGGAAAATTGTCGGCGTGTTGAAACTGGAAGCCACCGTCTGACCGAGTTCCACCGCGCGCGAAATCACCACGCCATCCACCGGCGAAACAATTTTACAATAATTCAGGTTCACCACCGTGTTGCTCAACGATGCCTGCTTGATCTTCACCATCGCCTCTGCCGAGTGCAGCGACGCGCGCGCGATGTCGAAATCCGAGCCGGAAATCAGCTTGTTCGAGTAAAGTTCGCTGCTGCGGTCGAACTGCACCTGCTGCAATTCCAGATTCGCCTTCGCATTCGCGAGATCCGCCCCGGCTTGTTCCATCGCCGCCTGATAGGTTGCCGGATCAATCTCCGCGAGCACCTGACCCTTCGTCACCGGCGAATTAAAATCCACATACAACTTGCTGATGCGCCCGGACACCTGTGTGCCAACCGTCACATTCACCACCGGGTTCAATGTGCCCGTCGCCGTGACCGCCGCGGTCAATTCGCCGCGCGTCACCGCGACCGTGTTGAAGTTCAACGCCTCGCTGCCGTTATGATGAAAATAAAAATAGCCACCCGCGCCCAACGCGAGGAGCACGGCCAGCCCAATCCATTTCCAACTGCCACCGCTAGTTTTTTCCGGCATAATATAAATTGTTATTCGCCTTTGCAGACTGCATTGGCAACCGACAAGTTACGATAAATTCCATCGCCGCTGCAATTTCAGTTTGTGCCTTTCGCATTGCCCCGTAGAATCGCCGCGTGCTGGAAGCCCTTACTCTTCAACTCGCCGCCGCCCAACATCTGTCGGCGGAGCAGGTGCGCCAGGCTGTCGCCAGCCTGACGGACGAAATGATTGCCGCGCCCGCCAAGGCGGAATTCCTCATCGCGCTGAACGGCAAAGGCGAAACGCCGGAGGAAATCGCCGCGTTTGCCGCCGCGTTATTGGCGCAGGCCATTTTGCCGCCGATTGAACCCGATTGGCGCGCGAAGCACGAAATTCTCGACATCGTCGGCACGGGCGGCGACCGCTTGAACACGTTCAACATTTCCACCACCGCCGCGATTCTGTGCGCGGCCGCCGGTGTGGCCGTCGCCAAACACGGCAACCGCGCGGTCACGTCGTCCGTCGGTAGCGCGGATGTGATTGAAGCGCTCGGCATCAAAGTAAATC
>JBAXIY010000267.1:0-2612 GCA_037138135.1 Verrucomicrobiia bacterium
TTATTTCCTACCCCCTAGGAAGAAAACTTCCTACCTCCCCGGAAGCTCAAGGTCATCCTGTTGATAAGTTTTTGATGGTCTTGTTGCAGTTGCTTCACCTCGGCATCGGGCACACGCGCATACTTGCCGATGGTGTGGATCACCCGGTCATTGCGGTTCTGGATGGAGACGGAAATGAATCCCTTTTGTTTCAAGGTGCCGATGTGCGTGCGGATCTGGCGTTCGCTGACGTCGAAAAATTCCGCAAAGTGGCGGTTGGAAGCAAAGCAGCCATACTCGTTATCAAGCGAATGGATTTCAACGAACAGGACTTTTTCCATCAGCGAAAGCTGACGAGACAACCAGATGTCCTTTGGAATCCATACTCCTTTGAAATCACGCGGTAATTTTTCCACGTTTAACATCATAGCAAAGAATTTGCTTTCGCGCTAATCCACAGGTCCGGTTCACAAGAATTTCGGGGCATGATAAACTGGGACTAATCATGCCAATGGAAAATCAATCATCACCGCTGCCGGAATTGCCCGGCCACATTCCGCAAAATGCGGAAGTGTCATTTGATATTCCGCAGGCTTCGGCAGAGTTCCGCACCGTGCCGAAGGCTACCGAAGAGTTCGGCACAGTTCCGCAGGTTGCGGAACGCAAAGAAAACCACACACTGACGGTGAAGGAAACTGCACGAATGTTTGAAGCGGCGGGTGTGGCGCGAACGGAGCGCAGTGTCATCAACTGGTGTCAGCCCAATCGTCAGGGAATTACGCGACTGGATAGTTACTACGATCCGAATGAACGGAAATATTACATCACGCCGCAGAGTGTGGAGGCGGTGATTCAGGAGGAAATTCAGCGGGCAAAGAAACCAACAGAGCCGCCGACTTCGGAACCATTCGGAAGCTCTGTGGCACACGTGAAACATTCGGGAAACGTCACCACCGATGACGCCAAACACCTCAAGGAATTGGAGCGAGAAATCTTTGATTTGCAGATCGCCAATCGGGGCAAAGACTATCTGATTAGTGAACTGAACAAGGAACGAAAATCTTTTTTTGATCAACTCCTGTCAGCCAACCGGACGGTGGGTCAACTGGAAACAAAATTGCATCGGTTGAACGAACCGAAAAAATGAGTCACGGCACATCTTCGAAACGGCTTAGCATCGGTAGAATTAGAACTGATTTCGCAGTTAAGAGAAAGCCACGTTGCCGTTTGGCGAAAACCGACAACGTGGCGGCGCAGGCAATGTTGTCCTGGTAACAGGACGGACTTTTGGTGCAGGACGCCCCAGCGAAAAATCCAATTAATTACCGTCAACTGTTTACAGACTCGGCTGCTACCCTAATAACTCTCGTTTTGGATTCGGGCGGCGGCGCCAACCCAATAGCGCCGCCACCCATTCACCCCAAACCGGAACCCATGAACCGGTCTTGTGACAGGAACCCAAACCCGTCACGAAGGTCTTTGCTGATTTCCAGCGATTAAATCTAAACGGTTTTGTTAGTCCGCACATACCGGCGCACGCCAACCACGGTCAGCAGCACCGCGCCAAAAGCGCCCAGCGCCACGTTTACCGGTTCTGGCACGCCGGGCACCGCCGTCCCGGTCAGACTCCAACTCGTCACCGTCGTTGCGCCGCCCGCGCTGGTGTCCGCGAAGAACAGTGTCCACGTATTGTTCGGATCCTGCGCGGTGAAGGTCGTGGTCAAGTCTATCATGTAATTCCCCAACGCTTGGCTGTGGATGAAACTGGTCAGATTGTAAGCCGTTGAGCTGGTGGTATTGCCCAAGCGCAGGTAGCCCTGCAGGTCGCTCGCAAAGCCGCCTGTCAGCGTGAAGGCCAAGCTCAAGGACGTCAGGGACGTATCGCCACCACTGAGCGTGTAGGTTAGACTGGTGCCCGTGCCAAGGGTGTTGTTATCCGGGATGGCCGCACTGCCCAAGCTGCCGGTTGGAAATAACGCGGCACCCGCCGGAAAGTTCATCGCCAGCAGCAGACCCGCGAGACAAAGGATGGTTTTCATCGTTTTCATGATTGTATTTGGGTTATTATTTTTAATTTGTTTAGGGCTGGTTCAGGGTTGCTTCAGGCGATACATACGCGAGCTATGATTGATTACCGGATCAGTATCCGTATAAGTGAAGAAGCCATTGGCTTCCGCATTCTTCGAAGCGTAATCGCTCCAAGTGCTCCCATTGTCATCGCTTTTTTGCACCGTGTAGGCCTGACTCGGGATACCGGAGCTAGTCACCGTTGCCAGACCTGCATTCACAGTAATCGACAGACTGGAGCTGACGTTCGCGTCATTGATGGTCACGTTCACCGTGCCGGTGCTGGTGGCACCGCCCGCACTTAACGTGTAGGTGAAACTATCCGCTCCGGTGCTGCCGGTGGCGGGCGTGTAAGTGATGGTCGTGCCCACGAGCCCAACGGTGGCGCCTGAAGTGGTTGTGGCCACCGCCGTCACCGTCATCGTCGGGCCACCGGATTGGCCGTAATAAATAATCTTGGCCGTATCAAAACTCGCCGCCGTGTTCTTGGTGGTGGTTATCCCGAACGTTCCCGGGGTTGGAGTCACTGTGCCGTTATACGGGTTGTAAGTGATGTTGTAATTCGC
>JBAXIY010000268.1:0-2592 GCA_037138135.1 Verrucomicrobiia bacterium
CCTGCAAATAGCCCAATAAATCAGTATATTAAGCTGGAGGCGAGAGTCGGAATCGGGCTGGGACTCTAACCTAATCCGACCTAACACACTCTGTTACAAGGCTTATTCTACCCTTATTTCATGCGGGTTCAAGCACTATTTGCCACCGCTCGACTACCACCTTTCATTGCTCAATTATTGCTCGGATTATGCTCCACCGGTGAAGGTTTAGGTGAAGAATTAGGTGAAACTTTTTCGCCCAAAAAGCGTGTCGGCTGGCGCTTGGTTATCCGTGGTGAAGTGGCGGAAGCTTGCCGGCGCACACGCTTGTTATACCAGAATTTGGATAATTCCTTGGTGGCCTTGTGTAGCCAGTCCAGATCGGTGGCAAGGCGGATAACTTCGACGGCGGCAAACCATTTGGGCGCATTGGGAGCTGGGTCGCCGAGTGGGGTTAACTTGCCCGCGCTCATCAAAATCTGGATGTCGTGTTCGGCGAAGCCGAGTAACTTGGCGGTTGCCGCCACATCCAATCGCGCCGGCAATTCCCGCGTTGCCCAGGCTGCCACTGCCGTTTGCATTACATCGTTACTCATGAATTTCCTTCGATTATTTGATGTCATCTTTTGCCGCATCCACCAACCCACGAAGTTTCCCATGCCGGTGCGCAAAGAAATACAAGCCGACTGCCGCAGCGACGCCGGCCAAAATCAGAAGTTCATTCCCGACCACCAGCGATGGCAAAATCATCAGCGCCACGCCGCCTGCCGTGATCATCAAGCTGGTCGTCACGCTGCCGATGATGAGTTGCAACGGTGGATAAAACATGGAGGCCAGTCCGAATAGAAACACGACTACGCCGACCCACACAATGCCCTTGAGGCTGGCCAGCTTCGCGCTTAACTCGCGCGCCGTGTCTTTTTGAGCCGCGCCAAGCTCGCTGCTGGCTCGCGTCTCTTCACGCTCCGTCACAAACATCGGCGCGCTGAGTAGTAATGCGCTGGCATTCGTCACGAGCGCTCCGCCCGTGTCGGCGGTGACGTGTGTCTCCACCATGCGGGATCCTACCGGCACGGTGTAAGACTTCGTGCGAACGGTTTCTTGGTCCTGGCGCGATGCCGCCGCCGGGTTGTCACCCTGGACGACACTTTGCTCAATGCCCTGAGTGGATTTACTCGTCGTGGCCTTGCCGCCCTTGAGCGGCGCAATGGTGCAACCGGAGAATAATACGGCGGCCAGTAGCACGGCCACCGCCGCCGCAAGTTTACCAGTGCGACGCGAATTTTCTTGGCGGCTATTAAGCAAAGTCACCAACTCCTTCGCCCGCTCTTCCGCGCAACCAACACAGAGCAGGATGGGCGGTTTGCCATCGGCCTCAACCGTAATCCCCCACGGGTAATCCTGTCCCCAGCGGGTTCCCAAATAAACAGCAGCATATTTTTTCATAAATTCCTCACTTCTTCCGTTTCTTGCATTTCTTGCGTTCAATGGTCGGGTTCATCATGGTTCCTTTCTTTCCTGAAACCGGCGCAGCTCAAAGGCGCAGTCGTTGAGCGCGGCGGTGTTGTGATCAATGCAGATGGCGAGCTTCAGCGCGGTCTCATTTTGTTTGTCGATGATTTGCGCCAGCGCGGCGTGATGTTCATTCCGCAGTTCCTTGTGGTCCTCGATGACCGCCTGCAACTGGCGCACGAGCCAGTAAATCACCACCCCGCCGCCGATGAGCAGCATGCAGAAGGCGGCGAGGAACAACCAGCGATCATTCATCCCGGCGGCGTGGTCCACGGCGTTGATTACTTCGTTGGGGGTCATACACGGATCAGTTTCACGGCTCCGCTTTTGGCGCTGATGAGGCTGCCGTATTTCGCCAGCATCGCCTGGACAAGTTTGGAAATCACCGGCCGTGTGTCGGTCTTGTCGTAGCCGGTTTGAACGCCGGCATTGTTGTAATACTTCAACCCTTCACCGGCGGGCGCGGCGGTGCGGTCAACGATCAGGAGTTCCCGCGCCAACTCGCACGTCGCCTGGACGACCGTCTTCGGCACGGTGTTTTCTGGCACCCATTTTTCCGAAGTCAGCAACAGGCCAACGCCCAGCGTCGCATCGCGATCCGGATCGGGACAGCGGTAGCGCGGCCATTGCAATGCCTGAGCATCAACGGACATAACGCCGCCGAATTGGTATTCGGCGTCAATCAGCCGCGACGCCATCACGAGCGCAGTGGTCTTGCTCGCCGTCGTCGCGGCCGTCCACGCCGTGGCATACAGATGCCCGTCGTGATACGCATCGCCGTCGGCCACGTCCGCGTATGCGTTCGCATTGGCCAGACCGGCACCGGTCTCTTTGATGAGCGTGAGCGGCATAAGCGTTACGCCAGTTCCAGCCCGTAGCGCGCCAGAATCAGCCCCTTGATGGTTTCATCCGTCCACTGGCCGAGCGCGTCATAATCCGCGCCCGCGACGGTGAAAGCCGTGGCGTTGTTCACGATGACCTGCAGCTTGCGCTGGAAAGCGTCGTCGCTCGTCCGCCAGGTGATTTCGTTCAGTTGTGCCGTGCGCGCCGGCACCAGTTCCACGGTTTTCGGTTTGATTGCGATTGCGTTCATAGTTTTTT
>JBAXIY010000269.1:0-2544 GCA_037138135.1 Verrucomicrobiia bacterium
GGCGTCACGGGCATTCCCCACGTCATGCTCATTGACCCGCAGGGCTACGTTCGCTGGGAAGGCTTTCCCTTTCTGGAAGGCTACGAACTGACCGATCAGGTCGTCGCCGACATCCTCGCTCGCTACGGTCAATAAGCCGATTCACCGTCGGCGGTTTAATGCACCAACCGCGAGATCATCGCGTAGATGATTAGCCCGAGCAGCACGAGGCCGAGGCCGAAGAACAAATAGCCAAACGATTTGGCGATGTTCTTCCACTGAAACCATTCGTCTTTGATGCGGTGGGCATCCAGCTTGCCGGTGGCCACGAGGCGGTCATACCAGCGACGGCGTTCGTGCAGCATCTCGGCCTTGGACACGCGACCGGAGAAAATGACGGTATCCATCGGGAATTTTTCAATCCGGAAATGCGTGTTGAAAAAGTGGATGCTGAAAATAAATCCCGCCGCCAGCAGCGCCTCGTCCGAGTGCAGGATGAGCGCGATGTTGATGACCCAACCGGGCAGGAAGCGCGTGAAAAATTCCGGGAACCACATGATCAGCCCCGACGCGCCGATGATGGCGACGCCCCAGAACACGGCGAAGTAATCGAACTTCTCCCAATACGTCCAGCGGTCGAACTGCGGCTTCGGGCCTTTGCCGAAGAACCATTTGTTGTGATCCACCAGATCGCGCCAGTCTTGCAAGTTCGGCACCATCGAGTCGGGGCCGAACAACATGGCGAAGAAGCGCCGGACTTCAATCTTGCCCGTCTCGGGATTGCGCAAATTCATTTTGCCTTTCCAAGATTTGCCGACCAACGACGTCAGGTGCAGCGCGAAATACAGGAACGTGACGACCGCACCAAACCGGTGCAGCATCCGCGCCGTGTCCGGCCCGCCGATGACGGTGAAGATGAATTTCGCCCAGTCAGTGTAATAAAATTTCAATGGCATGCCCGTCACGACGAGCGTGAGAAAACTCGTCACGACCAGAAAATGTAGGAACCGCTCGAACGGGACGAACCGCGTGAACCATTCGTCTCCCTCCTGCGTCCGAGTTTTCGCCTCGCGGAAGGTTTTGGAGTCGTGCAGATATAGCCACACGGCGCGCACCAGCCATGCCAGCGTGTGAACGCCGAAGAATCCAAACGTGCCGATGAGCAGACCCGTCATCGCCAGAAATACGACGTGCAGCAGCGGGTAATTCTTTTTATCCAGCGGGTTCGCATGCGGACGATATTCGGTAAATTTCGCCGTGGCCCCCGGATGACATTTCTGACACGTCGCGAGAATATTATTCGTCGAAAGATGCGAAGCGGGATTGGCGATGGGCAGCACGTCGTGAAAACCGTGGCAGTCGTAGCACGCGGCAACGTCCGGTGCGTTGTTGGGTTTGCCGAGCAACATCGCCTTGCCGTGATAGGTCTCGCGATAATGTTCCAACCGGTCAGCGTGACATTTGCCGCAGCGTTCATCGCTGGTTCGCTTGAAATTATTCCCGGTCGGATTAACGATCTGGTGTGCGCTATGACAGTCAATGCACACCGGCCCGCGCGGGTCGCCCACGGCAAGCAACTGGCCGTGGATACTCTTGTCGTAAGTCTCCTCGATGCCGACGTGGCACTTACCGCAGGTCTTGGCGACATTGGCGTGATTGATGGGCGAATTACGATCCGTGTTGCGACTGATTTTGTGCGCGCCGTGGCAGTCATTGCAGGACGGCGCGACGATCAAGCCCATTTTCAACAACGCCGTGCCGTGGATGCTATCCATGTATTGGGATGCGGCTTCGGGAAATTCAATCCGGTATTCCTTCGTGAGATTCGTGTTGCTGTGACACTTCGCGCACGTCGCCGGCAGATTCATCTTGTAGACGGGCGACTTCAGATTTTTCACCGGCAGAATTTCATGGTTGCCGTGGCAATCCCAACAATTGGCCGCGCCCGACGCGCCCATCGAATGGCTCATGCCGTGGATGCTCGTCGCGTAATCTTTCTGCTCCTTTTCATGACAGCTCGCACAGTTCGGCGGCGGGACATTCTTGTCATGCACCATTTCCTTGATGCCATCGTGACAATCAACACAGTCGAGCGAACTGTGAACCGACTTGGCAAAACCGTTCGTGGGAAATAGCGCCATGGCCTCGGCGTGACCGTTCACCGAACGTTTGTTGGCCGGGTCAGTGTGGCAGTCGAGACAATCGGCGCTTTTCAACACCGGTTTTTCCACCGCGAAGATTGCCGACGCAGACAGCAACACCGCCAGAATTAAAAGCCGGTTTTGGAGTTTTGCCAGAGTGATTGCGCTTGCCATACCGACTAACATCGGCAGAAACCCCGTAGACAGCTTGCCACAGCTTGCTTATTGCTTGGCATATTTTGGCAAGTCGAACTCATAATTACCGCTTTAGCTTGAGGCAACCCTATCCCCACATCTGGTGACATGACGAATCCAGCGAATCGGTTAAGCTTACTTCAGTTAAACGTAGTGGTTTGACTGAAATTTAGGTGTTGTTGTGAGAAAAGCCCGGAGTAGTGTCCGGGCTTTTTCTATTTTTCAATTC
>JBAXIY010000270.1:0-2513 GCA_037138135.1 Verrucomicrobiia bacterium
GGCGTGACGGCCGCGTTTAATCCCGTCAACGGCCAGTTGACGCTGACCGGTGCCGGCTCGACCCTGAGCAGCGTTTCACCGAATCCGGTGACGGGTTCCAGCTACCCGGTGACACTGACCCTCACCGGAACGGGATTTACGGGTTCCTCTACCGTGCTGTTAACGAACGGAACAAGCCAAGTGAGTGCGCTGGCGACATATGTCAACTCCACCACCTTGACGGCGAGCTTCGTGCCGGGCACAACGGCGTCAGCCGCTTGGACGGCCACAGTATTTGACAGCGGAAACTATTCGGGATCGATGACGTTTGGTGTAACGGCGCCGTTGGCGGTGACCATCAACAAGAACGCGCTGACCTCGGCGGGGGCCGGCAAACTTGTGTTGAGCGGAACGGGCGGCGCTCCCGGCTACAGCTACGCGGTGGTAAGCACGACTAGCCTGAATTCGCCCGTGGTGTGGACGCCGATTGCGACCAACGCATTTGATGGCAGCGGCAACTTCAGCTACACCAACACGGTGAGTTCGACAATCCCGAAGCTCTTCCTGCGGATTATCCAGTAAAAGTGACAGAGTTTATACGGTTGGCGTGGGTGGTTTGAGGTTGGCCGCCCGCGCCAAGCCGCAGATAAAATTAAATCCAATGGATAATGGTAAAGTCAGGACAGCCAGTTTGACCTTATTCACTTTAATCGAGTTGTCGGTTGGACCAGCCGCCCCGCCGACTGCACCAATCGAATCACACGAAAGTGGGATACCAGAAACCGGGCGGAGTGTTATGTTTGCCCGATATCCCATATAGCCACTCAACAAATCAATGCCGCACCTTCAGGCTTAAACCCAACCCAACCAATGTTATCAGCCCAATGAAAACAAACATTCTGTCCTTATCATGCCCGCGCCAGACCATTTTTAAAACCAAAACGGATTCAGTCATGAAAACAATATCACTCAAACTGTTCCCAATCCGCCATTCCCTCTTTGGCGGGACTTTCCTTGCCGCGCTGATCGCCATGGCGTTTGCGACTTTGCCCGCAGCGGCGCAAACCATCTTCTGGGGCGCGCCGACCACCATCAGCGGCGACACCGACGTTTCGACGCTGGGCACCGGACTTTATGCCTATACCGGCGGCAGCGGTGCCGCGACGGTCAATGGCGTGGCGTTCGCCGCCGGCAACAGCGGCACCGCGTGGGGTGCCAATGTAACCTTGGCCAACTTAGGTAGCACTTACAGCGGCTTTAATGGTGCCGCCGCTCCGTTTACTAGCTTAAGCGCGGCCTATCAAACCGTGCTTAAAGGCGGTGCCTATGGCAGTTCCGGAAACCCGACAGTAACCTTGAACGGCTTGACCGCAAACGAAAGATACTTGGTTCAAATTTGGCTGAATGATTCCCGGGCAACCGGGCGATTCGCAACCACTAGCGGAAACGGCGTCTCATTGCTTTACTGCGTCGGCAACACCGTCGGGGGTGTCGGCCAATATGCGCTGGGTTATTTCATCGCCACTGGCACTAGTGCGACCTTTGCGCTGACCCCCAGCCAGGCCGGCGGCCAACAGCTTAACGCCATCCAGGTGCGCGACTTGGGCACAGCCACCTTGAGCTCCGGCACATGGACGCAAACCGGCACGGGTGTTCAGAACTGGGGCACCGGCGGCAACTGGTCCGGCAGCACCATTGCCGAGGGCAACGCCGCCAATGCCAATTTCAACTCGGTAGACGTCCCGACGACGGATATTAATCCCCAATTGGATCAACCGCGCGTCATCAACAGCCTGACCTTTGGCGACACGGCTACGGGCACGGCCGGCAACTGGTTGCTGAGCGGAGTCTCGACGATTTACGGCTTTCTGGTGTTGGACGGCACGACTCCAACCATCACGGTCAATACGCTGGGCACCAGCAAAACGGCTACCATCAGCGCGGCGATTTTCGGCAACCAGGGCTTGACCAAGGCCGGCAACGGCACGCTGTCGCTTACTGGCAGCGCCGTCTACACGGGGGCCACGACGGTCAACGGCGGCACTTTGTCGGCTGGCAGCTTGCCGCCGAGCTCGGCTTTGACGGTGGCGAGTGGCGCTACGCTGAAGTGCACTGGTTACGGTATTATGGGAGGCACTACCGCCAATATTGCAGCCTGGACCATTGCCGGGACGATTAACAATGTTCAAAATTATAATTCCCAAACAATGCCCGCCAGCGTGACCCTCAACAACGGCACGATGAACGGTTCGGTCTTGACGACTTATGGTAGTTTCTATGCTCAAAGCGCGGTGACTATTACCGCCAACGGCAATGCTAATAGCATCAGCACCGCCAACATTGCCGGCAGCTCGGTGACTTTCAACACGCCTTTGGTTACCGATGTCCTGGCTATTTCTGGTTACCTTGGCGGAACTGGAGCAAACGGCTTGACCGTGACCAAGTCGGGCTTGGGCACGCTGACGCTGTCGGGTGTGAACACCTACACCGGCGGCACCACGATCAACGCCAGCGGCGGCACACTGCAGATCGGC
>JBAXIY010000271.1:0-2511 GCA_037138135.1 Verrucomicrobiia bacterium
TGGTCAACGACAATTATTTCTTTCCATGGCGACAATTATAATTTGCCAGTGGTCTGGGGTTAAATTTGTTCAATTCCTGTTTATGGTTCCTGGGGGTTCAGCCCCTTGGGCGGAACGGAGTCCTTGGTGCCGTCAGGCGCCAAGGACGGAGTGGAGCCCAAGGGGCTGACGGGCTCGGGCTCGGGTTTTCGGGCGTGCTGGGCGCGCACACTTTCCCCGCTGAACTCCAAGATCAGCGCGTGGTGCACCAACCGGTCAATTGCCGCCATCGTCGTCATCGGATCTTTGAATATCTGGTCCCATTTAGAAAACACCAGATTGCTGCTGATCATCACCGTGCGCCGTTCGTAGCGCTCGGCCAAAAACGTGAACAGCACCTCCATCTCCGCCCGGTCCTGCTGCACATAGCCCAAGTCATCCAGGATGACGACCGCATAACGGTCCAGCTCCCGCAATTGGGCTTCCAAGCGCAGTTCCCGTTTGGCAGCCAACAACTGCTGCACCAGTTTGTAGGTCGGCGTAAACAGCACGGTGCAGTCGTGGCGCAGGATCAGTTCCCGGCCCAGCGCCGCCAGAAAGTGCGTCTTGCCCCGCCCGGGCAAGCCGAAGGCCAGCACGTTTTCAGCCCGGCCCACGAAGTGTCCTTCCAGCAGCGTCGGCAGCAACCGCCGCAGTTTGGCCGGCAACAGCTTTTCATTGAGGTTCCCCAGGGTCTTCCCGTCTGGCAGCCGGGCGGCTTTAAGCAATCGTTGCGTCCGGCGTTCACGCCGGTCCTGAGCCTCGCTCTCGCATAATTGCCGCACCAATCGCGCATAGCCCCAGTTCTCCCGTTCCGCGCTAGCCAGCGTTTCCTCCCACATCCCGGCCATCGTCGTCAGGCCGAAGGAGCGCAATAACAGAGGCAATCCCTCAGCGGCCATAGCCCACCTCCTCCCAGCTCTCCAGCAGGGCGTCATAAGAGTTCCATTCCGGTTGCAACTCCGCCATTTGCAGTTCCGGCCGCGCGCCCGGTTGCAGCGTGCGCCGCAACTCCTCCACGCTCCAGGCCGGATAGGGCGGACTGGTAAAATCTGCCAGCATCACTTCCACGTCGGTTTGCTTGACCTCGCTGGTCAGCTTGAGCAGTTGCAGATACTCCACCACTCCCCGCCGCTGCCCTTTTTGGGCCACCAGCTGATCATAGGCCTGGCGAAATACCGGACCGGGAAACAACTGCTCGCGATAGCGATAGCGCTCAAAAGCTCCGGGCTTGCGCAGCAGATGGTCAATCACATGCCGGTAATCCAGCACCAAGCCACGATCACTGTGCCGGCGGGGCAGCGTTAAGAGCCATTCCCGCCCGCTGTAAACCTTCAGTTCCGTCTCATAAATCTCCACTTTGACCTCCTGGCCAATCAATCGGGCCGGCACCGAATAACCCACTTTCTTGACCCGGATCGCGCTGCCAGAACCCACCCGGCAATACACCTCGTCATATTCGCTCAGGCGCGTGGGCGGCAGCGGCTTCATCACCGCCAGTTCTTGCGCCAGCTTGTCCGCCCGCAGCCGGTTGGCCCCGTGCAGCACCCCGACCAGAAAGGCTTCATATGCCGCCTCGCTTGCAAACTCACGGCTGCCGCGCAACAGCAAATGCTGCCGCAGGCGCCGCTTTAAATGCCCGTTGCTCGACTCGACATCCCCGTTCTCATTGGGGCAGCCAATCCCAATCGTTTGGGGCACCAAGCCGTAATGCGCACACAGGGACGCAAACTCCGCATTGAAATCCCGCTCCGCACCCGTGCCAATGCGGTGCGTCGCCGCACTGCTGTTATCCATCCGCAAATCCCGGGGAACCGCGCCCAGTTGGTGCAGCCCCGCCTGCAAGCCCTGCCGCAGCGACAACAGCGACTCCGACTGGCAACGCGTGGCCCATTCCCAGTTGGAATAAGGCAGCACCGCATGACAAAGCAGGTGCTCGTAAACCCCGCCGGCAATCGTCACCCCAAGTTCACTGGCATGGGTCCAATCCAATTGCAGCGCCACGCCGGGCTCCCAGTCCTGCGTGAAAAACACCTCCTTGTCCGCCCCCTTTTGCAGCCGCCACAGCTTGACCCGCCGTTGAAACGTCCGCAAATGCTGCTCCTGCACCGCCCACGGGGCCGCCGCCCGGAGATGCTCAAATAAAACCTTGGCCTCCAAATCCGGGGCCTCCGCCAGCATCCTCTCAGCCTGGCTCCAGATCGCCTTTAACGGATCCACCCGTGTCCGCCAAGCGTGCTTGGCTTGCTGTGCTTCCGGCGCTTGGCCGGCCTTCAAATATTTGCGCGCCGTGGGCCGGCTCATCCCAGCCTTCATCGCGCTTTGACTCAGGTTCCCACTCGTTTGTTGTTCGTTCATTAGTCGTCGGTATTGTTGTTTGGTGATCATCGGCAGCCCAAGTTCCAGAACCACACAGTCCTGATAACTCGTCCCACCATCATCCCAAACCACCGCCAAACTAAATGTCCTCACTGGAAAATTTTAATCGTCGCT
>JBAXIY010000272.1:0-2442 GCA_037138135.1 Verrucomicrobiia bacterium
ACACTGGCACGACGACGAGCTACTACCGCTATTCGGGCGAGCAATACGACCCGAATCTTGGATTTGTTTTTTTGCGGGCGCGGTATCTGAATCCGAATTCAGGCCGCTTCTTGTCGCGGGATTCCTTTGCGGGAAATGTTTTCGACCCTCCAAGTTTGCACCGATATACTTACGGTGGAAACGACCCAATAAATCATTCAGACCCGACAGGGAAAGATTTTGGATTTTCACTCATAGGAACCCTTGTTGTAGTTGCAGTAGTTTCTGTTTTGGTTATTGGTGCGGTGTATACTTACACCCACTTTGCACGACCAGCCTATCAACAGTTGAACGCAGTTCCCATGAATGACAACGACTTAAATGCTGCTCGTGCGCAACTGCGAAGATTCTCATCGCTTGATCAAAAACTTGGCTTGTTGGGTAGTGCCTTAGATGACGAGCGCGTTTACGTCAAAGTTTTTAATGGTGCAGGTGCTGGACAGCATTTTGAGCCGAATTCCTCCACCCTGTTTATTGCGAACAACACTGTCGCGCACGGCGCATTGACTACCGCCCTTGTTATGTTTGCAGAATTCCAACACGACCCTCAATCTGGTGAAGTGCAAGACGAAGCCGCTGCTCAGGCTGAATTTGCCAGACTGCGTGACGCCATTCGAGCAGTTGATCCTAACGCAATCACGCCCTACATTAACGGCCTACAGCATGGAAACGGCGGCTTCTAAAACCAAAGCTTTTTTATGAGAACAAACTTTGTTGTCTCGACAATTTTCAAGTTCGAGGTCGCGGTGATTTTTCTTTTCTATTTGGGAAAAGATCCCATCAACGGTTTTTATTTAGCCGCGGCTTGCGCTTGCGTGAACCAAATTACAGAAATGCTTTATGTGAAAAAAGAAACGCAACTTCAACGATTATTTGTTTTGCTTGGGTCGCTCTTTTTGATTATGTGCCTTTTTATTATTACTTATGCTTTTAGTCTTGATTTTACATACGTTCGTCATGGTGAGGCACGAATTGATACGCCGAAAATCTGGTTGCTTGTCAAATCTATCGGCTTCACCGCTACTGTTTTAGGAGCCGTGCGGCTTCTGGCTTTGGGTGGTGATTGGTTTGTAAACCGGCATGAGCAAAACAAGAAGCTCAAAAACAATCACCAGGAAAATGATTAATGTCGTCGTGAGCGGCATTAAAATCGTTATTTCACCACCACCGGCAAATATCGACACGGCTTAATCGTTGTCCGCATGGAGCCAGCGCCGTCAGCTGGAGCGTCATCCGATTATCACACGCCCCGGACCAAGCCGCTCATCCGAAAATTCTCTCCTTCGGATTTTCGTTTGGTCCGGGCAGCCGACGTGCCCACCGGCAGGTTGCCGGTCAGTTTGCGCTTTCCGCAGGCTGGCCTACGGCAGCTTGCCGTTCGTATTCCTCCAGCGACGGCAATTTCATCAGTGCCCGTTTTGCGTAGGCGCGATGCACCGCTTTGCTGTTGTGGCCTAGATTCTCCATCGCGAACCGTTCTGGGTAACCGCACTTCAAAGCGCGTTCCGCCCACGCATACCGATACGAATGCAGCGTCACGCCCTCGATGCCGAGCTGGCGGCAGCGTGACCGGAACTCCGTCGCCCGATCGCCCGCGCGCACCGTGGCGAGGTAGGGGAACAGCGGCCCTTCCGCCGGCAAATCCTTGAGTAGATTCAGCGCTTCCGACCCCAGCCGCACAATGACAGGCACACCGGTTTTCTTGCGCGTGAAACTCACCGTGCTGTTCTCCCAATCCACATCCTCGCCCTTGAGCCGGGCCAGATCGCCCTGACTGCCGCCCAGGTGCCAGCACAGTTGATAAAACACCTTCCGCTCCGCGTTCACCTCCGCCGCGAGGATGGCCGCGTGTTCCTCCGCCGTGATCGCTCGCTTCTCCTTGAACACCGGCCGCGGCCATTGCAGCCGGGGAATGACCGATTTCAGCAGCCATTCCATCCCCAGCGCGTGATTATGAATCCGCCGCAGATAAACATTGCTGGAGACCTTGCCATCCGCCATCGCCTTGTCGAAGTGTTCCGCTCGCGTCTCGCAGACCGGCAGATTACGGATGCAATCGAAGTTGGGATCCTTGATGGCGATCTCCCAGCGCCGCCGCGTCTCGTCCTTCTTCTTGGCGACGATGTTTTCCATGACCTCCTGCCAGGTGCGGGTGCCGAGTTTGGGATCCGCGCCATTCATATAGACGCGCGCCAGCGACAGGTTGAAGTGCGGTTGGATCTCCGATTCATTGTGCGCTTGGAGCATGCGTTGCGCCTCATTTTTGTCGGAAGTTTTGAGGCTGGTTTGTTGGCCGGTGACTTTGTTTTTCAGGTAGAAGACGCCCCACGGGCGCTGGACCAGACCGTATGCTTGTTTCATTTGTTCACTCATGGTTGTGAGTGTGTCAGGAACGGCATCCGT
>JBAXIY010000273.1:0-2429 GCA_037138135.1 Verrucomicrobiia bacterium
CCGCGCGGCAGGTTGGTGATGCTCAAGCTGGTGGCGCTGCCACTGCTCACGGTGTTCGTGCTGATCGGCCCGTTGGTGGAAGAGAAAACCACGCTGCCGGTGGCGTCTGCCGGCAACGTGGCGATGTAGGCGACGGCATGCTTGTAGCCGGACGGATTCTTGGTGGAGGACGCCCCGACGAAAGTGCTGGCTGGATTGATGGTCAACGTGCCGTTGGTATAGCTAATGGCGTAGTTGGCAGAAATCAATCCGGATGGAATAATCGTATAGTTGCCAGCGTTGGTCGCGCCCTGCGACGTGCCAGCGTAGCTTAAGGTGCCGCCCAACACCGACGGGGTTTCGCTGTTCACGAAACCGGCGTAAGCCACGCCGTTGCCACCGGTGAACGCCACGCCGTCAAATACTTTGTTGGTGTTGTTCGCTGTAATACCGAGCAAGGCTTGGTTCACCGTCTGTGTCAGACTGTTGGTGCTGGGAAGATAATTGGCATCGCCAACAAAGGTCGCAGTGATGGTATGTGTCGGCACGGCGAGGAGGCTCGTGACATAGGTGGCTTGGCCACCGGAAACGGAGTTGGTGCTCACCGGTGTTCCATCCACGCTGAAAACTACGTTGCTCGTGGCATTGCCCGCCATCACGTTGTTCGTTTGCACAACCGCCGTGAACGTGATGGATTGGCCGTAGGTGGAAGGGTTGGCCGAGGAGGAAAATGCGAGCGCCGTCGGCTGCGTGTTCAAAGCCACATGAAGCGTGACCACGCCAGCGGCAGTGACAATCGTTCCAGTCGTGTTCGCCGCCAGTCCCGCACCGCTGATGACGGGCGTTGCGTTGAAGGAGCCGCTGCTGCCGGCGGCTGTATAGTTGATCAAAGTGTAATTACCCACGCCGAGGGCGGAGGGAGTGGAAACATAAATCGTATTATTGTTCAGGGTTAGCGTGCCGTTGATGGTCAGCGGTGAACCTTGATTGTTCGTGGCCATTGCACCGGAGGCAAAACCAACATTGCCGCCAATCGTGCCGCTGCCGCCGAGAGTAGCGCCAGAGTAGTTCGTCACCGCGCCGGTGGCGATGGAACCGTTGATGATCAAGGTGCCCGCACTGATGGTCGTGTTGCCGGTGTAGGTATTTGCCGCGTTGAGCGCCAGCACACCCGCACCGAGCTTGTTCAGACCGCCGTCCGCCGCGCCGCCCAGCGTGCTGTCGTGCTGCAAGGCCAGCGTATTGGTCACGTCAAAGCCAGCCGTGTCTATGATAGCTCCGCCTGATTTCACAATCAGATTCAAAACTATGTTGGATCCGGCAGCCGGCCCGCCAGGACCGGATTGAGTGATAAACGTCGCGTTGTTTTGCCGGGCCTGCAACGTGCCGCCGTTGAAGTTGAATGTCGCCGTCTCACTGCCGTTAGTCGCGACTGTGTTGGCGGTGGCGGTGCCGACATAGTTAATCGCCAGCGTGCCGCCATTCAAATTCACCGTCCCTTTGGTTCCCGCCAGCAAGCCACGCGAGACGTCCAGCGTCGTGCAAAACACCTGGCCAGCGCCGCTGACTGTCAACGAGCCTGTGCCACGATTGGCGAGGAAGAAGACGCCGGCGACGTTCATCGTGCCGCCGCTGACATTGACGCTGGAGACTTCGCCTGCAGACGAGCCATTGGCCCCCTGAAACATGTTGTTTATGTTCAGCGTCCCGCCCACTTGGTTGATAATGCCAGTCGCATTGGCACCCGTCGCGGTGTTGAAACGCGATGCGGTGGTCAATGTTCCGCCATTCATGTTGAACGTGCCGGTGGCGCTGGACACCGCGCCCACCACATTGTCCGACGGGGTGCCATTGGGAGTCGTCAGGGTCAAGGCCGGGGCGCTCGAAGCGCTGCCGAAGTTAAACGTGCCGTTGTTGACCGCAATGGCCCACGGGTTGGTCATCGCTGCGGAGGTGGCATTGTCCACCAAGGTCCAGTTGGCGCTGGAACTGTTCATGGCAATCAAGTTGGTGCCGCCGGGACTGTTCGCGCTGTTCAACAGGTTGGTCAGCGTGCCAACGCCCGCCAAAGTCAAGGTTGTGTAACCGGGCGCGCCGAATGTGTTGGTCAGTCCGCCGCCGATGACCAAGCCGCCGGTGCCGCCGTTGAGCGTCAGATTCGTGCTGAAGTTGAGACCGAGGTCAATTGTTTGCGGGTTCGATGAATTGTTGGTGATATTCCCTCCGGCCAATGTAATCGGATTACCGCTCAACACAAACGCCCCCGCCGTCGCGTTGAAAGTGATGTTGGAATAGGTCGTGCCGGCGGTGGTATCGTTGGTGGTGTTGAGCCGAGTGCTGCCATCAAAAACCAGCGTCTCATTGGCGGGCAGCAGGCTGAGGCCGTTCCAGTTGGCCGCATCGCTCCAATTATTGTCGGTGGCGCTGCCACCATTCCAAGTCGGGCTGGC
>JBAXIY010000274.1:0-2423 GCA_037138135.1 Verrucomicrobiia bacterium
ATGCTTTTGCGCGTGTTGGTCTGGAACGTCGTCGTGACCAGCGGATTTTTCATGGCGGTGAAGACGGAACATTTGCGGTCGTGGCTCGCGCCGAGGAGCCGTTCCATCGTGACGTCGCTCAGGCCGCGCGCGGGGGTGTTGGCGATGCGCAACAGGCTGATGTCGTCGTGCGGATTGACGAAAATTTTCAGGTAGGCGAGGAAATCCTTGATCTCGCGTCGGTCAAAAAAACTTTGTCCGCCGATGAGATGATAGCGGACATTGGCCGCGCGCAACGCGGTTTCCAGCGGGCGCGATTGCTGGTTCGTGCGGAACAGGATCGCACAATCTTGCCAGGGAATCCGATACGCGAGCCGCTTAAACTCAATCGCCGCCACGACTTCGCGCGCCTCGTCCTCGTCGTTGCCAAAAGTGTTCAGCAGGATTTTTGCGCCCGCGCCCTTGCTGGACCACAAATTTTTTCCGCGCCGCTGGACGTTGTTCTTGATGATGGCGTTCGCGGCGTTGAGAATGGTCGTCGTGCTGCGGTAATTCTGTTCGAGCTTGACGATTTTGACTTCGGGGAAATGCTTTTCCAGATTCAGCAGGTTGGCGACTTCCGCGCCGCGCCAGCCGTAGATGCTTTGGTCGTCGTCGCCGACGACGCAAAAATTCCGGTGCTCCTGCGTGAGCGAATGCACTAGTTCGAACTGCGACGCGTTGGTGTCCTGATATTCGTCCACCATGACGTATTGATATTTGTCGCGGCAGGCTTGCAGCGCGTCGGGATGCTCGCGGAAGAGCCGCAGCGTCAGCAAAATCAAATCGTCGAAGTCCACGGCATTGCAGGCGTGCAGGGCGGATTCGTAACGCTTAGCGACGTGTTCGGCCAACGCGCGGACGCTTGGATCGCCAAAGACGCGGTTGCTGCTTTCGCCGCCGTTTTTGAACTTGCTCAACATTGCCAGCACCGCGCCGGGATCGGTCTTTTCGCCTTTGGCGGAAATGGCGGAAAGAATTTTTTTTACCGCCGCAAGCTGCTCGGATTCGTCGTAAATGACGAAATTCTTTTTGTAGCCAAGTTTGTCAATGTGCATCCGCAATATGCGGACGCAGAGCGAATGAAACGTGCAGATGGTCGGGCGGTTCGCCTTATCCTCGGCGGTATTCGTGCGCCGGCGCGGCAACAGTTTGTTCACGCGTTCCTGCATTTCGCGCGCGGCCTTGTTTGTGAATGTCACGCCGAGAATGTTACCCGGTGCGATGCCGCGCTCGACCATGTGCGCGATGCGAAAGGTGATGACGCGCGTCTTGCCTGTGCCCGCGCCGGCGAGGATCAACACTGGACCACGAATGGTCTCGGCGGCTTGGCGTTGCTGCGGGTTGAGCGTGGACAGATTCAACATCGGGCGCGGAGTTTAAATTGCAGGCAAGGGAACGCAAGCCTACGCCTGATTTCGCGAAAAATTCGCTGGCATTTCGGCGGGGACGGTTTAATGATTGAACCATGATTGCGGCTGCAACCCAAAAAATCGCCTCGGGCAAAATGCTGTTCAGTTGGTTTGACGTGGCACTGGTGCTCGTGATTGCTTTCGGCATCTGGCGCGGACGGCGAAACGGGATGACCAAGGAAATTCTGCCGCTCACAGAGTGGCTCGCGATCGTCATCGGCGGCGCGGTCGGCTACAAATCATTGGGCGATATTTTTATCCAGCAGGGCGTCGTTAAAGCTCTGTTCGGTAAAAGTATTGGTGAAGAAACGATAACTTACATTGCCAGCTATCTCATAATCGCGGCCGCGTTATTCACGGTCTTTTCCTTCATCAAACGGCGGCTCAAGCCGAAGTTGGAAGGCAGCAATGCATTTGGCTCCAGCGAATATTATTTTGGCATGATTTCCGGCGCGACCCGCTACCTGTGCCTCGTGCTTTTCGGTCTGGCGATGCTGAATGCGCCCGTCTATACGGCGGCGGACATCCAAGCATCCAAAGCCTACAGCAACCGCTGGTTCGGCGGCGGGCTATCCGGCTACAGCGGTGACTTTTTCCCGACCGTGAGCGAAGTGCAGACGAGCGTCTTCAAGGATTCGCTCGCCGGGCCGTGGATTAAAGATTATCTCGCGGTCATGCTCATCAACACCGGCAGCTACGTCGCTCCGGACGCTCATAACGCGACAATTTACATCGGAAAGTAACGCGACGGTATCGAGCCATGGCCGGTTTTCTTTCCCCCGCCACGCGTGAACAAATCCGCGCCGCCAGCGACATCGTTGACATCATCGGCTCGTATGTTCCGCTGAAAAAAAACGGCGCAAACTTCACCGCGCTCTGTCCGTTTCACAAGGAAAAATCGCCGAGCTTCAACGTCAATCCGCACAAGCAAATCTTTCACTGCTTTGGCTGCCACAAAGGCGGCGACGTTTTTACCTTCGTCAAAGATTACGA
>JBAXIY010000275.1:0-2405 GCA_037138135.1 Verrucomicrobiia bacterium
CCAGGGCCGGAAGGCAGCAACGGTAGTTTGCTTTGCAATTGCCGCAGTCACCCTGACACTTTCCATTTACGATTTGCGATTGATGATTTACGATTGCGTCGCACTTGCAAACCGCGCGTAAATCCTAAATCGTAATTCACAAATGTCCTATCAGGTCATCGCCCGCAAATACCGCCCGCAGCGCTTCGCTGACGTCGTCGGGCAGGAACACGTCACGCAGACGCTTGCCAACGCCATCAGCCAGAAACGCATCGCCCACGCTTATCTGTTTTGCGGGCCGCGCGGCACGGGCAAGACCACCATCGCCCGCATTTTCGCCAAGGCGCTGAACTGCACCGGCGGTCCCAGCATTGATTTCGACGACAGCGACACGCGCGTGCAGGAAATTACCGAGGGTCGCGCGCTGGACGTTTTGGAAATCGACGGTGCCAGCAACAATGGCGTCGAGCAGGTGCGTGAGCTGCGTGAAACCTGCAAATACGCGCCCGCCAATTCCAAGTTCAAGATTTACATCATCGACGAAGTTCACATGCTCTCCACCGCGGCATTCAACGCCCTGCTGAAAACTTTGGAGGAGCCGCCCGCGCACGTGAAGTTCATGTTCGCCACGACCGATCCGGAAAAGGTGTTGCCCACGATTCTCTCGCGCTGCCAGCGTTTTGATTTGCGTCGAATTCCATCCGCGCTCATCACCAAACATCTCGCGGAAATCGCGGGCAAAGAAAAAGTCACGATTGATGCCGCTGCCTTGCATGCCATCGCGCGCGGCGCGGACGGCGGAATGCGTGACGCGGAATCCACGCTCGACCAGCTCATCAGCTTTTGCGGCGACAAAATTGAAGAAGCCGATGTGCTCTCGGTCTTTGGCCTCACCGCGCAAAGTCAGATTCTCAAACTGAGCCACGCCATTCTCGCCGGCGAAATTCAAATAGCGCTTACGCAATTGGACGAACTGGCGCGCGGCGGCAAGGACCTTGGCCGTTTGCTCGGCGATTTGCTGAATCATTTTCGCAATCTGCTGATTTATCAGGTCTCCAAAGGCGATTTGAAATTGCTCGAAGCGTCCGAAGCCGAAGTCTCCGCGCTGAAAGAACAATCTTCACTCGCAAGCACCGACGCCTTCACGCGCGTGCTGGAAGTTCTGGCCGATGCCGAACTACGGCTGCGCGACGCAGCTTCCAAAAAGATCCTGCTCGAAGTGACGCTGTTGCGCGCCATTGAAGCCCGCAGCGCAGTGTCGCTCGATGCCGTGTTGAAACAGCTCAACCAGATGCGCGGTCAAGGCAGCTCAAGTATTACGCCGACCGCACCGGCCGCTCCGGTTGCAGCCACCGCGCGCGCCGTTCCATTTTCCGCGCCAGCTGCCCCTGCTCCATCGCCAACGCCCAAACCGGTTGCACCGGTTGTCCAACCCGTTGCCACGGCAGCCGTAGCTCCAGGAGATTTGGCGGGGTTGTGGGCCGGCTTGATTGATGCGGTCGGCAAAGTCAGTCCCTTCACGCGTGGTTACTTGATTGACGCCCACCCTGTGTCATTTGAGAAAAATATTTTCATCATCGGTTACGATCCGGAGTTTGCCGATCATCTCGGCCTCGTGGATAACGCGCGCAATCACACGTTGCTCGCCACCAAGCTCGCCGAACTCGGCCACGCAAATGCGATGATTAAATTCATCAAAGCCGAAGCGCCAGCGGGCTGGGAGCGCAAAGCGATTGCTGCCACGCCGACGCCAGCTCCGGCCACCGCTCACGCTGCGACGCCGAGCGCAAAGCCGGTGGCAGCCGCACCTGCCACCGAGAAAAAGACGGCCTCCGTCGCATTCAACAAGGATGATTTTAAAAACGACCCACTCATCCAGAAAGCGCTGGAAATTTTCAAAGGGACAATCGTGGAAGTGCGCGCCTGATTATTTTACCCAACTCCTAACTCATAAATTATGTCACTCGGCAAACTCATGAAACAGGCTGCGAAAATGCAGCAGCAGATGGAACAGATTCAGGCCAGCCTCGCCACGCGCACGGTGGAAACCACCAGCGGCGGCGGCGCGGTGAAAGTCACCGCCAAGTGCGACGGCACGCTCGCCGCCATCAAAATTGATCCGCAGGCATTGAATCCGGCTGATGCACAAATCGTGGAAGATATGATTCTCACCGCCGTGAATCAGGCGCTCAATCAGGCCAAGGAAATTTCCAATGCCGAAATGGGCAAGGCCACCGCCGGCTTCAGCCTGCCGGGAATGTGAACGGAAAATGAAGAAGGCAGAATGAAGAAAAAATTTTCCGCGCCGCGCGCCATTTCATTTCTGCATTCTTAATTCTGCCTTCTGCCTTTGCTCTTATGCTTCCCGAACCCATTGTTGCCCTGACCGCCGCGCTGGCCAAGCTGCCCGGCATCGGACCGCGTTC
>JBAXIY010000276.1:0-2386 GCA_037138135.1 Verrucomicrobiia bacterium
TTATGTGGTGGCCACGACCGTTGCCACCGGCGGTGCGCATCCGCCGACCGGCGCGACCGGCACCATTCCGGTGTTGAACGGCTGGGATTTCAACACGAATACCAGCGGCAAATTCCCGACCCAGTTTGACGCGGTAAACCATTATTATTTTAACGCCACAAACGGAGTTGCCAATAGTTGGTTTACGCTGATGGCGACGCTGGTTTGGAACCGGCAGCAAAACAAATCAGACATTAATGACCTCAACCTGTTTTTATACGATTGCGCCAACAGTAATTTGGTGGCTTGCAGCACGAGTCTCGTGGACAACGTCGAGCACATTTTCGTGCCACAGCTTCCGCCCGGCCGCTATGATTTGCAGGTGTGGAAAGCGGGCGGGCTGGGCATTGTTAGCGGCGCCGAACCTTACGCGCTTGCATTTGCATTCACCACGTCGACTATCACCGCGACGTTGGCCGGCAATAATTTGCAGTTGATCTGGCCGGTTTATCCGGCGGGTTTCTGTATGGAGGCGACGACGAATCTGGCCGCGCCAACGTGGAGCACGAACAATTTTTCCGCCACGCTTACGGGCAGCACGAACATTTTGATGTGGCCAGCGACGAACGCGGCACAGTTTTTCCGGCTACGTTCGCCGAATTTTTAAGCTGGCCGAGCGCGAAGAATTTCCCGGTGCGATAGCTGTCGGCAATCGCCGCCGTGATGAAGTTTTTCCCAATTTCCACCGCGTGCGGCAAACCGTGGCCAAGCGCGAGCGCAGCGCAAATGGCGGCGGAATAAGTGCAGCCAGTGCCATGCGTGGAAACGCCTTTCACAAACGGCGCAGACAGGAGTAGCTCGGCTTCGCCGTCAAAGAAAATATCAATGGCCATGCTGGAATTCTTGAGGTGGCCGCCTTTCACCAACACCGCGCAACCGAAGCGCGAATGGATTGTGCGCGCGGCGGAACGCAGGTCTTCGGGTGTGGAAATCTTTTGTCCGGCGAGAATTTCGGCCTCGTCCAAATTCGGCGTGACGAGCGCGGCGAGTGGCAGCAGTTTTTCGCGCAGGATTTTTTCTGCCGCTGGCTGCAATAATCGCGCACCGCTGGTGGAAACCATCACAGGATCGACGACGAGTTTTAAGCTTTTAGTTTTTAGTTTTGAGTTGCGGAAAAAGTTAGCAACGACCCGAATATTTTTCGCCGAGAACAGCATTCCCGTTTTCACTGCGGCAGGACTCAGCTCTTCAAAAACCGCCTCGATTTGCTGGCGCAACATTTTGGGCGAGCACGGTTCGACGGCGAGCACGCGTATGGGATTTTGCGCAGTGAGGCAGGCAATCGCGCTCGCGCCATGAACATTTAGCGCGGCAAACGTCTTTAAGTCGGCTTGAATACCCGCGCCACCACCGCTGTCCGAGCCAGCAATGGTGAGGGCGACGGGCAAAGTTGTTCTCGTAATCATAATCCTAATCTTAATCGTAATCACAAACGAAACCGGAAGGCCGATTAAGATTAGGATTAAGATTAGGATTAAGAACGCGAAGAAACAAATTTGAACTTTGTAAATTGCGCTTCATATTGTTTGCGCATGGACAAAGAAAAAGTTGCTGAGATTTTGGTGGAGATTGGAACGCTGCTGGAATTGAAGGGTGAAAACCCGTTCAAGACGCGCGCCTACGCCAACGGTGCACGGACGATTGAAGGTTTGAGCGAGCCGCTCACCAAGCTTGTCGCGGAAAAACGGCTGGGCGAAATCAAGGGCATCGGCGCGGCGTTGGAGCAGAAAATCACTGAGCTGGTCGAGACCGGAAATTTAAAATATTACGATGAGCTCAAAGCTTCCATCGCGCCGGGGCTGATTGAGATGCTGGAGATTTCCGGTCTCGGCCCGAAGAAAATTCAGGCTATGAACAAGCAGCTTGGCATTGATTCCATTGAGAAACTTGAGGCGGCATGCAAAGCGGGAAAAGTGGCGGAGCTGGATGGCTTCGGCGAGAAAACACAGGCGAACATTCTAGAAGGCATCGCGCGTAAGCGCACTTACGCGAGCAAACATTTGCTCGGCGATGCGTGGTTGGCAGCGGAACCGTTGCTGGAGGATTTGCGGTCGCATCCGGATGTAATCCGATGCAGCACGGCGGGCAGCTTGCGGCGGTTCAAGGAAATTATTGGCGACATTGATTTGCTGGCGTCGTCAAAGAACGCGGCGAGTGTGATTGAATTTTTTGCGTCGCAACCGGGCATCGTCAAAGTGCTGGCGAAGGGGGAGACGAAGGCGAGCGTGATTCTTGAAGGCGGCATTCAGTGTGATTTACGCGTGGTGAGCGATGCGGAATTTCCGTTCGCACTGGCGTATTTCACCGGCAGCAAGGAGCACAACATCGTGATGCGGCAGCGGGCGAT
>JBAXIY010000277.1:0-2348 GCA_037138135.1 Verrucomicrobiia bacterium
CTACTCAATTGAGTAGCTAGGCGCTGGCTGGGCGATTTCGTAGTATTACGGCCAAGTATAAGCCATAAACCATAAACCATGCAATGAACAGAAAACATCCTATGGAGACCAAAGAGCCAATCTCGGAACGTGCCAAGACCAATGTGTATCGGACTGCGGCGATAATTGCCCTGCTGCTGGCGTTTCCGGCCACCCCCGCGTTGTGGGCTGCGGAAACCGCCAACGGCAAAGCCGTCGCCGCTGGTGATGCCGTCCTCTCTGAACATTCCGCTTCGATCAAGCCACTGCCGTTCAAAGTCCCCGCCGCGCTGCCCGATGTTGCGGAAGTGCTCTCACCGTCCGCCGTCCGGATCGACGGCTGGCTTGGCGCGCGCATCACGGCAAACGAAAAGCACCGCTTGCTCGTGGTGGACACTGAACCGCTGTTGGCCGGTTTTCGCAAGAAGCCCGGCAGCCATCCGTGGATTGGCGAGCACATTGGCAAATGGATGCATGCGGCCACGCTCGCGTGGGCCAACACCGGCGACCCGGCGCTGCGCGAGAAGCTTGACCAGGTCGCCGCCGACTTGATCGCCGCACAGGAACCTGACGGTTATCTTGGCACTTACCTTCCAAAGCAGCGATTTGGCTTGTTCAAGGGCGCCGACTGGGATGTGTGGTCGCACAAGTACAACCTCATCGGCCTGTTGACCTACTACCAGTACACCGGCGACGAAGCGGCGTTGACCGCCTGCCGTAAAATGGGCGACCTGCTCATTGCCACGTTTCCCGCCAAGAAGAGCATTCTTGCCGCCGGCACGCACATGGGGATGGCGTCTACCAGCGTATTGGAACCGATGGTGCTGCTCTACCGATGCACTGGCGACAAACGCTACCTCGATTTTTGCCGGTACGTCGTCAAATCGTGGGACGAACCGGACGGACCGAAGATCATCGCCACACTGCTCGCTGAGAAAGCCGTCAACAAAACCGCCAACACCAAAGCCTACGAGATGCTGTCGAACCTTGTTGGCCTCTGCGAACTCGCCCGCGCCACCGGCGACCGCACGCTGCTGGAACCGGTCTTGATTGCCTGGGCCGACATCGTCACCAACCGCCTTTACCTCACCGGCAGCGCCAGCGCCCTTGAGAATTTCACGGCGGACCACGTCCTGCCCAACGAACCCTACGCCAAAATTTGCGAGACCTGCGTCACGGTCACCTGGATCGAGCTGAACCTCCAATTGCTTCGGTTCACCGGGGAGGCGAAGTTTGGCGACGAACTGGAACGTTCCTTCTACAACCATCTCGCCGCCGCCCAGCATCCGCGCGGCGACGATTGGTGTTACTACACGGCACTGGAAGGCACAAAGAAGTACGACGACTACATCACCTGTTGTCATTCGAGCGGTCCCCGTGGTTTTGCGCTCGCGCCGCAGACCGCGTATTTGCGCGGCAAAGACGCGCTCCTGGTGGACACGTTTGAGACTTCCCGCGCCACGTTGGAGCTTGGAGGCCGGGCTGTAACCATTGAGCAGCAAAGCGAGTTTCCGCGCGTTGGTGCGTCGGTGTTGACGTTGAAGATGTCCGGGCCTGCCAGGTTCGCCATCAAGATTCGCGTCCCGGCGTGGGCGGCGCCGTTGACTGCCGGGTCGGTCACCGCAAGCAGTGGCTGGGCCGAACTGCCGATGCAAGAGTGGAAAGACGGCGATCGGATCGCGGTGAAGTTCAACCTCGCCGAACGGGTCGTCGACGGCGAGCCCGGGAACGCCGGCCGCACCGCGATGGTGCGCGGTCCGTTTGTGTTGGCGCGTGACATGAAGACCGGAGCGATGCTGCCCTTCGCAGACGCGGGCGCCGACGGCGGCGCTTACCGCGTCTGGCTGCGAAAAGCAGCGACGGCGTCGGATTCGCTGTTGGTCGATGGCGTCGAAGGCCGGTCGCGCCCGGGCAACCTGAGCGGTTCGATTATTGATGGCGACTTCGGCAGTTACGTGGTGACGTCTGGCGGCAGGCCGACGGGAAGTGAACATTGGTTTGCTGTCACGCTCGACGCCCCAGTGACGATCCGCCGCGTAGTGTTCGCACATGGCAAGAGTTTTCACGACGGGGGCTGGTTCGTTGGCAAACCGAAAGTGCAGGTGCAACGCGACAAAGGCGGCGCGTGGGAAACCGTCGGCCAGTTCGACGACTATCCCGCCACCACCGCGACCGACAGCAAGAATCTGGAGCCGGGACAGCAGTTCACGCTTCGCTTGGCGAGCCCGGTCAACGCCGTTGCCGTGCGCGTTCTCGGCGTGCCGGCCAGCGGCGACAATTCGAAAAAAGCCTACTCGTCGTGTGCCGAGTTACAGGCGTTCAACCAATGA
>JBAXIY010000278.1:0-2347 GCA_037138135.1 Verrucomicrobiia bacterium
TTCAACACATAGCCCTGCGCGCCGGATTGAATGGCGCGATGAATATCGGTGTCGCCGTCATAGGTGGTGAGCATCAGCACTCGCGCGCTCGGATGTTTGCGAAAAATCTCCGTGGTGGCGGCAATGCCGTCCTTCACGGGCATCCGCAAGTCCATCAGCACGAGGTCGGGCTGGAGCTTCTCGAACAGCTCCACGGCCTGGTTTCCGTCACTGGCCTGCCCGATCACCTCCAAGTCATCCTCGGTGTTGACCAAGGCAATCAGCCCCATCCGCACCACGAAATGATCGTCGGCGACAAGGATGCGAATTGTTTTATTTTTTTTCATGCGGCCAATTACAACTCACTGCTATCAATCGTTGGGGGTTCCTCATCGAGGCCAACCCGCACCATCACCAGAGTTCCTTTCCCGCGTTCGCTCTCAATGGTCAGCTCCGCATTCAACCGTTTGGCCCGCTCGGAGATGCCTTGTAAACCGAAGTGCCCCTCGGCGGGGCCGGCGCTTTGATCGCGCTCAAAACCGCGCCCATTGTCGGTGATGCGGAGAACGATATTTTTCGGGCCATAATCCAGATGGATTTCACCGGTGGTGGCCTGGGAATGCTTGATGGCATTGGTCATGGCTTCCTGGCCGATCCGCAACAGGTTGTCCTCCACAATTTCGGGTAGCGGTCGCACGCGTCCCTCCGTCCTTATCTTGAATTGCATCGGCGAGCCTTCCGTCAGTTGCTGGCTGCTGACCGTCAGGGCACCGGGAAGATCGAACTGTTCCAGCGCCCGTGAACGCAAGTCCCAGATGGACCGCCGCACTTCCACCTGGCTTTGGGTCACCTGGTCGCGGGCCAGTTCCAGATGATGGTTCGCGGCGGCCGGTTTGTTTTGAATCAGTTTCGCGCTGGTGTCCAGTTGCAGCGCGATGCCGGTGAGGGATTGTTCGAGTGTGTCGTGAAGTTCCTGGGCCAGGCGGGTGCGCTCCAACAGGGTGCCTTTGAATTGAACCTCCGCTTCTTTGCGCGCGGACATCTCGATCTTCAGTTGTCTGGTTCTTTCGGCGACGCGCGATTCCAGCAGTTCGTTGGCTTGCTGCAATTCTTGTTGCGCCCTGGTTTTTTCCTGAATGGAAACCTTCAACGCCCGATTCCGCTTCTGCACCATGAAAATCCAAGTTGCCGCGACCAAAAGGACGCCGGTCAGGATGGCCAGACCGGCAAGCAGGCGGGGCGCGGTCCACCAACTGGGCTTCGCCAGCAGCCGGACGCTCCCGGCGTCTGGCATGAGCACCTGCAAGGACTGGAGTTTCTTGTCTTCGCCCAGTCGGGTAAAACAGACGCCGCTCACTTCGATGGTGCTACCGATGGGAAGGTTGGACAATGTTTTGTCGTCACTCGGCAATTCGACTAAGGCGGTGAACATTTGGTTGTCCTGTTGCAACAACAATCGGTTTTGGAACCAGGCCCGGTGGCCGAGGGTTGGTTCATGCTGAACACTGCGGTCCAGCAATTGGGCGGTCAACTTAATGAGTCCCGCGTGGTGCAAGCCGTCTTGAATTTCCTTCACGGTCACCGCCTTGGCGGCGACCGGTGTGCCTGCCGCTTTGGTTTTCTTAAATACCGCATCCGTCAGGACCGGCAAAAAACCATCATATTCCGGAAAGCCCACCGCCTCCACCACCGCACCCACGGCCAGCGGTTCGGCTTGCCGGCTTTTGACCTGTAGCCCGCCGGATTTATCCTCAATAAAAAAATCCTCTCCCCGGCGCTGGAGCGTTACTGTGCCCCGGACATGCACCCGTTTGCCGGGCAGGCGGTCCCGGCGATATTGGGCAATGCTATTTAGCGGCACAACGGCTTGCTCGAACGGATTGGCCGACTCCCGCTGCTCAATGACAAAATCTCCGGGCAAGGGGACGAACAGAGCCACCGTGATCATTTGGAGCGACGAGGGATTGAAGGAGGCGGCTAAGGTGCCACGAATGCGTATTTTGGCACCGACCAAATCCACGGGCTCAATTCCCGTCAGCGGCTTTGGAAATGCATGGATGCGATATCCACCCGCAGCCAAATCCACATCCCAAGTGTCGCCTGCCGGCGCCGCCGTCCGCACAATTCCGACGATTTCCACCCGCTGGCCGTCCTCGGCACCAGACATGATCTGTTCGATCGGCACCTGACGGGCTGCCGGCAAGGGCGCGGTGCCGATTTTTTTCCATTCGGGCGTGGTGATCATGGGCGCATATCCCCCCGGAAGACTGACCCCGGCCACCTCCACGACGTCCCCTTGCTCAGGATGATTGGTTGAAATCAGCTCCACGAACACACCACCAGTGTCATCTTGCAGGAAAAACCGCCC
>JBAXIY010000279.1:0-2339 GCA_037138135.1 Verrucomicrobiia bacterium
CTGAGTTAGGTCATCGAGTAGGGCGGCTATGGCCTTGTCGTGGGCCGGAGAGGCCATACGGTGAATGCGGACGGTGAGGGTGTTTGCCGTCTCGTCGGGCACAAGGTCAGCGGAGGATACGAAGAGTTCGCGGATCATGGCCCGCGCCTCATCTTCCTTGGCCAAATGTGGACGCAACAAAGCGACGAGCGCAGTCTCGGCGCGGTAAGCAATCATCTTGATGGTGTCGGTGAGCATTTTGCCCAACGGCAACAGTTGCCCTGGCCGCTCGTTTTCGGGAAGCGAGGCAATGGGCACTTTCCTAGGCGTGGTGCGCCGCTTGACACGCAAGTCTGCCAAATCGGCCTCCAGCGCCTGGATGTCCTGGTGGAGTTGGGCCAGCAACTCGATGTCGTCGCCGGCGGCGTGGAAGCTCACGGAGGCGAAAGATGCCTGGCGCTTGCGGATTTTGCGCCGGGTGTCTGACGCGGCTTTGTCGAGGGTACGCCAGGCCGGGTTGACTACCGACACTGTGCCAGGAATCTCCTCCCAGCCATATTTCACAAGTCCATCAATATCATAGTGTTCCATCATATACTTGAAGAAGTTTTCCTGGCACCATCTGGAGAATATGCGGCCCGCCACCACCGGATTGGCCAGACCCCGGGCGGTGGTGATGATGGCCGTCTGGTGGCCGGTATCGGTCAAACGCCGGACCTCCAGAACAGGCATCGTGGCCTCCTTGGACGACAGTTCGGTTTGCCTGAAGGCGAGTTTCATGCGGCTGGAGCCACCGGCAGGATTGGGCACCTCGGTTTCCACGAACTCGCTCTCGGACCAGCGGTCTTTGACATTCTTGCGATAGCTGATCGCACCGATGCGTTTCTCCCAGAGCTTGGAGAATAAGCTGTGGGTGGAGCCCTCGCGGTCAAAGATCATCACAAACCGGGGCAACAGCGGGTCGGCGTCGAGCTGGGCTTGCGTCGGCTGCGACGGGACGTTGGCCAGCAGTTCGGGAATAATATCTTCCAGTAATGTGGCCGCCAACCCGTCGGTTACCGACTTGGAGACCACGAAAAACGGACGCCCCAGCGCGTCATTGACCCAGTAATCGGTGGTGCCTCTCAGGCAGAGTCGCTCGCGCGAGACATAGCGCTTGGGCAGCAGTGCGCTCGAACCGTGATAGACCCGAACATGGCCGTCCACGTACAAGTAGCCGGCTTCCAGCGGGTCGTCGCCCATCCATTGGCGCGAGAGGTCGAGCATCCACTCCCGTGGCGTGCCCTGTTCGGCGAGCACTGCGATTTTATCGCGCAAGGTGCCAACCTCCGGCACCCGGTCGAGCCCGACCACCTTACCCAGTTCACCGGGCGGCAGATGCCGCAGCCCTTCCGGTCGGCGGATGCGTGCTAGTGCCATGGAGCCCAAAACGATGAGAATGTGCATGGCACTGTAAAATCCCTTGGGCAGCGACAGGTGTTTGTCCAAGCCGCTGAGCAGGCCGTTGGCGCACAACGCGGGAAGCCCGGCAAGCAGGCCGCCCATGTTCACGTCCTGGCAGGGCTCGAAGCGCGTGACGGCGCTACCCATCAGACCGAAAGCTGCCGCCATGCGCTCGTCGGCACGGGTGCAAGCCGTCCCCATGCCCTCTGCCGCTTCCGCGTCCGTGCGACTGCGCTGCGACTTGGTCGTCACCTCCGCCGGGTCTTCAATAGGGGGCTGGGCAGGCATTTGCGACCTGACGACGCGAGTGTCGCGCAACGCCTTGCGCAAGGTCGATTCATTCACACCGGCCTGGCGGGCCACCGCCGCAACCGAGCCCCCCGCATCGAGCAACCGGGTGCATTGCGCGGCTTTTTCCGCCGTCATGACCGCTGCACCGCGCACCGACTGTGGCAAATAGAAAGAGCCGGGACCTTTCTCTGCCAACTGCCGGGTCCAGCGCATGAGTGTCCGGGGGGCGATGTCCAGACAGGAAGCTTCCACCTCGCTGGCCCGCACATGACGGTTGGCGATGAGCGTCGCGATGATAAAGCGCTGGCTGGCGGCGTCGGTATCGGCATGCGAGAAATAATTATCGGGGCCGACGAAATATGTGACCAACCCCTCCTTTTTCACAATGCCGAGGGCCGGACCGATTCGAATTGCGCCGTCAGGAAAGCCCTGCAACATTAGCTGCGGCATGGCGGTGGTTCTTTGGGTTGCGATCCCGAGTGGGCTTGTTTTTTCACCCCCGGAGACTCCGCCATGCCGCCGCGCTTGTCACGCCATTGCGCCCAACGGCGACGAATCACGGGCTAACAGATTCGGCCGGATGACAATCCCGGAAACCCGGAAAGATGCCAAGTCATTTTCCGGGA
>JBAXIY010000280.1:0-2337 GCA_037138135.1 Verrucomicrobiia bacterium
CCGCGCCGGAGATATTACCGATGGTTCCCGTCACCGTCGCCGAATGCGTGGCGACATGCGGATAGACCTGCAAATCTTCGATCCACACGCGCGGCGTCGCGCGCAGCGAGAGGTCGCCGACGATGCCATTCCAGTTGCCCTGCGTGTGGTCGCTGATGCTGTGGGAATTTTCGCCGATGTCCACGATGCGGCGATTGTCCACGCGGATCGTCAGCGTGTGTCTGCCCGGCGCGAGCGGGCCGAAATCATATTCGTGCGGCGTGCCGAGCGAATCGTTCGTGCCGAAATTTTTTCCGTCCAACCAGACTTGCGTCTGCCAGTGCGGACGTTCGAGCGTCAGGACGACGCGTTGGTTTTTCCAATCCGCGGGAATCGTCACCGTGCGCTGATACCAAGCGACGCCGGCGTAATACTTTTCCGGCGTCAGCCAGAAGGGCAGTTTGATATTTCCGGGCTGACGATACTTTTCAAATACCGGCGCGGTGAAAAAGGATTTGTCCACGATGCCGCCGGTCCAGACGGTGTTCGTCGTCGCGGCGTCGCCGATGCCTTGCTCCGGCAGCGAGCCGGGCAGATGAATGTGGTCGGAGAGCTTTTTCGCCGCCCAGTTTTCCTTCATGCCGACGTCGGCGCGGTCGAGTTGAAAGCGCCAGGTGCCGTCCAGCGACAGCGCGTCGTTGGCGGGCAGCGCGCGCGCGAGCAGGCCGCTGAAAATCACGGCGGACAGGACAAAGATGCGTTTCATTGGCAATCGTAGTTTAACTGGCGCGCGTCCGTTCGGAAACAAGCAACTGTGCTAACAACCGAACCACAAGGTTATCATGTCTTTTTTGGCAGACTCGCCCTGAACAGCCATAAAATCAGAACTGTGATAGCAATACTGTAAGGCAATCCAATCAGCGAGCTTTCAAACAACATCCAAAATCCATAATCGGGATATGGAAGCCAACTGAACGGAAACCACAGCCATCCAACAATCTCACGCTTCAGTAATAGGTCTGCTGGCACAATCATGCCGGTTTGTGCGCATGACTCAAAAAATAGATGGCGACAGAAATTCCACACAGCGAATCCGGCTCCAAACGCTACTCCACGCCTGCTTAAGACTAGCCACTCTTTTGGTGTCGGCGAAATTCGCATAACGTTAAGACAGATAACTAATCACCAATGAAAACGCTCAAACCCAAACTCATTTGGAATATGAGAAGTGCTGGGCGGCCCTGATACGAACAATAGCAAAATAAATAATGCCAGCCCGACAGCGAACACAAGTCCTATAAAAATGATGCAAGACCAAATGCCAACAATGAGGATACGTTTCGCTCTTGGCAATTCCCGCCGCCAAGAACTCTGAAAAAGAATCGCAAAAGCCGCAGCTATCGGCGCGGCCAAATAAATCAACAGTCTGCCCCACCAAACAAGGAGATGTGAAAGCAATGGCTCGGTGGCGTAATGAATAATCGCCACGGTAGCCAGACAAGCAAGACCAGCAATTCCGGTCGGTGGCTGCTTGGTAATGTCTCTCATAAATCTCAAATACGCGAAGTGGCCTAACGTAACTCACTTGGATGCTCGCAGTTTGCGTAGCTCTTGAAAATAGCGCACTAACTGGAGTGGAATGAGCAAAACATCTACTACGGTCAAAAGTATGGCTAGAGCAAAATAGGGAGGATCAAAAACAACCGTCAAAATCCTGTGCCAAAACCAGAGGCAAAAGATAACTGTCAGCACCCAAAATAATACCATGAGCACGATAGACACTGCTAACATCACCTTCCGGTCTGCCTCTGGCGATGTAAACTGAATGTTTGGTATCTTCTTCATGCTCGCGAGTGCGCCTAACGTAGAAAGCTGAACCACCGCCGACTCACTGGCGATTTGTTGGGCGTCATATTCAATGTCTCAATAATCCTCGACCAGGAATGCCACCACCGAGCAAGGTGAGAAAAACAAAAGCGTCTAACAGGATAAATACAATCAAACCGTAACCGATAATCAATCCCCATTTCGCCTTCTGCCTACCCTCAAGCTGTGAGTCACGTCTGAAATCTTTCATGGCCATGTGACCGCATATAATGCCAGCGATGCTGCCTAGTAAAAGAGGGGTGATGATGGAGCAACACGAAAAGACAAGCGAAAGAGTAGCCAGTGTGCTCTTTCTTTTTGGCGTGATTGGAATGAATGATGGTTGAGTCATAAAGGTGCGCAATGACGCGTAACGACGAGTTAAATTTTACGGCTTCACAAATTTTTCCAGCTCCGTCTGCAATTTTTTCAAGTCAGGCAGATTGATATACATCATGTGGCCGGCGTCGAACTCGGCGAAGGTCACATTGC
>JBAXIY010000281.1:0-2310 GCA_037138135.1 Verrucomicrobiia bacterium
TTTGTAAACTATCGGTCGTCGGTTCAATCCCGACCGCTGGCTCCATTTTCTTCGGCCGAAAAATCCTTTGCGCCTTTGCGCCTTTGCGGGAAGATTCTCCGCGTGCCAGTTTCCGCAGTCATCCGCAAAAAGTTGAACGCCGTGCCGCATAAGCCCGGCGTCTATCTGCACAAGGATCGCTTCGGCACGGTCATCTACGTCGGTAAGGCGCTCGATCTACGCAAACGCGTCAGCCAGTATTTCCAATCCAGCCGACGCAATGGCTGGGACTTGAAGTTCAACGCCCTCGTCGAAGCCATTCACGATTTCGACATCCACGTTGTCCGCAGCGAGCCGGAAGCGCTCCTGCTTGAAAGCAAGTTGATTAAGGAATTCAAGCCGCGCTTTAACGTCAGTCTCCGCGACGATAAGCGTTACTTGATGCTCAAGGTGAACCTGAACGACCCAATCCCGAATTTTGTTTTCACACGGCTGAAAAAGGACGACGGCGCGCGCTACTTCGGCCCGTTCGTGAATTCCACGGCGCTCCGCAACACCGTCGCGCTCGCGCGGAAGCAATTTAACCTCCGCGGCTGCCGCGTTTTCACGCCATGCGAGGCAGATTACAAGCATTGTCTCTACGGCCATTTGAAGCATTGCACCGCGCCGTGCGTCGGTATCGTCACGCACGAGCAATATCTGGAGCAAGTTCAGGCGGCGTGTAATTTTCTCGAAGGTCAATGCCGCGAGATGCAGGGCCAGCTCGAAGCAGAAATGAAACGCGCCGCAGCCACGCACGACTTTGAGAAAGCTGCCGAACTGCGTGACCTCCTCCGCGACTTGCAAGACACGTGGAAGAAAACGGAAAAATTTGCGCGCGTCCCCTACAATTTGCCACTGGCCATTAATCCCGAAAACGATTTAGTCGCGCTCGCCAAGATCCTCGGCCTACCCACGCCGCCGCTGCGGATTGAAGGCTTCGACATTTCCAACATCAGCGGCACATTCGTCGTGGCGTCGCTGGTGAGTTTCAAGAATGGCCGCCCGGATCGCGCGAATTATCGGCGCTTCAAGATTAAAGGTTTTGAAGGCCAAGACGATTTCGCGAGTATCGCGGAAGTAGTTCACCGCCGCTACGCGCGGCTCAAGCGTGAAGCGCAGCAGATGGCAGATGGGAGATGGCAGATGGGGAAAGACGACCGCAGTGAAACCCCAACTTCCAACTCCCATCTTCCATCTCCCAATTTTCCCGACCTTATCATGGTGGACGGAGGGCGCGGCCAGTTGAACGCCGCCTGCACTGAACTCGCAAAACTAGGTTTAGGGAAAATTCCCGTTATCGGCCTCGCGAAAGAGTTCGAGGAAATTTATCTGCCGGACAAAAGTGAACCACTGCGCCTGGGCCTCGATCATCCGGCGGTGAAACTCCTCCAGCGCATCCGTGATGAATGCCATCGCGTGGCCAACAGCTACAACGCGCAATTGCGGCTCAAGAAGATTTCCGAAAGTGTGCTGGACGAGTTTCCCGGCATCGGCGAACGGCGCAAGAAAGCGTTGTTGAAAAAATTCGGCTCCGTGCAACGCTTAAAAATGGCCACGGTCGAACAGCTCGCGGAAGTTTCGGGTTTCGGCGGCAAAGCGGCGGCGGAATTGAAGACGTTCCTCGCTGCGCGAAAAGAAATCCGTGCCAATCTCTAAGTTTCGTGGCTTAATTTCCGTATGAACATTCAAGTGGCGGTGCTCTGCGATGCAGCGACAGACGACAACGGCAAATTAAATTTGCTCGGCTCGTTCGACACGATTTATGCGCCGCAGATGCCCGCCGTGCATCCGCAGTGCGCCGTCGCCTTGCGCGTCACGTTTCAGCCCGGCGATGAGGGCACGCGTAAGCTCTCGCTCAACTTCATCAATGCCGACGGCCGTTCCATCATGCAAGCCATCGAATTGCCCGTGCCCGTGACGCTGCCGGACGACGCCCATTTTCTCACGCGCAATTTTATCATCAACATCCAGCAGTTGAAATTCGCTGACGCCGGCCTGTATTCCGTGGACGTCCGCGTGGATAACGAAACGCAGGCCAGCATCCCACTCCTCGTAAAACTGGTCGAACGCCCAGTGGCGTAAAAGCAAAGATTGAAGGACGAATGATGAAGTGTCGCCGGCATTTTCCGCGCAAATAATTTCTGCATTCTCACTTCTGACTTCTGACTTCAAAAACGAATTCTGAAATTTTATCCTCCCAACATATGAACGAACCGATTCTCCAACTCGACCTGCCCGGCATCAAAAAAGTCCGCTCCGGCAAAGTCCGCGAAGTCTATGACCTCGGCG
>JBAXIY010000282.1:0-2309 GCA_037138135.1 Verrucomicrobiia bacterium
GCGCCAACTCACCGCACCCTCATCGGCCATCCAGAGAGGTGGTTTTATTCGACTTTCATGGTCAAATCAAGGTTGTGGAACGGCGTGGCCGGCTGGCCAGCTTGGTTGAACAAATTCACGTCGGTCGTCACGATCATCGTCGTGTTTGGCAAACCTGCCTTGTGAACGATGGCCTTGGATCGCGACCAGAAATCGGGCGCATAGCTAGGGTTTGGCCGCTTTTTTCCGGCCAGCAGCGGCGTCCTGAGCGCTGACAGCTTTATTTGGGAGCGGATCGCCGTCCGCGCGATAAGTCCAGCCGCCCCAATCGGCGGCGACCTCGCGGCCATGGCGATACCCGTAGGCTTCAACCCGATTCGGCCCGGGCTGCAACCGAACCTTTGTCCAGAGGAAACGGCAATCGGTCGCGCGGACTTTGCCGAGCGAAACGCCGTTGAGTTTGAGTTCAACCTCCTCACAGTTCGAATAAACCTTCACTTCGATGGTTGGCTGGCTGCGTTCCCAGAATCGCTTGGAAACAATGTGGGCCATGGCGTTCGTCGTCCAGTTGGCTTGATACCAGTAGAAAGCGTCTTTACGCGTGTGACGGTCGTAGGTGACCAGTCCCTTGTCATTGCGTCCGAACTGGTCGCCTTCCGCCCGTCTGTCGCTCGAGAAATCGAACATGTTCCAGATGAATGTGCCCCAAAGCCACGGACGAGCCTTGATCTGCAACCAACTTGCCTCGTGGAAGGCCGTCTGCAATTCCTCGGGATGCCACGCGCCCTTGGCCTGATGGTTGCGCACGGGCGGATTCGCCTCGTGCTGGTAAATGCTCGCGCCGGCGCCGTATTCGCTGATGCCGGCCGGAACAGCCGGATGGCCCGCGTGAAATTTATCCAGAAACTCACCGAGGCCGGAATAATTGCCGCCATACCAGCCGTAATATTTGTTGAACGCGATGACATCGGTCAGCAGATTCCGCGGGTCGTCGCCGGAATGATGCGACGCGTAAACGCACAGGCGGGTGGTATCCTCGTCACGGGCCACGGCCGCCATTTCCGTCAGCAACGCTTCAGCAGCATGCGCGTCGGCGTCATTGGTTTTGCCCTTGGTTTCATTGCCGATGCTCCAAAAGAAGATGGACGGATGATTATAATTTTGGCGGATGAGTTCGCGGAGCTGCTCCTTCGCATTTTCGCGCGCGTCCAGCGTTGTCGGCGGGTCATTGACAAAACCGTCTTCCGCCCAAACCACCATCCCGCCCGCATCGCAGAGGTTGTAGAAGAACTGGTCGTGCTGGTAATGGGACAGGCGGATGGCATTGACGCCCATCTCCTGAATCAAACGAAAATCCTCTGCCTGGTCGGCGTTGGAAATGGCCCAGCCTTTGTCAGGCCGGTCTTGATGGCGGCAGACACCATGCAGGAAAACATGTTCGCCATTGAGAAAGAACCCCGTGTCAGCCTTCACCTCAAACGAACGCAAGCCGAGCGGCTGCACGATTGCATCCAGCACGGCGCCGCCGGCGACAAGTTCTATGATGGCCTTATATTGGTAAGGATCGGCAACTCCGTTCCAGCGATGCGGATTGGCAATTGTCAACGGGATTGAAAGCTCGCCGTTTTGGCCGGCGGCAAGTGTGGTTGACTGTTCCGCCGCGACGACCGTTTTGCCGTCCGCATCCTGAACACGTATCCGCACCACGCCGGTGAAGTTCTTCGCGGAATCATTGGCGAGCTTCACCTTGGCATCCACCTGGCCTACATCGGAAGTGACGTGTTGCTGGGTGAGATAAACGCCAGGCGAACCATGATCCAAGGTTGCAAGGTGAACCGGCGCGGTCAGCAGCAGGCGCGCGGGGCGATAAAGACCGCCGAATTGCGTGAAGTCACCGCTGATGGGCACAATCTGACTCTGCGCATTGTTCACGCGCGCCGCGAGCACGTTGTCGCCGCTTGGATTCACTTCCCGGGTAATGTCGCAGCGAAAACGGGCAAAGGCGCCGGTGTGCGTGCCGACATGTTTTCCGTTCACAAAGACGTCAGCCACCTTGCAGGCGCCGTCAAACTCGACCAGCACGCGCCGGTCATTCAGGTCCGCCGGGAGTTGGAACCGAGTGCGATACCAGCCGGTGCCTCGCAGGTAATTACTGCCGCCATCCTGACCGTCAAAGTTGTTCCACGTGTGCGGCAGGCGCACCTGCTCCCACCCCGAGTCGTCGTGGACCATGCCGGCCCAGGAATCATCGCCGTCGGCAAAGGTAAAACGCCAGCCGGTTTCCAGCGGGATCGTCAGCCGCGGCGAGATTTCCGCCCCGGTGCAGACCA
>JBAXIY010000283.1:0-2309 GCA_037138135.1 Verrucomicrobiia bacterium
CGTCGCTATTGAATTTGCGTCAGTGGGAAACCATTTTGCGCGCGATGGAAAAACTCAATTTGCTCGGCGCGGAAGAATTTACCATCGAGAGCAATCCCGCCACCGTGTCCGCCGACAAATGCAAACTGCTGCGCGACTTCGGTGTGAACCGTATTTCAATGGGTGTGCAATCACTCGACGAGCGGCTGCTCGACCGCCTTGGCCGCGTTCACTCGCGCGATATGGTTTTCAAGTCCTTCGATATATTGCGTCGCTCTGGATTCGACAATGTGAATCTCGATTTGATGTTCGCCATTCCCACCCAAACGATGGAAATCTGGCGCGAGACGTTGAACGAAGCCATGGCCATGCAAAGCGAACATTTGTCCAGCTACGAAGTCATTTACGAAGACGACACCCCGCTCTACGAACAGCTCAAGGCCGGTGAATTTTCCGTGAACGAAGATCTGGCCTGCGAGATGTATGAGGAACTGATTTCAACCTCGGCTAGCGGCGGCTTTTACCAATACGAGATTGCCAACTTTGCGCGGAACAAAGCGGAAAGCGGAAAGCAGAAAGCAGAAATCCCCTCCCTCGCCTGCCAGCACAACGTCAATTACTGGCGCGGCGGCGATTATCACGGACTTGGCCCCAGCGCCACCGGCTACGTGCGCGGGGTGCGGACAAAAAACTGGGCGAACACGCCGCTCTATTGCGATCAGTTGGAAAAAGGCAAGCGCGCCATTGAATCCAGCGAAGAACTGCCGCCCTTGCGCCGTGCCGGAGAGGTTGCCGCGTTTGGCCTGCGGATGAATACCGGCTGGCCATTTGCCGACTTCCAGCGCAGCACCGGCTTTGATCTGCGGAACGAATGGAGTCCTGAAATGCAGCAAATGGAAGAACGCGGTTGGGCCGTGCGCACGGCCGACCGCTTTCACCTTACGCATCAGGGCCTGCGCTTCGCCGATGCGGCGGCAGAAATGTTTCTCCGCTGATTTTTTGGTAGGGCAGAGCTGCCGCTCTGCCTTTTTCTTTCCGCAAGCAACCATGTCATTATGAGGCGGCGCAGCAGCGCCGCCCTACCTTGAAATTGACGCTGCCCCGTGAATATCGCGCCCCACCACCTAGTTTGACATTTGGGTAATTCCACTTTTGTCCAACTTTCTTGTCGGAATTTCGTTCCGGCGTCCGTTTAATGGGTGAGATGCAATCACCGACCGATGCCGAACTGTTCGCCGAATTCGCTGCCCGCTCGGCGTAGCGAAATCCTTCCGACGCAAGCTTGTCAATATTCGGCGTAGTCGCTTGGGTGCTGCCATAGCAGCCGAACCTTTTGACGTTCGCATCCTCCGCTACCAGCCACAAAATGTTGGGCCTTGACGCCCGCGTCCTGGATCGCTTTCAGCACCGAGCCGACGGCGTCATCCAAGGCCGACATCATGCCGGCACAGGTGCGGCGGCGTTGGTTCGTGATAGAGGTAAATCGGGCGAGATAATCCTCCGGTGCCTGCAACGGCGTTAAATGCAAGATAAAGAAAAAACGGTTTGCTCTGTCCCTTTTGCTTCGAAATAAAATCCACGGCTTTCTGGCCGAAGCCCAAGGTTGTGTAGGCAGGTTGCGCAACCGGTTTTCCTCCTTCCGTAAGTTCTTTGCTGAGGATTGGATTTTTCCCAGGCGGATAGGGGAAATAGCTGCGCTCGCCGCCAAGAAACCCGTAGAAATAATCAAACCCGCGATTCAGTGGCTCGAATTTCTCCTGTTCGCCCAAGTGCCATTTGCCGATGATGGCCGTCTGATATCCCGCCTTTTTTAGATAGCTAGCGATATGGTGGGGACGCTAGGATTAATACCCTCATTACTGGCGGGTCGAATCCAAGCATTAACCCCATCGCGCTGCTGAAAACGTCCGGTCATCAACGCGCAGCGCGACGGACTACATACCGTCCCCGTCACATAGCCATCGGTGAAACGAACGCCGGACGCCGCGAGCGTATCCAGATGAGGCGTCGGAATGTCGCGGCAACCTTGGACCCCGCAATCGGCGTAACCCATATCTTCGGCGACAATGAACAAAATGTTAGGCCGCACAACATCCGCAGCCAGAGTAGAACCCGCGATGACAGCGGACGCATAAATGGTTTGTAGTGGTTTCACTGAACTGTTTCTTTGACCGTCTTTACCTCCTGAAATTGAGTGGCTCTGCCATAGGCCTTGGGATCATCGTGGAGCGGTTCTTTAAGTTCACTTCGCAGCCGAGAAACTTCCTGCATCAGATTGGTCTGCACCTGCGCGTAGGCCGGTTCGCCGAAAACGTTGCGCATCTGGCCGG
>JBAXIY010000284.1:0-2226 GCA_037138135.1 Verrucomicrobiia bacterium
CGCCGCAGCCGGTTCAGCAAGCCGCCCTTGTGCAGATGCGCCAGCGCCAGTGAACCATCCGCCGCAATCGCGCGGTCGCACACCGCCAACGCCTCGTCGTTGCGCCCCAGTTTCTCCAGCACCACCGCCTTTTTGACCAGCGCCTCGGCATCGGCCGGTTTCGTGGCGAGAAATTTATCCACCGCAGCCAACGCCAGTTGCGGCTGGTTCGCGTCCAGAAATTTCTGCGTTTCCGCCAGCGGATCGTTCGCTTTGGTCGCGGCGCTGTCCGGCAATAATTTCTGGCTGCCTTCCAGTTCGTTGATGCGCTTCTCGAGTTGGCCCACCACATCGAGCAGACGCGCATTGGAACTTTCCACCGTCGCGCGACCGGGCGCAGCGAGCTGATGCACCGCGCCGGCATTTTCCAACGCCAGTTGATTGTGCGTCGAAATCTGCGCGATCTGCGAGAACGCGCGCCATTGAAAATAAACCATCAGCAGCATGATACCGAGGCCGGCCAGACCGAATGCGCCTGCGAGCAGCAACGTCAATTGCTGCGTTTTGCGCGCCGCTTCCGCATCCGCGTTGTGCTGCGTGGCGACCGACTGTTCCAGCGATTGCAACCGCGTCGCGAGCGCATCGGCATTGCTCTTGGCGGCGGCCAGCGCCACCTGTTGACTTTCCGCGATGGAGAGTTGCGTGGCGTGAATCTGCTCCTGGATCTGCAGATAATTATTCGACACATCGTCGCGCGTAGGGCCGAATGCCGTGTTGGTGTCCTGCGCCCAAAGCGTCGTCGCCAGCGCGAGACCGGCGCCCATCGTCAAAAATTTCCGAGTAAAGTTCATACCAGAGAAAAACAGCGTGGCAGTTGGCGAAATGAAGTCAAGTTTCCGGCGGGAAGAGTTATTCGCAATCGCCGCGCGCCGTCATTTTTTCAGATCAAACTCCAGCCGCGTGCGCGAACCGGTCTGGACATTGCGGATTTCCATCTCCTGAAGTTCCCACTGGCCGTTGACCTTCTTGAACGACTTTGGCTCGAAAACTTTCAGCAATCGGTTTTGCGCATCGTAAGCCTCGGCTTCGAGGATGCCGCCAGTTTCCTTATCGATCCACGACAGCACGCGCGCATAGCCGTTGGTGGCTGGATTCGGATTCGTGCTTTCCAGCAAGGTGTAATCGCGCCCGCGTTTCAAGTTCGTGGATTTCGGCAAAACCTTTTGCTGCGGCCAGTGGAAAAATTCCAAGCCGAGGTCGCAGAGCCAGAAATCTGAATTTGCGAATGGAACCATGATTCTATCGCCGCTTAAATTCTTAAACGTCTGCGTCTCGGTTTTTAACATAAGCCCCTTAAAAAAAGAATAATGGTTTTGTGCGCCAGCTTCATGAACTACAACCAGAACGCTGGCGTTTGGCCCGGTGGAAATTTGATAAGTTGTTTCCCAGTTGACGGTATGAATTTCAGTATAAAATAAAATTGGAATAACAGGTTGATTGCCTTTGCTATTCCGAATTTTCAAAACGCCAGTTTGGGTAAAATTCGTTTCTGGTTTGGCATCACAAAGTTGCTGAGCCAATTGGCGTCCTTGAATTTTCGCATCCGACAAAGTGTTCGTCTGCGCCTTCGTAGCAACAGAAAATGACAACAGGAAAAAAATCACGCAAAGCCGCAAAGCCGCAAAGTTTTTTTCTGGTGGCCGTCCGCAAGGACCTTCGTGCCTTTGCGTCTTTGCGTGAGCGATTGGAAAAGTCATTTTTATTTCGCCGCGAGCGCCAGTTGCAGGACTTCGGAAATATGCTTCACGAAATGCACTTTCAACTTGGCGCGCACTTCCGCCGGCACGTCTTCCCAATCCGGGCGATTGCCGTCCGGCAGAATCACCTGCTTCACGCCGAAGCGCGACGCGGCGATCACCTTTTCCTTGATGCCGCCCACGCGCATCACGCGCCCGCGCAAAGAAATTTCGCCGGTCATCGCCGTGTCGGAACGCACGCGCCGCTTGCTCATCAGGCTCGCCAGCGCCGCGCAGATGGTCACGCCCGCGCTCGGGCCGTCCTTCGGCGTCGCGCCGGCGGGCACATGGATGTGCAAATCAAATTTGCCGTAATCGTCGAAATCGAGATCAAGTTTCTTGGCCTGCGAACGCAGATAACTCACCGCCGTCTGCGCGCTTTCTTTCATCACTTCACCGAGCGAGCCGGTGAGAATCAAACTGCCGCGCCCGCGCATCCGCGTGGCTTCGA
>JBAXIY010000285.1:0-2205 GCA_037138135.1 Verrucomicrobiia bacterium
GGATATTCATGAATCCACTCGGAAATCCCGAACGGCCGGCCTTCCACCTGTTGCAGGCCGGTGGACAAATTGCCGCCGCCCGGCTGGTGCATCATGGTGTCGTTGAGTTTTCCGCCGAAATAATTGTGCCGGTCAATGAAACCAACTTCGTAATCCGATTTCAGATTATAGTAATGCGGCAACCCAGACGGCGCTTGCCACGGCGAACCGCACAGCGGCCCGGCGTAACCGGTCGCGCGGATGGCCTTGACAAACTTGGCGTAAAACGCGTTCTGCACCGCGTGGAAAAACGCGGCGTTGTCCAGCAGGCGCTGCCGGATGGACGCCTTATCTTTCAATCCATCGTCACTCATCTCCCAAGTCTGCGAATGAATGCCGATGCTCTTCGCCACGAGCGTTTCATCCGGCTGCAACGCGTCGCCCCAGGCCGCCTTGAGGCCGGCCTGGTTATGATATTTTTCCTGCAGCCAGACGGCGTAGCGTTCCATCAGCTTCTTTTTGTAGGTGGGAAACTTGTCGAACAGACCGCCGGTCGTGTAGAAAAAGATGTCGTCCTCGTTTTGCAATTCGATGTAAGCCAGCGCCGGATCTTCCGCATAGGTTTTGCCCGTGTAGGGGTTCTTGTGCCGAAGCAGATTCACCACCGACTCAATCAGCAAATCCTGGCAGTCCTCGGCCCAGTTGATGAGGCCATAGGTGTCACCGCCGGAATTTTTCACGATCTCATCGTAGGCCAGCAGACGATCCTTGTTGCCGGGTTTCGGCCGGAAGTGGTAGGTATGCGACCAACCGTAATAAACGCCACGCTTCGCCAGTTCGCCGGCGAAATAATCCAGACGATCCAAGCCCGCCGGAGTCATTTTGGTCGCATCGTTTTCGTCGCCGATGCCTTCCCAGCCAGCCCCGGTGAACTTGTGGAGGCGGACGGCGTTGACGCCAAATTTGGCGAAGCGCGCGGCGGTGAATTCGGCCTGCGGTTTTTCCGGAGCGCACGCGGTGTTGGCCAGATTGACGCCCCAGAATTTCATGGGCGTTTGGTCGGCAAATTCAAAATGGTCGCCAACCATCCGCACGCCGCCGTGTTTGCCCGCCGGCTGGTCCAGCCAATCTTCAAAGCCGATGACGCTCGGCTTCACATCGCCAGTCGTCGTCACCGGAAACCAGTCTGCGCCGGGCAAGACTTTTGAAAACTGATCAATGTCCGACTGCTTCGCCAGCAACTTCACCGCGCCCGGCAAATGAAAAGTGATGGTGGCGGATTTTTTTCCGGCCTTGAACAAGTCGGCCGCGAGCTGGATGCGGAGTGTTTCGTGATAAGCCACCGGCAGCGGCGGGTTGATCGTCGCCGTGAAATCGCCGAGCGTCTTGGAGCGGAAGACCAGCGTTTTGGTTGCGGGCTGCTGGCCCGGTCCGCCAATGCTCAAGGGCAGCTTGCCCTCGCTGCCGTCCGCGTGCTGCAAAAGAATGTCGCCGTCCTGAAATTTCTGCTCAAAGCCGACATTCGCGATGATCATGGTCAGCGGCACATCGTTGGTGGCGGAAAGCTCGAATGCCATGGAAATATCCTGGTCGCCGCTTTGCCAGACGCGCTGTTTGAGCTGGATGATTTGTCCGGCAGCCTGGTTGGCCACGAAGGGAGCTGCCAGCACCAACTCATCGCCGGTAGCCTTTTCAGTGGAACGAAAATCCGTCCAGCCCCAGTTTGGGCCCCAACCGCCCAGGGCGGTCGTGAACACTTTTTCCCCTCCGCGCAAAAACATAAAGGACAGCGAATTGTCCGGCGCGACCAGTGCACGCCAGTCGTTGACCGCATCGCGGGCAGAGGCCGGGAAACACAAAAGACAGCCCAGAACAACAGCCGCGCACGTGACTCGCGACCACAAGCACCGCTGGCTTTGGCTAAATATTTTCATGATGAGAGATTTAATGATTCGACTCGTAACATTTGCTGCGTTCAATTGCCAGGGTTCACGCACGTTGGCTTCGGTTTAGCCTTGGAATATTCATAGTGGAATTGGTGGCTGTGTTTTACTTTCCTTCGTCCACAACTTCAGTTTTTAGACTCGCCGTCCCCGGACTTTTGCAGGAAAAAGAGTCTGCTGGAACGAGGTTCGGGCAGCTCGACGCGGATTCCCCGCTGCATGAGAGTTTTCCCAGTTTCGCTCCAACTGCGCTTGGAGTCGAAGTCTTGGATTGTGTAACTCG
>JBAXIY010000286.1:0-2175 GCA_037138135.1 Verrucomicrobiia bacterium
ACATTTTCATTTTTGGTGGAAACGAGCGATTCGCCGCCACCAAAACTTTTGGACGAAATCGGTTTGTCCGACGGTGTCGGTGTCAGGATGGCGGAAACGGCGTGGTCAAAATTCAGATACGTTTTGGCGACGCGGTTGACATCGGCCACGGTGACGGCGCGCAGCAGGTTGATGTCGTCGTCGGGTGAATTTCGGTTTTCCACGGCGACGGCCTGCGACCACGCGGACGCGAGGCCAGCGACGGAATTTTTTTGCAGCTCGGCGCTGATGATTTCGCGGCGCTTGGCGGCTTCGACCAGTTCGGCGCTCACGCCGTTGGTGATTTCCGCGAGCAAAATCGCCTTAACCTGATTCAGCAAATTCGTCGAATCGCCGCCAGCCGGAAAACCCGCGATGGCGTAGCCGATGCCAGATTTGGGCAACGTGTCGTAGGAAAATTGCGCGAAGAGCGCCTGACCAGCCGGCACGAGGCCGTAAAGATTGCCGCGCTGGCTGCTTAGCACGTCGGACAAAATTTGCGCGGCGGCGAAGTCGGGATTTTCCGTGCCGGGAAACCGAAACGTGATCGCGGCCATGCCGTAAGGCAAATCGGTATCGAGCTTTAGCGTGGTCGATGCGACCGGTGAAAAATTATATTCCGGCCGCGCGGGCAAAATTTTTGCTGGAAGCGCGCCGAAAGTTTTTTGCACCTGCGCCAAAACGATTTGCGGTTCGACGTTGCCGACGACGACGAGCACGGCATTGTTGGGCGCATACCAATCGTTGTGGAATTTGCGCAAGTCGGCACCGGTGGTTTTGTCAAAAGATGGGCGCGTGCCGAGTGCGTCGTGTTCGTAAGGCGTGCCTTTGAACATCGCCTGCAAAAGTTGCATGTAAAAAAGGTAAGTGGGATTCGACAAATCCTGCGCCACTTCCTGCTCGATCGCGCCGCGTTCCTTCGTCCAAAGCGATTCGTCAGGCAGCAAATCCTGCATCCGCGTCGCCTCGATGCGGAGTGCGACTTCCAAATTTTCGGCGGGCGTGGTGAAAAAATATTGTGTGACGGCCTGCTGCGTGTCGGCGTTGTCGTCGCCGCCAAACGCGGCGGAAATCGCCGCAAGCTGGTCGGCGCTCAAACCGGGGCTGCCGCGAAACATCATGTGCTCGGTCGCGTGCGCGGTGCCGGGAAACCCAGCGGGCGTTTCATCCGAGCCGACGCGATAATTCACCATCGTCGTGACGACGGGCGCGATGGTATTACGCACAATGACGACTTGCAGTCCGTTCGTCAGCGTGGCGCGAAGAATGTTTTGTTCGGCAGTTGTGGCATCCGCCGCATAAACTTCAGTGCCGAGCAGTGAAGAAAGAATGGAAAGGAAAAATGCGGATTGAAGAATTAATTTTTTGGCGATCATAGATTTGCTACAGACAACCATAAACTTGCTCCGTTCAAGCGCGAGAAAAAAGTCGGATGTGCAGTTGCCAGCAGGCGTTATGCGCGCCAAATTTTCGGCGTGAATTTTAATTGGGAAAATTTATGTGCGGTGGCAACAAAGGAAATTGAAGCTACTTTGGAAGAATTGCCGAAGCCGTTGCGAAATCATGCCGCTAGACTACCGGTGACGCTGGAGCGAATTCCTAACGCGGGTTTGCAAGCGGATGGAATCGCTGCGGATACATTGGGCTTATTCACGGGCGCAGAATTTGTCGACGAGGAAATGATTTCAATGCCGCCGCAGGTTGTTCTGTTTCTGGAAAATATTTGGGAGCTGGCAAAAGGCGACGAGGAAATCTTTTGTGACGAGATTCGCAAGACTTTTTTGCATGAGCTGGGACATTATTTTGGGCTGTATGAAGCCGACCTGACTCAGCGAGGCTTAGAATAAGCTTATAAATAAAGGAGATTTCGCACGATTTAGCGTCTTCAAATTTTTTTAAAAAAAACTCTTGCAAGGTTTTTAAAGTTTGATAGATTATACGTCCCTTCGCGATAAACCGCGCTGGACGGCGAAAGCCGATTGAAATAAGACGCAGGTGCGTCACTAAAGCTCGAATCTGATTGCCGAGTGAAAAGTGAGTGATTCGGCACTCGGGTTTTTTTGTCCCCAAAATAACGGGCAAAGATAAAAAAGTTTAGCAGATTTTGGCGGTAAAACGCCGGCTGCTCTTTGAAAATTGAATTGTGCGATTAGTAAA
>JBAXIY010000287.1:0-2172 GCA_037138135.1 Verrucomicrobiia bacterium
TGACCTTGAGCTTCCGGGGAGGTAGGAAGTTTTCTTCCTAGGGGGTAGGAAATAAACTTCCGTCCACCCCGGAAGAAAACTTCCACATAGTAATACAATGAGTAATCCAGATGAGAATAAGGGGAACATTTCTTTTAAGAAAAAAGTCGCACCGCAAATCTGCACGACTTCTTAAACGTGAAAATCCAACGGCGATCACTTCGGCCAGAACGCCACGGCGAGGCCCGCCGCATCAAAGATGTCCATGCGCGGATCTTCACTCTTCCACACCTTGCGCTTCGGTGGCAGTCGCGGAGCCAACTCGATGGGAAACAAACCGGCCAGCACTTCCGCCAATGATTGCTTGTTGCCCTTAATCTGACCCAGTAACCGTTCCCGCACCTTGGTGGCGGTGATCAGTTTCACTTTCAATTTTTGTTTTGTAGCCAAGCCGACCAATCGTTGGTGCAACTGCTTGATGCGTTTTGCCCGGCGCGTGTCGGCGGCGTTCACTGCTGGCAGCAACATCACCGCCGGTTCATAGCGGCGGATAAATTTTTCTACCCAAACCAACGTGCGTTCATTTTTATTTTTCAGAATGGATTTGTTGCTGAATACAACCAGTCGACGCGGCCCCTCCATGACGGCGTAGCCGAAACCACGGGCGGTTGGGGCGATGGCTAATATGCGAATGAGTTTATTGTGGTTCATGGTTGTTAGGATTAACGCTGGCAAGTTCCGCCAGTTGAATAATGCTTTGCTCCCGACGCGCATCGGCATTCCGCACTTTACGGAAGGACAAAACCTTGGCCCGCTCCGCCACTCTTTGTTGCGCCTGATGATGCAGGCCGGCAAAAAGCTCGCGCACGGGGCGACCATAGATCACCTCGTAGGCGAGTGCATCCAGCAGTGACGGTTCGCGGGCGAAGGTTTCGTCGCGACACACCTTGTTTCCCTTGTTCATCCCGTTCAGGCCCAGCAAAAAGCCGACCTCTTCCTGTGACAGGGCCAGACGCTTGCGTTGGGCTTGAAGATAATTGGGTAATGATTTCATGGGCATGAAGTGAACCGAAATTGGTTCAGGCGTGACCTTAACGGACGAACGGAAAATCAGGCAGACGTGCGGATTTGCCAAATATGGCAAACCTGTGGTGAAATGCAGAAAAAGGAACTATTTAACTACCTCACTATCATAGCATTACATTGACAGATTGTCAAGTTTATGACCCGCTACGACGGACTACAAACATGGTTTGTAGGGGTATATCTACCCGAACTTACGAATTCTACGGCTTAACCGCCGCACCACTAGCTCCCCAACGTGTCGTCGCGCTACCGCCCGACTTATCGCTTTCTCCCTGCGGGCTAGCCGGGTAAATGACACCTAGCCGTTGTCCTTTACCAAAAAGCGATAAGTCGGCCGGAATCGCCGACACGTTGGGGGACGGGTTTTAAGATCAGGGCTACCGCCCAACCACGATTTCGCTGACGCGACCGGTTCACGCCGAAGCGTGGAGCAAGGACAACTAGCATCACGACCAGACCGGTCAAGACACTAGCTTTTACCACTCGCAGGGAGAAAGCGTCGCCCGACTGGGCGCTTTTTTAATTCAGCCGCGCCATCGGCGCGTCCGATTTCCGAACCGCATGATATGTTGGCTGCCCGATTCGGGTTTCAAAACCAGCCGCCATTATCTCGTCGGCGTGCCCCAAGCACTACTGCCGGCGTCACGACGTCCACCCCAACCGGGACGTTTAAGGGGTGGCGGCTGGTCTTGGCATCATGAATAACGAATCACCCCACATCATCATCGGCGAGGAACCAGGCTGGGGCGATCCCCAGCCCTTTGGCATTGCCGCCGTGGATGAGCGGCAGCATCTCTACATCATCGGAAAAACCGGCACTGGAAAAACAACATTGCTGCGGAACCTGATATTGCAGCACATCGCGCTGGGACATGGCGTTGGGGTCATTGACCCGCACGGCGAACTGGCCGAAGAACTGTTGAACCACATCCCGCCCAAGCGGGCTGATCACTTGGTCTATTTCAATCCGGGTGACTTGGAATTCCCCATCGGCTTGAATGTTATCGGCAGTGTGAAGCCGGACGACCGTCACCTCGTCGCGTCGGGCATTGTGGCGGCATTCAAGGGCATCTGGCGCGACTCATGGGGACCGCGACTGGAATACAT
>JBAXIY010000288.1:0-2168 GCA_037138135.1 Verrucomicrobiia bacterium
CGAGCCCTTCCTCTGGAGCCATTTCTTTTCTTATGGGCACATACGTTTAGGCGGCTTCACTGGTTCATGGGACACCAAAATCACCCTCTGCAAAATTTGAGTTTACCAGCCTTTACCCGCCGCCAACTCGCTAACTGCGGTCGGGCGCAGGAAATTCTTTACTCTTTTTTTCCAAATCCTCAAAGTATGCGCGTGTTGACTGATAGTGATTCACGGGTTAATCCGACGGCGAATGCGCCGCTCGCCCCGAAGCCAGACGAATTTTCCTCTCGATTTCAGGCCGCCTTAAAGCGGTCGCAGGATTTCCTGTTGTCGGAGCAAAAACCCGAAGGTTATTGGGTCGGCGAGCTGATGGTGGATTCCACCCTGGTCTCGGATATGGTGGCGTATCATCACTGGGATGGCAGCGTGGATCAGGAATGGCAGCGCAAAACGGTGAATCACATCTTCGCGATGCAATTGCCGGACGGGGGCTGGAATATTTATCACGGCGGGCCGTCGGAAGTGAATGCCACCATCAAGGCGTATCTCGCGCTGAAGCTGGCGGGCGTGCCAGTGACGGATGCCCGGATGTTGAAGGCGCGTGAAGTGGCGTTGCATTTTGGCGGGGTGCCGCGCATGAATACCTTTTCCAAATTGTATCTGGCGCTCATCGGCTTGTTCCCTTGGGAATACGTCCCGACGATTCCGTGCGAGGTGTTGCTGATCGGCAAATGGTTCCACGTGAACTTCTGGGACATGAGCAACTGGTCGCGCGGCATGATCGTGCCGCTGGCCATCATCAATCATTTTAAGCCCACGCGCCCGGTTCACGTCACACTAGACGAACTTTATCCTGACGGCATGCACGAACGTGACCTCGCACTCGCGCCCGATCCCGAAAGGATTTCCCTCCGCAATTTTTTCCTCTGGTTGGATCGGTTGCACAAACTGGCGGAATGGTTTGCTGAACACAGCATTCATCCGTTCCGTAAAACGGCATTGAGACGTTGTGAACAATGGATGCTCGAACGCTTTGCGGGCAGTGACGGTCTCGCGGCGATTTTTCCAGCGATGCTCAATTCCGTCATCGCGTTGAAGGCGCTCGGATATAAAAGCGACCATCCGATTCTACAGCGCGAGGAGCGCGAGCTGAAACGATTGCAACATGAGACCGCTGACAGTCTGCGCATCGAACCGTGCTTCTCGCCGGTGTGGGACACGGCCATCGTCGCGATTTGTCTGCGCGAATCCGGCGTGCCCGAAAATCATCCGGCCATGAAGAAATGCGCCGAGTGGTTGATGGAAAAGGAAATTCGTTTTGCCGGCGACTGGGTTCACAAGAATCCCGCGAAGGTCGAGCCGAGCGGCTGGGTATTTGAATACAATAACAAATGGAATCCCGACGTGGACGACACCGCCATGGTGCTGCTCGCGCTGCGGCTGATTCCCACGGACAATCCCGCGAAGCGTGACGAATGCTTCAAACGCGGTCTGAAATGGATGATGACCTTTCAATGTAAGGACGGCGGCTGGGCGGCGTTCGACAAGGATTGCACGAAGAATATTCTCGAAAAAGTTCCGTTCGCCGATCACAACGCCATGCTCGACCCCGAATGCGCCGACATCACCGCGCGAATTTTGGAACTGCTCGGCTACGAAGGCTGGAGCGATGGGCATCATCAGGTGCGCGACGCGCTGGCTTACGTCAAGGAACAGCAGGAAGACGACGGCTCGTGGTATGGCCGCTGGGGTGTGAATTACATTTACGGAACGTGGCAAGTGTTGCGCGGGATGCGCGCCTTGAGCCTAAACATGAATGAAGACTGGCTCCAGCGCGGCCGCGCGTGGCTTGAAAGCGTCCAGCACGAAGACGGCGGCTGGGGCGAACGCTGCAACACCTACGACGATCCGGTTTTCAAAGGGCAGGGGCCGAGCACCGCATCGCAGACCGCGTGGGCCGTCATGGGTCTCTGCGCGTTTGACGACCCGGAAAATCCCGCGCTCAAACGCGGCATCGAATATCTTTATCGCACGCAAAACGCCGACGGTTCGTGGACAGAAGCAGAAACCACCGGCACCGGCTTCCCGAAAGTGTTCTATCTGAAATACGACATGTATCGCAACGCGTGGCCGCTCTTGGCGCTGGGAACTTACAAGCAGATTTGCGAACGCGCAGCGGCGAAGAA
>JBAXIY010000289.1:0-2148 GCA_037138135.1 Verrucomicrobiia bacterium
CCCCCCTAAATTTAGCCAAAAACAAGCAGAGAGTTATATGTAAGTTATTGATTTTTCGTTATAGGCAACTGAGTTTCGGAGTTATTTTATTTTGCAGTGCCATAATAGTTGGCTTGCCCCCTTGCGCGCTCGCCCGGTCTGCGCTATCTTCGCAGCATGTATATACGTCGCACCCACACCAACAATTCCGCCACCGGCGAACGCTACTTCACCTATCGACTGGTCAAGAGCGGGCGCGTCGGCGGCTGTACGCGTCAATCCACGTTACTGAACCTGGGGCGGCACTTCGCTATTGAGCAAGACTATTGGCCGACACTGTGCGCCCGCGTTGATGAGATCATGGGTTGCCAATTGACGCTGCTGCCGATCGAATGTCCGCTGGCAGTGGAGCGTGAGGCGCAGCGGATTGCAGCGCTGCTTTTGGCACGCCGGGGCGTTACCGTGACTTCGCCTGAATCGGTGTCGAAAACGGCAAGCCCCGCTGCCGATGCGCCCAGCGTAACGAACGTCTCAGCTGCTCCGGCAGCGCCTGTCTCCGACATTCAAAGCGTCGACGTCGCTTCGCTGGAACTGCACCGGCCCCGTAGCGTCGGCGTCGAACAGTTGGGTCTGTGGGCCATGCAGCAGTTAGGTTTTCTCGAATTGCTGACCGGCTTGGGCATCAATGGCGCCCAATGCACCACCATTATCGGCTCCATTATCGCGCGCATGGCAGCGCCAGGGTCGGAATTGGCGGCACATCGCTGGCTGGGCCAGACCAGTGGCTTGGGGGAGTTGCTGGATGTGGATTACGAAACGTTGCCATTGATCTCCCTGTACCGTGCCTCCGATGTCCTCTGGAAACGCCATGCCGCTATTGAGCACTCGCTGTTTGCCAAGACTTGCGACTTGTTTAACCTGGACACCACCGTCACCCTATATGACCTGACCAACACCTATTTCGAAGGCGAAGTCCCGAACAACCGCAAGGCCCATCGTGCGCGCTCCAAGGAAAAACGTAGCGACTGCCCGTTGGTGACGCTGGGCCTGGTGGTCGACGGCAGCGGTTTCGTGCGTAGCTCGCAAACGTTTGCGGGCAACGTCGCCGAGGCCGGTACCCTGGCAACCATGTTAACCGGCCTAAACGCGCCGCCCGGCGCTCTGGTGGTCATGGACGCAGGGATTGCTTCGGAAGCCAATATCGACTGGCTCAAAAGCCAAGGCTACCGTTACCTGGTGGTTAGCCGCGAGCGTAGCCGGCAGTTTAACCCCGAGCAGGCTATCGACATTGAAACCGCCAGTGGCGACACGGTACGCGGCCAAAAAGTCCTCTCCGAAGACGGACAGGAAGTCCGCTTGTATTGCTATTCACAAGCCCGAAGCCTGAAAGAAGAGGCCATGGCCAAGCGTTTTTGCGAACTTTTTGAAGCGGCGCTGGATGCCATTGCCGACGGCTTGTCCCGTCCGCGTACCGAAAAACGCCTCACCAAACTCTGGGAGCGCATCGGCCGACTCAAGGAAAAGTCCCACGGCATCGGCCAGCACTATCACATCGAACTACAGGCCGACGCGTCGGGAAAAATAGTCACGGCACTGACCTGGACGAAGTCAGCGATCGAAGGCAGCCTCGTCACCCATCCCGGCGTCTACTGCCTACGCAGTAATGAGACCGCCTGGGATGGCGAGAAATTGTGGCGCACCTACATCATGCTGACCGACCTGGAAGCCGTATTTCGCAGCTTCAAAAGCGAACTGGGCCTGCGCCCCGTGTTCCACAGCAAAGAAGAGCGCGCCGATGGGCACCTATTCATCACCGTATTGGCCTACCAGTTCGTGCAAATCATACGTCGCCACTTGAAAGAAAGTGGCATTGACCTGAGTTGGAACTCCATTCGCCGGATTATGGCCGGTCAATGTCGAGTCACGGCCAGCTTCCTACGCGCCGACGGGCGAGCCCTGCATGTCCGCAAAGCCACCCGCGCCGAGCCCGAGCAGTTGGCTATTTATCGCGCCCTAAACCTGGATTCCGCTCCCGGAGGTGTGTGCAAGACCATCGTATAATCACCTGACAATGGCCGCTATTTTTCAGAATGTAGTGCCACATGGATTTTTTATCCTATGTAATATATTGATTATTAATGTTATTTATTTTTTAGTGTTAAATATGGG
>JBAXIY010000290.1:0-2142 GCA_037138135.1 Verrucomicrobiia bacterium
AGGAACTGGTTATCGTCCTCGGAGAAATGGTCGTTGGCCGGATTATTGAACGTGGCGGCCAGTGTGCCGGCCAGCGTGGGAATCGCGGCTTTGATTTCTTCGTTGTGCGTTAATTTTTTAACTGGTGCGTCAGCGCTCATAAGCGAATTGTTAGTGTAACTTGCCGGGTGACCGTGTTCAAGCGCAGCGTAAAGTGGACTTTTCTGCCCGCAGGAAAAAACAGTCTACGTGGCCGGCACGAATTTTTGAAGCCATTTCGTCAACCCAAACAGCCCGAGCAACAGCAAAACCAGCCAGCGCGATGCATCCGGCGCGATGGCGATCCAATCCACAAAGACGATTCCCGCCAGCAGATTCGCCACGATGAGACCGACGTTGCCGCCGCCGCCGAGAAAAACCGACTGCACGCTGCGACCCACCCACAGAACCAGCCACACCGAAAACGCCAGCGCGCGCCAGCGGAAACTGCCCGTATTCATCGCCACCGCGAGGATGACCGGCGCGGCCAGCAGCAGCAACGGCCAGAACGGAATCGGCCCGCGATAACTTTCCCGCCGCGCCACGTAGCTCAGGCCGACGACGTAAAACGCCAGCGCCAATCCGCTGAAGATCGCCCAGCCGTTCAAGCCCCACGCGCCCGATGCGCCCGCGATGATGTAAACCCAGAAGCGGCACGCGCCCATCAGCCACGGTGCCGCGTTGAAAAACTTGTGGCAGAAATTGTAGAGCAGGATGAACAGCGCCAGCAGGAACGCTGCGCCCGCCGCCACCTGCCCGCAGAACAGCAGCAGGAACACTCCCGCGCCCAATTGCCCCAAGCCGATGCGCCAGACCAGTGACGCCGCGATTTTTCCCGAGGGAATCGGGCGTTCCGGGCGACGCTGACGGTCGAAATCCGCGTCAAAGGCGTCGTTCAGGAACATGCCGCCCGTGTAGAGCGCGCTCACGCCGAGGAGCAGGAACGGGAGTTTCCAGAGATTGCCGCCGCCGCCGAGCCACCAACCCGCGAGACAGTTGGACCAGACCGTGGGCAGATTCGACACGCGCCCGAGGACGAGCAGCGTGCGGAGTTGCGGGGCGGAATTCATGATGCGCGCGAAGGAAACCAGAAATGGCCGCGCGTGAAAAGAAAGTTTGCGGGCGAAACGGCGGGCGAAGAACTAATGCGTTTAGCCTATCCTCGTATTAGGCAGCATAACGTCTCTTTCTCAAAATGATGAACCAAACAAAACTGACAAACGTAATAACCGCTGAAAGCCAAATCCCGCAAATCAAGTAACCCTGAACTCTCGGCCACTCTCCAGAGAGCTTCATAGCATGAACTCCCGGTGGTATCGGATGTGCCACGTTCAAATAATGCTCCCAGCGCAACAACCATCCGTCTGGATATGGCCACGGCCGAGGCCACAAACTACCCTCTGAAATAAATACCGAACCTGTCGTGCGATGCAAAGCCCAGTAAAGGTAACTCGCAGCAATAACCCCGATGACACCTAAACATAGAGACAATGTTCTAGCTTTCATGGCGCTCATGCTGCCTAACAGATAATGGATGACGGCCTGTGTAGCCTATCCTTTTTCATAAAGTGACACTAGGCTCCACGAAAAACGATGTCCAGCAGATTCGTTGTTGAGCAAAGACGGTAAATCACGCCAGTCCGCGCGCATTTAATTGCGCCAGTGTCCAGGCGTATTCCGCCGCGAGCTGGTCCACGACGTTTTGGGTTTTCAAGGCCGGCGGCAGCACTTCCCACGTGTAGGTTTCCATTTCCAGGTGGGTGCAGAGTTGCGGGTGCCGTTCACCAGCAATCGCCGGTTTTGGGTTGGGTTTTAGCCACAGAGTCACCGAGCACACAGAGGGGTGATTCCTAAACTTGGTGTTCTCTGTGTCTCGGTGGCTACTTCAGTCGCTGGTCAAAGCGGCTTAGGCCCAGAGTTGTTCCGGATATTTCCCCTGCGCGATGAGTTGGCGGATGTTTTCGACGACGACGGGACGGTCTTCGCGGTAGGTGACGCCGAACCATGAGTCGGCCGAGCGCAGCACTTGGCACTTGGCTTGGCCGCTGGTCACGAGATCGCCGACGGTGGCGGGAATGAGGCATTCCGATTTCTGCTCGCCGCCGCTTTTTTTCATGAAGTTTT
>JBAXIY010000291.1:0-2141 GCA_037138135.1 Verrucomicrobiia bacterium
GACGGAAGGATTATTTCCGCCAACGCGGCGGCGGTGGAGTTTTACGGCTACACCCGCGAGGAGTTGCTCGCCAAGACCATTTACGACCTCCGGCAGAATAATGATGTCGCGCTGGCCGCCCATCAGTTGTCACAGGCTTTTGCGAGCGGCATTCTTTTTGAGACCGTTCATGTTCACAAAGACGGCCACACGATACCGGTGGAGGTCAGCTCCCACGGAACCAACTTCGAGGGGGAGGGCTTTCTGGTCAGCTCCATCCGCGACATCACCGCCCGGAAAAATGCGGAGTCCAAGCTGCTCCAGTTGGAGCAATCCATGGCCGCCGCCGCCAATGGCATCTTTCTGGTCAAACCCAACGGGAAAATTTTCTGGGTCAATGCCGCTTTCACCCGGATGACCGGCTACAGCGCCGAGGAAGCCACTGGCAAAAATCCGCGCTTTCTCAAGTCCGGCCAGCATGATACCGGATTTTATCGGGAGTTATGGCAGACGATCCTGGCCGGGAAAGTCTGGCAGGCCGAAATATTCAACCGCCGCAAGGATGGCACGATTTATCCCGAAAACAAAACCATCACGCCGGTGATCGGTGCCGACGGCAAGCTTTCGCACTTCATCTGCGTGCAGGAAGACATCACCGAGCGCAAGCAGGCGGAGAAGGCGATGGTCATATCCGAAAATAAATTCCGCACGCTTTACGAGCAGGCCCCGGTGGGTATTTTTCAGTCCAGTCTGGAGGGCCGGTTGCTGGCGGCCAACCCCACAATGGCCCGGATCTTTGGTTATGCCAACCCGGCGGCAATGCTGGCGGATGGCGAAAACGTTGCCGTCCGGTTTTATGCCGACCCGAAAATGCGCCCGGCGGTGATCGCGCAGCTAATGACTTCGGAGTCGGGCCTGAGCACCGATCAAGAAATCCAACTTCGGAAGCGGGATGGAACCATCATGGTCGGGCGAATCCAGATGCGGCTGGCCAGAACCGCCGGCACGCCGGATTATATCGAAGGATTTATTGAAGACATCTCCACGCGGGTGGCGGCGGAATTGGAGTTGCAAACCTCCGAGGAGCGCTACCGCCAGCTCGTGAGCAACGCCCGCGACCTTATTTTCATTCTGGCATCGAACGGCACATTTATTTCGGTGAATCCCGTCGTGGAGCAGGTGTCGGGACTTGGAGTGGACCACTGGATTGGCAAACCCTTCAACCCGCTGGTTCATCCCGATGACCTGCCGCTGGCTTGGGATAACTTTCACCGGGTTATGAAAGGCGAGGTAGTCCCGCCTTATGAATTGCGCGGGCATCCGGACCTGCCGCATCAGGTGGAAATGGAGATCACGCTTTTTTACCGGACGAACGCGTCCGGCGAAATCGTCGGCGTGATGGGCATTGGCCGCGACATCACCCTGCGCAAACAGGCGGAAGCACAGATGCGGCTGATGAAATCCGCGTTGGCCGCAGCGGCCAACGGCATTTTCCTGGCCGACATCGACGGAAAGATCTTCTGGATCAACGACGCCTTCACGCGCCTGACCGGTTACAGCGAAGCGGAAGCTCTCGGCCAGACCCCCAAGCTGCTCAATTCCAAACAACATTCCCCAGAGTTTTTTCAGCGAATCTGGACCCATATTCTGGCCGGCCATTACTGGCAGGGAGAGGTGAAAAACCGCCGGAAAGACGGCACCCTCTATGATGAATACCAAACCGTCACGCCGGTAAAAGATGCCTCCGGAAAGGTCACGCATTTCATCTGCGTGCAGGAAGACATCACCAACCGCAAGCAGATGGAAATGGCGAATGCCCAGCTGGCGGCCATCGTGACTTTCTCGGACGACGCCATCATCGGCAAGCAGCTGGACGGCACCATCACTACTTGGAACCAGGGTGCGGAAAAGATTTTCGGTTTCACCGCCGCCGAAATGGTCGGCACCTCCATCCGCCGCATCATCCCGGCAGAGAGGCAGACGGATGAAGACCAAATTCTGGCGGCGATTGCGCAGGGCGAAGCGATCGAACATTTTGAAACCATCCGGCAAACGAAGGACGGACGGTTGATTGATGTTTCGATCACCGCTTCGCCCATCAAAGACGCCGCCGGAAAAATCACGGGCGTGTCCAAAGTGGCCCGAGACATCACCGAGCGCAA
>JBAXIY010000292.1:0-2109 GCA_037138135.1 Verrucomicrobiia bacterium
CCGCACAACGATGTGTGGAGCGCCGACGCGCGCCAATATATTTTCGACAAATGGCGCACGATTGCTAAACGCTACGGCTTCCGCGAATACGACGGCCCGCCGCTCGAACCGTTGGAACTGTTCACGACCAAAAGCGGTGAGGAAATTGTCGGGCAACTTTTCGATTTTGTGGACAAGGGCAAACGGCACATTGCGTTGCGCCCGGAAATGACGCCGACCCTCGCGCGCATGGTCGCCGCGCACGAACGCAATTACAAAAAGCCAATCAAGTGGTTCGCGATCCCGCAATTGTTTCGTTACGAGAAACAGCAGAAAGGCCGGCTGCGGGAACATTTTCAATTCAACGCGGATTTGATTGGCGAAACCGATCCGGCGGCGGACGCGGAGTTGATTGCGCTGTTGATCGATACGCTGCGCGCGTTTGGTCTGACAGCGGAAGATTTCGTCATCCGCTTGAGCAGCCGCAACGCCTGGCAGGATTTCTTCAAGCACGGCGGCGGCGATCCAACACACGAATACGAATTCTTTCAGATTATTGACAAGTTGGAGCGCGCGGCGCCGGAAGAATCGGAAAAGAAATTGTCCGCGCTCGGTTTCACGTTGGCGGGCGTCAATGCGTTCATCGAATCGGGCAAACCGACGGCGGAGCTGCAAAATATTTTGGATAATCTTGCGGCGCGTGGCTTGAAAGATTTCGTGAAGATTGATTATCAGGTCATTCGCGGCTTGGCGTATTACACCGGCGTGGTGTTTGAGGCGTTTGATCGCAAGGGCGAATTTCGCGCGATTGCGGGCGGCGGTCGTTATAATAATCTCGTGAAGCTCATCAGCGGCGGCAAGGTGGATTTGCCCGCGCTCGGCTTTGGCATGGGCGACGTGGTGCTGGCGGAATTGCTCAAGGCGCGCGGTCTGCTGCCGAAATTTGATTCGCAGATGGATGTATTTGTGCTGATTGAAGACGAGGCGTTGCGCCCGATTTCATTGAAGCTGGTGCACGATTTGCGCGCGGCGGGTTATGCTGTCGAATATCCCATCACGCCGGCAAAGGCGGACAAACAATTCAAGCGCGCACAGGAATTGAAAGTGGCTTACACCGCGAAACTCGAAAATGATTCTTATGTCCGCATCCGTAATTTCAAGACGCGTGATGAAATTGTCACGGGACTTGCGGGCGCGGCCAATCATTTAGGTTGAACGCACAAAAAATTAAAATCGAAAAGGTCGTCCGAGCGGACGACTTTTTTTATTTTTTAGATTTTGGAATCCGGAAGATGGATTTCACATCCACCGGCGGCTGGCGCATGAGCAGATGGATGGCGATTATTTCTGTATTTGTTACCAGTGCGACGATGGCGAGTGCGATAATCGCCCAGCTGCCGGCATTGAATACGAGCAACGCGGTGAGTCCGGCGAGCAGGCATAGGCCGTAGAATTTTGCGAGCCACGAATGGGTGGCGGGATACTTTCCAAACTTCGCGTAGCAGACCAAAATCACGACGGCTTCGGAAGCTAAAATCAGCGCCAGCAAAAACCAGTTTTGCACGATGACGGCGCGATACAAAATCCACGCGACGCCGAGAATAAATAAATAATAAATGACGTCGGTAATGCTATCGAAGCGGCGCAACGCGGGCGTGGCTACGCCGAGGCGACGCGCAAGAATGCCGTCAAAAATATCCGAGAGCGTGCCGGTCACAAGAATTGGTAAATAAATCCAGCGAGAAACATTGGTCAGTGCGCAGAGCAAGGCAACTGGGCCAAGTAGGAGGCGCAGCAAAGTGAGCGCAAAGGGGAGATGTTTCATTTCTGGAAAATTGCGATGGTAATTTTTCTAAGTCGAGTGTGTTTTTGTCGAAGTTGAAAACGGAACTTGTTCACCGTCAGTTTTTGATTGCGGTTTTGCGGTGAATAACTGTTTTCATAAAATTGCCAGAAGCCTTGAATTGATTAGTGTTTTTAGCTTTCAAACGGTTTTTTCACTGCGAGTTTTTGGTGAATAACCGGTGCATATCAATTAGTGGGCAGAATTTAAAAACCTGCTAGAGTCTTAACAGTTCATTGAAAGAACGAAGCGGGCAGCGGAAAGTAAAATTGAAGTTGTTCGTTTCA
>JBAXIY010000293.1:0-2101 GCA_037138135.1 Verrucomicrobiia bacterium
TCAAAAACCTTCGGCAACTTTTCCGTCGTGCGCACAAACGTTTTTATCGTGCCGCGTCCACCGGGTAATTCATCAATCACTGAAACGTCCAAATCGCCGTAAAGTGTCAGGCCGAGCGTGCGCGGAATCGGCGTCGCCGTCATCACCAGCAGATGCGGATAATTTCCTTTGCGCACAAGGCTTTCGCGCTGCGCCACGCCGAATTTATGTTGCTCGTCAATGATGACCAAGCCGAGCATCGGCAGATCAAACCCCGTCGTGAACAGTGCGTGCGTGCCGATGAACAAGGTGGAAGGTTGCCGGTTGAAATTTGCCAGCTTGCCGCGTGGCACATTGGTCGTGGTCGGCTCAAAAGTTTTGCGACTGCCGGTTTGCAATTCAATTTTGATTCCCAGTGGTTCAAACCATTTGGAAAAATTTCGGAAATGCTGTTCCGCCAGAATTTCCGTCGGCGCCATCAGCGCGACGTTGAAGCCGCTTTCAATCGCCATCAACGCACTGCACGCCGCGACCGCCGTTTTGCCGGAGCCGACATCGCCTTGCAACAGACGGCGCATCGGATGCGCGCCGCCCATGTCCGCGCGGATTTCTTTGAGCACGCTCGCCTGTGCCGCTGTAAGTTTGAAACCAAGTTGCGCGAGAAATGGTTTCATCAAACGGTTGTCACCACCGCATGGCAGCGCCTTGGACAAGACCTCAAATTTTTTCCGGCGCGACTGGATTTGGAACTGCAGCGCCACAAATTCATCCAAAGCCAGTCGCTGCCGCGCAAATTCCACGTCCGTCAATTCATTTGGAAAATGAATCATGCGCACTGCGTTTGCGCGCGCCGGAAATTGTTTCAAATCCAGCTTGATGTCCGGTTCGGCGATTTCGTTTTCGTATTTTTCCAGTGCGCGCCAGATGAGCGAGCGCATCACGCGCGCCGTTAAACCTTCCGTCAGCGGATGCACCGGGACGATGCGGTTGACGTGGACAAATTCGTCGTCGCCGGCCTCAACCAGTTCCGTTTCGGGATGCGTGAAGACGCGCGGCTTTTTCTCGTTATCTAATTTTCCGTAGATGAGAAACTCGCGACCGACCGCATACCAATCCGGCATCCACGCCTGTGCCTGCCACCAGCGGCAATGCAGTCGCGCCGTGCCATCGTCAAACACGCATTCAAACATCGTGCGTGAACCGCCACGAAAACGTTTTATGCCGGCGGCGACAATTTTTCCGCGCACCGTGGCCGACTCGCTCAACTTCAATTCGGGGATGGGCAGAAATTTCCGGCGGTCTTCGTAACGGCGCGGCGCGTGTAGCAGTAAATCTTCGACGGTGAAAATGTGTAATCGTGCCAATAGTTTTGCGCGTTCCTCACCGATGCCCCAGACGGATGCGACCGGCGCAGCGAGCGGCGAAACTGGTTTTTCTGGCGACGACATTGCCCGCACGATACAAACCGCAGAATCAAATCTCAATCACGGTGATAGCAGTTATTGTGGGCAAGCGTGAAAAGCTTTCAAAAACTCATCGCGTTTGATTTGAAACTTATGATGCGCCGGATCATTGAGTTTTTTGCGATTGGTAGCGAAGGCGGGACATACATAACCCCAGTTTGAGCGTTGGGCAAAATAGATAACGTAGTCGATGTTTTTACCTTTCCACTTATTCTCTACTTCGCGATTTTCATCCTGTGATTCAATTGATTTGATTTGTATTCGGTAAGATTTAGGGCCATCAGAAACGATGAGATCTACGGCATGGGCTGCATCCAGTAGAGGCGCAAACACCTGCCAACCGTCCTGCATCAACCACGTTGCGACTTGAAACTCAAAGGCATGGTTCTTTTGGAGACGTTTGTTCTCCTCTGTTAGCCCGGTGGTTCGTTTAGGCATAGGAAGAATTATTGATAATGCGGTGGCTTCTGGTTATTTGACTGGATGCGTTCCAGTTCCAGCGTTTCCATCGCGCGCGACTGGCGTAGAACTTCTTTTTTCAAGCGCTCCAGCAACTTGCCTTGCTCGATGACCACAGCATTCAATTGCTCAACCTGATGCTCAAGGTGCGCGAGGTTGGATTCCAATTTTTCAGTGCGCCGGGAATTTTCGTCTGCCAT
>JBAXIY010000294.1:0-2060 GCA_037138135.1 Verrucomicrobiia bacterium
CTCTGGACGGCGACGAGTATAAAAGTTTTGGCGGCATCACCGCCTGGCGCGCGACTCTATGGAACGGCGACCAAATGGTCGGCGAACACAAATCCTTCCTCTGGTAAATGGTCGCTCGCATTAACATCATCGCTGGTAGGGCTGACCTGCGGGTCAGTCAGCTGGCGGCGCAGCAGCGCCGCCCTACCACGGCATAATTTCTTCGCCGCATGATCCCCGTCAAAATCTACTGCGCCTGCGGCCAGAAATATTCCTTTGAAGTCCAGCCGCGCGACGGCTGGATGCCCGTGCCCGTCGCCTGTCCCGTCTGCAAACGCGACGGCACCGCCGAGGCCAATCAATACCTTGCCAAAATTCTCAAGGGCAAAACCCAGCCGCTGCCGCCGCCCGCCGTCAACACGCTGTTGAATTCCGTCCAGTCCAGCCTCGCGCCGCATCTCGTGGACGCGCTCAAAGACGCCGTCGTGCAGGAACTTGCCGCGCAACGCCGCAAACTGCTGGCCGGTCAGCAAGCCGCCGCCGCCGAGTTGACCGAACTCGCGCGCCGCCTTGAAGCCGTCCAGACGCCGATGCTCGAACGCCTGCGCGCCTACGAAGCGCGCATCGGCGAATTGGAACGCGACCTTGCCGACCAGTCGAAGGAAAACCGCGAACTGCTGAAGTTAAAAATAGATTTGCTCCGCGAAAAAATCGAGACCGAGCGCAGCGCCAGCCGGATTGTGAATTTTAATTGAAGTGCCGCCGGGTTGTGTCGCCTATCCTCATATTAGGCCACAGTCTCTCTACGTCAAATATCATGGTCGTCCCCACTCGATACTCCGAATAACTTCTGTGTCATTCTCAAGCGCAATAGTAACCGTAACGGCCTCGACAAATCCATCACCACATATCGAAACATAAACCCAGCCCAAATCATGTGGCTCCTTGGCAGGCCAATCCTCATCGCCGGTCGTGGCCTCTACTAAATCAGGCCAACCGTCTCCTGATGCAATCATCGCTTCGAGCTTGCGTTCGAGATCTGCGGGCGTGAGTGCCGACCGTAGCGAAGATGAAAGCATACTGTGTGCTTCTGCATACTCTCTGGCAACGAGGCGATGCGCGAACTTTAGTGCAAAACGTCCCATTGTCGTGTCCTTCAATCCCTCTGCTCCTGGTTCGTAATACATGGCGCGTGAAATGTGGCCTAACGTAAAAAGCTGAGCCACGTGGGAACTGTGACGTGGCGAATCCCAACGCTCAAGCGCAAAACGGATGCGCCCACCCACGTTGGCTCCGGCGAATGGTTAGGTGGCAAAATGTATCTCATCTTACTTATCGCTAACCTTGTATCCGGTAATCATAATCTTACCGTCCTTGATTCCGGTCAAAATACTAAACCCTGCGCTCTCGTTCTTCATGCGCTTTTCATACACAACCGCAAGCATCTTGTAAGGCTCAAGATTGGGAACAAATCTCGCTCCGTCAATATTCACACCCTTTTTGATGGTGTCTTGGATGACTGGATAAACTGGCTCAAACTTAACGCTCTTGACTCCGCGCCAAAAACAAAGCTCTAGTGACGAATAATCTAACAATTCCATTGGGCTGGTTAGTGGGCTGCCAACACATATATTTGTCATCTGCTGCATATCGCCAGACTTCATGGCAGACTCAAACCGTGCCTTGAAGTCCTTCTCCTGCTGCGTGTCTTCTGCGTGTAGAACCGGCATCGCTGCCGCCATTAAACCGACAATAATGAGTGCTTTCATAAAATTCGAGGCGTGAGTTTGCCACCTAACAGATAATGGATGACGGCCTGTGTAGCCTATCCTTTTGCATGATTTGATTTTATTTCGGTTGTAAGTCGCTGTCCATCATCTTTGAGCGTCTCAAATGAGCGTTGATACCGGTTTAGCAAAGGCGGCGCAGTTTGGACGTTTCCAGTTGTCGCGCCCAATTTTACACCTTCGCCTTTTTCTCCTGCGCCACCAGCGCGAGTTCGTAGCAGTTCAACGCTTCGTCATAGCGCCGCAGCCGGTTCAGCAAGCCGCCCTTGTGCAGATGCGCCAGCGCCAGTGAAC
>JBAXIY010000295.1:0-2047 GCA_037138135.1 Verrucomicrobiia bacterium
TGAGAGCGAGCGCGATATTTGATGGCGATTGATTCACGCTAATTGATGGATTGCTTGTTTTTCAATCAAGCCTCATTTTCCGTGCTTAATAAAGCCTCGGATTATTTGATTACAAGAAGAGTGAGCACGATCATTGAGGGCAGGTTGCTCACGTTGTTGAGTGGATGGCCTGTTTTTGACTTGAACCACATTTTCCATGCACAACCCAGCACAACTGTGCCTGATACCAAGGGGAGCCAGCGCGATGATGGATGGAATGTTTTTTTTGGTGTCCGATGGAATAGGTGGGATACTTCAGATTTCAGGTCGAACTCGATGAGGCACCACGCAGGCTGTTTTTTAGTTTCTCCAGGGACTCCAGTGCGCGGCGGCGGCCTTGTTCCTGTTGGGCGGGCGTGAGGGCCGGGGCTGCGGGCAATGGGGGGGTGCGTTGAGGCGGCGCTCTCAAAGAGACGCGACTGATTTGGAGGTCTTCCTCGAAGCGGTCTGGTTGGAGAAGATTGGAGAGTTTGAGAGCGCCCACGTTACGGCGTTGGGCGCGGATTTCGCGCTGAAGATAGGCAATGACAGCGCGCAGGTCTGCCAGGGAGTAACCGGCGCGCAGGAGTTCATACCACATGCGCTCACGGTCAAAGGCCAGACGCAGTGTCTGGCCGGTCAACTGGCAGTAGAGCTGATGGGCTTGCTGGATCGACAGAGCCATCGGCAGAACTGGGGAGGGCGAGGTCATGGGTTTTAAGAGGGGGTTCGTTTGGAGGTGGGTTTGACATCCAAGGCAAAGACTTCAAAGAAGAGCTTCTCGTCGAGTTGCTCGCGTTCCTGGCGAAGGGCGGCGTTCAAGAGGTCGTTGGCCATGTTCATAAGCAGGCGCAGATTTCCGGCGGCATGTTCGCAGAGGGTCTGCGCGAGCGTGGGGCTCATGAGTTTGGGATTGCCCGCCGCTTTGAGCAAGTGGTTGATGCATTGGAGCAACTGCGCTGGAGGCAGGGCTTGGGTGCGCAGGCGGCTGCGGATGCGGCTGGCCAAGGGCACCAGGTCTGGACTGTCCAGCTTGCTGACCAGGCGGTCGTCCCCGGCCAGAATGATGGTGAGGATGGAGCGCGAGTCCAGATCGGCGCTGGAGAGCAGGCGCAGTTCAGAGAAGACCGCCGGGGCCATTTCCTGTGCCTCATCGATGAGCAGGACTGGGCGCAAAAGAGAAGTTTGAATGTGGTTGTGCCATTTTTCCCGCAGTACCTTGGCGCTGGCCCAACGGTTGTGCGGGGACAAGGGCACGCCAAAGAGATCGCCCAGTTCGCGGTAGAAGTCGGCCAGGGCGGCCTGTGGGCGGGTGAGCACGCCCACAGAGAGGTCGCGCATTTGGCCCAAGCGCTCGACCAACAGGCGCAAGGCGGCGCTTTTGCCTGTGCCCGCATCTCCGCTGACCAAGGCGAAACCACCCTCGCCGACTTGTTGCTCGATGCGCCAACAGAAGCTCTCGATGGCGGTGGGTGCCCAGAGGACGTCGGCTGGGATTTGCGGGGAGAAGGGGTTGAACTTCAGACTGTAAAGGGCAAGCAGTTTTTTGCTCATGCGGGTTGGGCTGGAGGTTGGGTTGATGTTGAGAGTTCGTCTTTGGGCAGGTAGGCGGCAGGCGAGCCGGTAGCGGCGTATTGCTTGATGAGCTGCTGGAGCAAGGGCGCCATGGCGTTGGAGGGGGCGGGTTCCTGGGCGGGCACCACCATCGGTGGAGCCTTGAGCGCACGCTCCCCCTGAGCGTTGCGGTGTTTGTCCAAGGGATAGAGACGGCAGAGGATGGTGCCGCTGATGGGGTCACAGAGATGAACACGGCTGAGGTCCCAAGCGGCCACCCGTACGCTCATCCGCTGGAAGTGGCCGTAGCGGGAGGGGATTTCAAAGCGAACCCCACCCAGACTGATGGTGCCATCGGAACGGCGTTGGGTGCGGATCAGTTCGCTTGTGAAAACCAATTGGAGATCCGCCGTGGAGGCTGGACAGGGCCGGCCCACATCCTTGTGGTCGATATAGGCGCGCAGGGGGCTCATGC
>JBAXIY010000296.1:0-2046 GCA_037138135.1 Verrucomicrobiia bacterium
TTCACGAGAAATTGTCCTTTGCCGTTTCCATCAAACTGATGAACACATCTTCCAAGCCTGATTCAATTTTCTCCCAGCGTTGCGCGCCCGACATGAACGGCGCGACACTCGTGTGCAATTTTGCCGCGTCGCGTCCGCTGACGTGCAACGCCGTGCCGAACGCCACGACCTGTTCCACGCCCGGCAAGCCGCGAATTTTATCCGCGAGCCCCGCTAGATTTTCGCCGGAAATTTCCCACGTCGTCAGCCCGCCGGCTTTCACCACTTCATCCACCGTGCCGCTCGCGAGTAAATTTCCGTAGGCGATGTAGGCCAGCCGGTGACAGCGCGACGCCTCGTCCATGTAATGCGTCGTGATAAGAAACGTCAATCCTGACGCGGCTAATTTGTGGATCTCCTCCCAAAAATCGCGCCGCGCTTTCGGGTCCACGCCCGCCGTCGGCTCGTCGAGCAATAGCAGTTGCGGCTCGTGAATCAGACACGCCGCAAGCGCGAGCCGCTGTTTCCAGCCGCCGGAAAGTGTGCCTGCGAGTTGCTTGCGCCGCTCGATCATACCAAGCCGTTCCAAACTTTTTTCCACCGCCATTTTTCGCTGCGACATCCCATAAAGTCGCGCGATGAAATCCAGATTTTCCTCGATGGTCAAATCTTCGTAGAACGAAAATTTTTGCGTCATGTAGCCGACGCGTTTTTTTATCTCGGCGGACTCGCGGCGAAAATCGAGGCCAAGACATTTTCCTTCGCCACCATCGGGGGTGAGCAAGCCGCAGAGCATCCGCAGAAACGTGGTTTTGCCGCTGCCGTTCGGACCGAGAAAACCGTAGATCTCACCGGGACGAACTTGCATCGCGATGTCGTTGACGACCGTGCGCGCACCGAATTTTTTCGTGACGCCGCGCACGTCGATGACGTAATCGCTTGTATTCATGAATCAAACGCCGCGCTGTTCCGGCGGCCAGATGATTTTGTGCTGTTGGATTTGAAACCGCACCGGCAGCGCGTCGGCGATGATTTTCTCGGCCAAATCTTTGCGCGAAATCGGTGTGAGTCCGGCGGGAACTTGTTTGAGAACTTTGTTTTGCTGTTGCGGCGCGAGCGGATGCACCCACGAAAACAGCAATGGACACAAGCCAGCCAACTTATGCGTGGCGATTTGCTCTTTCGCCCATTCATAATCTTCCAGCGTGCCGATGACGAACTTGATTTCATCCGTGGCCTTCAGATGCGCGATGTTCGAGACCAGATTCCGCGCGACCTCGCCGCTGGACGGACATTTCAAATCCATAATGCGATGGACACGCGAATCAATCTTGGAGATATCATGCGCGCCGCTCGTTTCAATCAGCACGGTGAAACCGTCGTCGTAGAGCGCTTTCATCAACGGTAGGGAATTTTTCTGCAGCAACGGCTCGCCACCGGTCAATTCGACCAAGGGCAGTGGCGAAGTGTTGAGTGGCGAGTTTTTGAAGGGCGCGGCCAATGCTCGAATTTTTTCTAAAATTTCCGCAAGCGTTTGCTTTTTGCCTTCGGTAAAGGCGTAGGCGGTGTCGCAGTAAGAGCAACGCAGGTCGCAACCGGTGAGCCGGATGAAGACACACGGCAAGCCGGCAAAGGTGCTTTCACCTTGCAGGCTCAAATAGATTTCATTGACGACGAGCGTGTCAATCACGGGCGGAGTCTAGCCCAAAACGCAAAAAAAGAAATGTCATTGCGCACGGCGGATTGGATTTTTTTGGCGGCATGAATTACTTTTGGGCGCGCCGCAAATTTTTCATGAACCCATTGATTCGCCAGACCATCCTGCTTGCCGGTTTGTTGATGGGCATTTTCGGTGTGAGTGCGCGGGCGCAAAACCTTGATCAGATTGGGGTGACGCTGCTGCGGACGCAGACGACCAATCTCGACGGCTCCGGCATCCGCGTCGCACAGCCGGAGGCAAACACGGACAGCAACACCAACCATCCGAGCGCGTTTGAAGTCAATCCCGCCGCGGTTAGTCAGCCGACGAACCGGTTCACTTACTTTTCCGCCGCCGGCACGGCCAAT
>JBAXIY010000297.1:0-2021 GCA_037138135.1 Verrucomicrobiia bacterium
AGGAGCTTTTCGATCTCGCGGCGCGGAGGGGCTGAAGGTTGAGCGCCGAGGCGGGTGACGGAGATGGCGGCGGCGGCATTGGCCAGGCGGACCGCGTCCAGCAAAGGCTTGCCTTCGGCCAGGGCCACAGCCAGCGCTCCGTTGAAGATGTCGCCAGCGGCGGTGGTGTCCACTGGCTTGACCTCAAATCCTCGCACCCATTGGTGCGCCCCGGGTCCCGCAACGAAAGCTCCACGCGCCCCCAGGGTTAGGATCACGGTTTCCACGCCGCAGGCGAGCAGGATGTCGGCCGCTCGTTTCATGCTGGCTTCATTGGTGACTTTGACTCCGGTGAGAAGTTCCGCCTCGGTCTCATTGGGGGTGAGAATGGACACCTGCCGCAGGAGGGATTTGGGCAGTTCCCGCGCCGGTGCAGGATTCAGGATAACGCGGACCCCGAGCTTCGACGCCAGTTCCGCAGCCGCCTCCACGGTGGGCAACGGAATCTCAAGCTGCAGCACCATGACGGCAGCCTTGCTGAGGACGGTGCGGGCTTTTCGGACGTCTGCGGGCGAAAGCTGGCCATTAGCTCCTCCGGCCACGGCGATGCTGTTCTCGCCATTCCTGGCCACGAAAATGAGCGCCACTCCCGAGGGCGCTTTGCGATCCCGAGCCACATAGTCGACGCAGATTCCGTCCTTCTGGAATCCGGCCAGAGCCTGGTCTCCAAACATGTCCCGGCCCACCCTGGCAACAAAGGTGACACGTCCCCCGGCCCGCGCGGCGCCGACCGCCTGGTTGGCTCCCTTGCCTCCAGCGGCGGTCGTGAACGTGCCTCCCAGGATGGTCTCGCCCGGCTTCGGGATCCGGTCGAGCTGAATGATCATGTCCGTGTTCGAACTGCCGACTACGACAATGGATGGTTGTTTCATATAGTGTTTTTCAATCATGTGACGGTGGCGGATGGTCAGAGTTTGGATCCGATGAGAATGCCCAGTCCGATGAGGTAGAAGAGGAACATGGCGGCCAGAAGCTTGTTCGTTCCAGGGGGAGCCCCTTTGAACTCTTTCCAGATGAACACGCCCCAGAAGGCGCCGATCATGGTCGCCCCCTGGCCGAGGCCGTAGGACAACGCGGCGCCGGCTTTGGTGCTGGCGATGATGCTGAAGGACATGCCGACATTCCAGATCATCCCGCCCAGAAGGCCCACCATATGCAGACGCAGGGAGCCTTTGCTGAAGTAATCGCCGAAGGGCACTGGCGATCCGGTGAACGGCTTGACCATCATGATGCTGTTCCAAAGGAAGTTTGAAACGAGCAGCCCGGCGCTGAAGAGCACGATGGCGGTGTAGGGGCTGAGCTTGCCCGCCTGCAGCACGCTGTCCGCCCCGATTTTGCCCATGGATTGGGCGACGTATTTGTAGAAGAACCCCATCAACACCCCCGCAGCGATGGAGATTAGGATTCCCTTGCCGGGGGTTTTCTGTCCGCTGCTGGCCAGGCGCTTGTAGGCCAGGGCGTCGAGGATGATAGCCACCACGATGCCCACTACTCCGAGCGCGAGCATGGGCGCGTTGCCGTCCTTTGTGGCGGCAAAAGTCGTGATGACCCCCAAGGCCAGGGCCAGGCCCACCCCTATCGGAAAGGCCACCGCCATACCGGCGATATCGATGGCTGCCACGAGCAGGATGTTGGAGAGGTTGAAGATGATGCCGCCCAGGAAGGCGGACCCCAGCCACTGGGTATCCGCCTGCCGCAGATCGGCCAGGAAACCTCGCCCTCCGCTGCCTGAGCTGCCCATGGTGAAGGCCAGGATCAGCGAGAAGAGAAAGACCCCGATGGCGTAGTCCCAGTAGAAGAGCTGGAAGCGCCACTCTTTGCTGGCCAGCTTCTGGGTGTTGGCCCAGGACCCCCAGCACAGCATGGTGATGACGCACATCGCGATGGCTACCGGGTAAGATTCAATGATGATCATATTGTGTTCCTCTCATTGGTTGAACGCCTGTAACTCGGCACACGACGAGTAGGCTTTTTTCGAATTG
>JBAXIY010000298.1:0-2021 GCA_037138135.1 Verrucomicrobiia bacterium
GAAATCGCCACGCCGCCGCCGTGGTTTGTGATGATGCCGTAAACCAGCGCCAGCCCCAGACCGCGATGTGGCGGACGTTTCGTTGTAAAAAACGGCTCGAAAATGCGCGGCAGCGATTCCGCGTCGATGCCCGAACCGCTGTCCGAAATCTCCACGCACGCATACGTTCCTGCTGCCAGCTGCACGTTTCGATCCTGCGTGGCCTCGGTCAATTCCACGTTCCGTGTTTGCACCGCAATCTGACCCGTGCCGCTTACTCCAAAAGATTCCACCGCATTTTCAAAAATTTTTGTGATGGCCTGTTGCACCTTTGCCTCGTCAAAGCGCGCCGCGAACAAGGATTTTTCCGGCGACAATTTCCAGTTGAACCGCGCGCCGTGGGCGTTCTGGAAAAATTCGGCACAGCGCGTCACCACCGCGTTCAAGTTGCCTGCCGGTGCGCGGCGCGTTTCTTTTTCCTGTCGGCTGAATTGCGCCAGTTCGCTGGCGATTTCCGCCGCACGCTGGGCGGATTTTTCAACTTCCAACAGCGATCGCCGCCAAGGATGTTCCGGTTCCGCCTTTGTCAGCAGCAGGGATGTGTGCGCTAGCACGCCCGTCAGCGCATTGTTGAAATCAAGCGACACCGTCCGCGCCAATTGCAACACGCAATCTAGCTTTTGCTTCAAGGCCGCGTCGCTTGCGCCGGCGGCGGCTGGACTGGCGACCGCGTGCGTCGGCGATGCAGTCGTGACCGGGCTGGGCAATAGTTGCAGGACGAAACACTTTTTCCCGTCGTTATTAAACTGGCAGACGCTGGTTAGAAATGACGTCACTGCGCCGTCCGCCGTCCGAAATTTTAAAATACCGCTCGCCGCCGGCGACTGCTCCCAGCGGGCCAGAAATTCAGCCGCTGAACCACCATTTTCCGGTGCCCACACCGTCGCCAGATTTGCAGAATCACCAATCAGAGTCGCACCAAAAGCACTTTTACCCGCCGCATTGGTCAGGAGCACGGCTCCGCTGGCGTTGACCAGCACCGCTGGCCACGCCGCATTCTCCAAACCAAAAACAACTTCCGGTTTCATTAATGAATAAGAGCCCTAGAAACTACGTGGAATCCGCAAAATATCAAGGGGCATCACCGCTTGAGCTGAAACACCGCTGGTAACAATTTTGTCACCGTGAACGTGCGCACCTTTGCCAGGTCGGCGCTGTCGGCTATAAACACTTTGGCAGCCGGCGCATACTCTGCCAGCAACTGCCGGCACGCGCCGCAGGGCATTGGCCCGTCGTCCCAACGCGCGACGACCGCCACGGCGACAAAATCTTTTTTGCCGTCCGTCAGTGCCTTGAACAATGCGATGCGTTCCGCGCAGCACGTCAGCCCGTAGCTTGCGCTTTCCACATTCGCCCCACCGATGATCTCGCCGGACTTGGTGAGCAGCGCCGCGCCCACTTTGAACTTGGAATACGGCGACACCGAACCAAGCCGGGCTTTGGCTGCCGCTTGAACCAGTCTTTTGGAATCAATTTTCATTTTTTTATTCTCACGCAAAGGCGCAAAGCTCGCAAAGGAAAGCTTTCTCAAGAAATCTTTGCGCCTTTGCGCCTTTGCGTGAGACTTCTTCCATAAAGCTCCGCAAAATTCTTGATCAGCGCCGCGCCGGATTTTTTCACGCGCTCCGCTGTCTCCAAGACTTCTGCATGCGACAAATTTTCTTTGCTGATGCCCGCCGCCAGATTCGTGATGCACGAGACTGCCGCCACGCGCAAGCCAAGTTGCCGCGCCGCAATCGTCTCCGGCACCGTGCTCATGCCCACCGCGTCCGCGCCGAGCGTGGCAAACGCCCGAATCTCCGCCGGAGTTTCGTAACTCGGCCCACTCACGGCTAGATAGACGCCTTGCTGCAATTTAAGTTTCGCAGTTTTCCCCGCCTTGAACAAAAGCTCGCGCAGGTCCTTGTCGTAGGCTTCGGTAAGATCAACGAATCGGGGAAGGTTTTCATGGTGGCCGCCACGCAGTGGCCGAAGCGGGTTTG
>JBAXIY010000299.1:0-2019 GCA_037138135.1 Verrucomicrobiia bacterium
CGCAATTTGTCCTTCGCAACGCCGTGCTTGGCGATGTTCTCGCCGAAAACGAGGAGCGTCTTGATCTTGCCGGACTCGATGCCGTCCGCGATCTTCTGGAGATTCACGCCCATCTCGGTGAAACAAATTCCCGTGAGCCGCGCGCCGTTCGTGTTCGGATTTTTGTCCGCGCTGACGAGCAGCTTGTCGGCCTGACCCTCGCGGGGAATCGCGTCGCTGATCGCGCCGAGTTTGGCCTTCAGTTTGGAGATGAGCCAGAGCTCTTCATTCGTCTGACGAGCGGAAGCGATGATCGCGACGGAACCCGCCGGAGCTTTCTTAAGCTTGTCGGAAATTTCGTTGAGCGCCGCGGTCCACGTGGATTTCTGACCGCGCACCAAAACGTCTTTCAAACGATCGGCACGACCGATCCACTTATAATTCAAGCGGCCGGCATCGCACATCCACGAAGCGTTGACAGCATCGTTGTCGCGCGGCGTGTAGCGGAAAATTTTTTCTTCGCGCGAACCGATGAGGACATTGCAGCCGGTGGCGCAGCTCGTGCAGACGCTCTTGGTCTCCTTGAGGAACCACGCGCGCATCTGGAAACGAAAATCTTTCGACGTGAGCGCGCCGACCGGACAGACATCCACGGTGTTGAGCGTGTAGTTGTTGTCGAACGGCATTCCCGGGAAAGTTGCAATCGTGTTGTAGCTGCCGCGATTGATGATGCCGAGCGCGTCGTCGCCCGCGATGTCGCGCGTGAAACGAATGCAGCGCGTGCAAAGAATGCAGCGTTCCGCATCGAGCATGATGCGCGGTCCGAGATCCACGGCTTTCGGCTTGTGGACTTTCGCCTCAACGAAGCGACTTTCGCTCTGACCGTAATCCACGGAATATTCCTGCAACTTGCATTCGCCGGCCTGATCGCAAATCGGGCAATCCAGCGGATGGTTGATGAGCAGCGACTCGAGCACGCCTTCGCGCATCTGCTTCACCGCAGGTGTCTTCGTGTAAATCTCCATGTTCGGAGAAATCGGCGTGGCGCAGGAAATCGCAGGACGCGGCGACTTGGCAATCTTGAAAGAACCGTCGGGATTGATGACCGGCTTGCGGTCAGGGCCGAGCGCGGGCGTGCCGAACTCAACGAGGCACATGCGGCAGTTGCCGACGACCGGCAATTTCGGATGCCAGCAATAATGCGGCACATCGGTCTTGGCCAGCTCGCATGCCTGAATCATCGTCGTGGGCGTGAGTTTGCCCGACCAGTCGGCGGTGAGGCGCGGCACTTCGATCTCGCGACCGTCGATCTTCACCTTGATCTTTTCGATCGCGGGCGCGGCGGGCTTCGTTTCAGTTGTGGCGGCGGTGGACATTGAAATCAGTGGTGCGCGGCTTCCAGTTTTTTAGGTTCCGACGCTTCCTTCGCGCGGCGTTCTTCGTCGGCCTTGCCTTTGGCGACAAAATCGTCTTTGAACTTCGCGAGAAAACTTTGCACGGGCCAAGAACAGGCTTCACCGAAGGCGCAAATCGTGCGACCGCCGGGAATGTTATCCGCAATCTTGCCGAGATAATCCGCATCGGCCGCGCGGCCTTGGCCGTGAGTCAAACGCTGGAGCGTCTTGTTCATCCAAAGCGAACCTTCGCGGCAAGGCGTGCATTGGCCGCAGCTTTCGTGCGCGTAAAATTCGGAAAGATTTGCGAGGGCCTCGACGATGTCCACAGTGTCATCCATCACGATGATCGCACTGGATCCGGACATCGTGCCAGCCTGGGCCAGCGAGTCGAAGTCGTAAGGCAAATCGAGCATGTCGGTCTCGACCAAAATCTCTTTGCCCTCGGCGTCCTTCTTCTTGAGCTTAAATTTTTCGCCGGCCTTCAAAACTTTCGAGGACGATCCGCCGGGAATGATGGCCTTGAGCTGGCGACCATCGCGCAGACCGCCGCCGAAATTTTTGTCGTAAAGCAATTCACGGAGCGTGGCTTTGCCGACTTCGATCTCGTAGTAGCCGGGGCGTTTGACGTGTCCACTCAAGCTGA
>JBAXIY010000300.1:0-2012 GCA_037138135.1 Verrucomicrobiia bacterium
CTCGTCGCTCCGGCATTGTTCAAGTTGGGCTTGAGCTATATGTTTTGACGATGCCGCCGGAACCAAATTCCGCAAACAGCCAGCGCAAGGAGGAGAAAATTTTTCTCGCCCTCGTCCTTGCGCTGGCGCTCGTTGCCGGCATCGGCAGCTGGCTTGCCGCCGGTGCGTTTGCACGCCATGACCGGGTCCAGACTATTTTGCCCGACAAGGAACGGACACTCGGTGAATTTTCTTTGACCGATGAAAACGGCCAGAACGTGACGCACGCGGAACTCGAAGGAAAAATTCTCGTCGTCAGTTTTCTGTTCACGAGCTGCTCCTTGACCTGTCCCGAAGTAACCAAACGCATGGCCGAAATCCAGCGACTGACCGCGAACGACGCCGACGTGCGACTCGTTTCGCTCACCGTGGACCCGCGCACCGATACGGCGGCGGTGCTGAGAAAATGGGGCGAACGCTTCGACGCCGATACGAACCGCTGGCAATTTCTCACCGGCGAAAAAAAGGTGTTGCACGAGCTCATCGCCAAAAGTTTTCTCGCGCAGGATAAGAGCGATCCTTTCAACTCGATGCCCGGCAATTTCACCGGCACCGAGCGCATCGCCATCGTGGATCAACACGGACGCGCCCGCATTTATTTTGATGGCTTGCGCCCGGAAACTTCGGCTGCCGTCGTTGCTGAAATCGCTCAATTGCGCGGTGAACATTGAACTTTATGAAACCGATGTTTTTTCTTTGCGGACTGTTGCTGGCACTTGGCTGCAAACGCGAAACGTCCGCACCACCAATTTCCGCCGCGACGAATCAAACTTACACCGTGCGCGGCGTGGTGCAGGAGATTGCGCCGGACTTTCATCACGCCACCATCAAGCACGAAAAAATTCCCGGCTACATGGCCTCGATGACGATGGATTTTTCCGTCAAAAACACCAACGAGTTGAATCATATTTCCGCCGGCGATGAAATTATTTTCACGCTCGTCGTGACGGCGGATGACGACTGGATTGAAAAGGTTCAACGCACCGGCCAATCCGCGGTGCCGACGCCGGCTCCGACCTGGCGCGTGGTGGAATCAGAATTGAACGTGGGCGACGCGTTGCCGGATTACAGCTTTACGAGTGAAAATGGCCAGCCGGTTCGCTTCTCGGATTTTCGCGGAGGCGCCGTCGCGTTCACGTTCTTCTTCACCAGTTGTCCGCTGCCGGAATTTTGTCCGCGCATGAATAAAAATTTTCTCGAAGCCCGCAAAATTCTCACCGCCGACACCAACGCACCAGCCAACTGGCAGTTGCTTTCCATCTCGTTTGATTCCAGCTTCGACACGCCGGAAATCTTGGCTGGCTACGGAAAATTTTATCGCGGCGAAAACACTGACCGCTGGCTATTCGCCGTCGCCGATACGAATACGCTGGCGAGCCTCGCGCCGAAAGTGGATTTGAATTTCTGGCGCGAGAACGGTTCCATCTCGCATAACTTGCGCACGGTGGTGCTGGATGGCGGCGGAAAAATTTTCAAACAATTTGACGGCAATGACTGGACGCCGGAGCAGCTGGCCAATGCGATCCGCGCGGCGGCTAAAACTAATTCGCCATGAGCTTTTATTTATTGCCGCCACTTTTGCATTTTCCGCGCGGTAAAAATTTTCTACCTTGGCGCTGTGCATCGTGACTCACTCAAATCGGTTTCGCGCCTCGTGGTGAAACTCGGCACCGGCGTCCTAACCGACAGCCGGAAGCTGATCGATCCCGCGCAGCTCGAGCAAATCGTCGCGCAAGTCGCCGCGCTGCGCAAAGCCGGCAAAGAAGTCGTCGTCGTCACCAGCGGCGCGGTTGGAGCGGGCATGGGCGCGCTCGGCTACAAAACGCGCCCGACAGATCTCGCGGAAAAACAGGCCTGCGCCGCCGTCGGCCAGACGCGACTCATGGCGGTTTACGAAAAACTTTTTGCCGCACACGGTCTCGTCGTCGCGCAGGTTTTGCTGACGCACGAAGATTTGGAGCATCACGAACGCC
>JBAXIY010000301.1:0-2009 GCA_037138135.1 Verrucomicrobiia bacterium
GCTTTCAAATTCATAATGCCAAGGCTGGCTATTGCAGGATGGTGCTGCGCTCCTGCAACCATGACAAATTACCCGAGCTGTCCGGGTTCACCCAGGCGCCAACAAACTGTTTGGCCTTGTTGGCATTGAGCAAATTGGCATCTTTCCATCCTTTGATCTCCGCGTGACCATCAGCGAAAGACAATCCGCCGGCATTTCCGTGATAGCTGGCCGGGTTGTTGATCCACTGATTTTTGTCGGGCGTGCAGACAAAAAATCCGTCATCCAGGCTGTAAGCCGCTTCATCAATAAACACGAAGGTGTTGGCAGGTTTGTGTATCGCGCCGAACTTCCGATAAACGGTCTCGACGGCCGGTGGATCCCAGATGGAAATGGGATTTAACCAGCAGTTCATGGACATGCTCCGAATTGTAGGGGCACCATTGTAGGTATTCGGGTCGGCCGGGCACCGGTATACGGTGGTGGTTTTGACGTAAGAATACAGCAAGCCGTTTTCCAGAAACCAGGTGTTGGTTGCGCAGTTGCCGCCGGAGCTATCCACCCGGCCAAACACCCACTGCGGTTTGAGCGCGGCAAACGTCGGGTTCACAGTCACCACCAGATCGGGCACGCCGCCCACCGGCACGAGCCGGTCCTGATTGTCATCCGCATACATCATCCAGCCGAGCTGCAGCTGCTTCAGGTTGTTCATGCAACTGATACCGTGCGCCTTCTGTTTTGCCTTGGCTAGGGCCGGCAACAGCATGGCGGCCAGAATGGCGATGATGGCAATGACCACCAGCAACTCGATCAGCGTAAAACCAATATTACGACACCGCGTTGGCTGTGATTCAACTGATTTTAAGTTCAAAGTTTTCATTTTTCCGTATTTGCATCCGCAAAAATCTAGCAATCCAGTTTTGAGGTTTTGCTGGCAGGCACGACTACCGGCAATCGTGTCTGCCAGACCCCATAATCCGCTAGTTGGACAACCGGAAGAACACCGAGCCGTTCGCCGGATTATTCGTCACCGTCACCGGGCTGGTTGACCCGCCTGGATAATTCACCCAGTTGCTATTGAGCCCGGTGCTGAGTGTGTTCGTCTGCACTTGCAGATGAAACGCGGAATCAACCCAGGTCAGGGTCAGGACGCCTGCCGCATAGCTATACTGCAACGCCTCTGGAGTCGTCACCAGTGGCACCAGCAAATAGCTGTTGGGGTTCACATTGCCGGAGAGACTTGTGGCGCGCAGGGTGGCCGCCCCACCTAGCGTCACCGTGACCGCCTGGCTGGTATTGGTGTTCACCAGCGGGATCCAGTCGAAGAAGTCGTATCCGCGACCCGCCACCGAGAATGTCCCGAGGTAGGTGGTGGTTGCCCCGCTAACCTTATCCAACTGGACAACGCCAGGGCCGCCGGCGGCCAACCTGGCATAGACTCTGAAGCTGCCCGTGGGATAGGTGTGGCTGTAGTTCAGCCAGGCATTCGTGGCCCAATACGCGATGTTGTAGTTGAACGCCAGCGGATTGGTCAACTGGGCCGCCACCAGCGCCCGCGTTTTGGTGTCGTTGCAAACGTCAGTGGAGATGACATCCGCCGCACCACGCCAGCGGAAGGGGGCCGTGACGGGCGTAAGAACATCGCCGTAGGAGCTATCCACGGCATCCGTTCCGACTCGGTCAAAATAGCTGTTGGCCGCTGCGGTGGAAGTGATCACCGGATTGTCAATGAACTGCCCGCCGCTGAAGTCGAAATCCTCGGCTTCGATAGCATAACTCGCCGGATTAAAGGTGTCGAAATACACGGTGGTCGAACGGGTATTCCCGACATCATCCGTCACAGTGATGACCGCGACGTAATTGGTGACATTGAGCACCAGCGGCGCGCTGACATTCCAACTGCTGGGGGAACCGCTGAACGTAAGACTGTTGTTGGTAACACCGTTCAAGGTGACGATCACATTGGTCTGGGCGATTGAATGGGAAGCGCTGCTCACCGTGAATGTGAACTTGTTGGTGCCCTGCAGCAG
>JBAXIY010000302.1:0-1981 GCA_037138135.1 Verrucomicrobiia bacterium
GCGACCAGAATTTCCTGAAAACGAGAAAACTGAAGATTGGCAAAGGTTTTATCCGTTTCATCCGATTGCGAGAAATGCGTCATCACGCCTTCGAGTGAAAGCGCTTTTTCCGCGAGAATTTTTTCAACCAGCGGCAGCGCCTCGTCCCAGCGCACGCCGTAACGGCTCATGCCGGTGTGGATTTTCAGATGCACCGGAACCTGCTTCCCAAATTCCGCCGCAACCTTTGCGAGCTTGCGGACCGTGTGCGGCTCGTTCACGCACACGGTCAGGTCGTGTGCGACGCACCATTCGAGTTCAGCCTCCTGTCGTTCGCCGAGCAGTAACAACGGCGCAGTGATGCCGCCTTCGCGCAAGTGCATCGCCTCTTCAAGCGTGCTCAAGCCAAAACCCCACGCACCTTCCTCGACCGCAACGCGCGCCACATCGAGCGCGCCATGACCGTAAGCCTCGTCCTTCACCACCGCCATCAACCGCACCGACTTCGGCAAATCGCCACGAATCAATTGCAGATTGCGGCGCAGTTTGCCGAGATCAATCTCGGTCCACGCCGGTCGCAACGGAAAATTTTCGGAATCTAATTTCATCGGACGAATAAATTTAACCACGGATGAAGACGGATGAACACAGTTTTTCAAACCGTGCCCGGCGGCCACAAACTTTGGCCGACATCCGTGCGGAAATAACTACCAACAACGCGGATTTTACGGATATTCGCGTAAGCTTTGGCAATCGCGGCTTTCAAATTTGGCGCGAGGGCAATCACATCCGCGATGCGATGACCGGTGGAAATTAAATTGCCGTCCGCGCCGCGCACGACTTCGTTCCACCACACGTCGCAATCAAATTTTCCGTCCACTTCCAGCGGCAACTGCGGCCCGCGAACTTGCGTGAACGGATAACCGTAACCCGCCAGCGTGAGCGAGCAGCCGAAGTTTAATTTGTCGTTGAACGCCAACTTCAGTTTTTCATTTCGCGCCGTCGCTAAAACTATTTCCGCTGGATTTTTTAGCATCCGCAAAATCATTGGGCCGGACGTGACGCCGATACGGATATTATATTCGATGACGTGCCATTTGCCGCCGCGTTTGATGGCGGTGACTTGCAGTGGCCCATGATAATTCACCTTTTTCAGCCACGGTTTCAGCGGATGAATCAATTCGCACGCCAGACCATATTTGTCGTGCTCATCGCGCTCGACGAGTCCGCCAAGCGGCGCCCCGGCGACGATGCCGAGGTTGCCATTGTGGGCGTATTTGTATTCCTGATTCGTGACGAGCGAGTGGATCTCACCACCGCTGACGAGCGCGATGTGACCGGCCTCGGCGCGGCCGAGATATTCCTGCAGGAAAACGCCCTCGGCGTAATTCACATTGCGCAACCACGCGCGCGTGTCCGCCAGCGTTTCGCACATCACCGTGTGGATTGGACTTGTCGGTGAGCACAGCGGATTTTTGATGACAAACGGCTGCGGATTTTTTGCGAGAATTTTTTCCGCCTCAATCCGGTTTGAGGCGACAAATGATTTCGGAAACGGAATTTTGTATTTCGCGCACAGCTCACGCGCAAAATCGCGTTCGCGTTCGATGCGCATCGCTTCGCCAGTTGGCGAAAAAATACCAACGCCGGATTTGATCAAATCATCCGCCCACGGCTGCAACGCCCAGTCAATCGATTGCGGAATGACCACATCAATTTTATTTTCGCGCAACAGCAACACCGGACTTGGAAATGTGTCACGCGAAAAAGTTTTGCCTACGAGCGACGGTGAGAAGTGACCGTAATTGCGTGTGAGATAGGTCGAGACACTTGCACCCGCATCCGCCAGCGCGCCGCCGAGGCTGTGCGCGAAGGAACCGACGCCGAGAATCATCACGTTGGCGGCGGACTTTTGATCTGAAATCTTGCGCGACATTTTGCGTGGGAATTGTTTCGCAAATCCGGTCGCGACGCAACGCCAAGTCATTCACCGCCTCGACTT
>JBAXIY010000303.1:0-1970 GCA_037138135.1 Verrucomicrobiia bacterium
GCCATCGTCATGATGATGGTGTCAATCGCCTGCTTCCGGCGCATGTTCAGCATGTCATCTTTCGGCAGTGACATGGTGACGCCTAACGCCCGACCGCGGGGAATGATTGTGACCTTGTGCAACGGATGCGTGTGTTTGAGCAATACGCTTACGAGCGCGTGACCAGCTTCATGCCAGGCGGTTGCCCGTTTTTCCTCGTCGCTCATCGCCATGCTGCGGCGTTCACGGCCCCAGCGAACTTTATCGCGCGCCTCTTCTAATTCCGGTTGCTCCACTGATTTTTTTCCGGTGCGTGCTGCGAGCAGTGCGGCTTCGTTCAATAGATTCGCCAGTTCCGCACCAGAATAGCCGGGCGTGCCGCGCGCGATGATGGACAAATCCACGGTTGGAGCGAGCTTCACATTTTTGGCGTGAACTTTCAAAATTGCTTCCCGCCCGCGCACGTCCGGCAAATTCACCGTGACCTGTCGGTCAAAACGGCCGGGGCGCAACAACGCAGGATCCAGGACATCGGGACGGTTCGTCGCCGCGATGATGATGATGCCTTCCTGCGTATCGAAACCGTCCATCTCAACGAGCAGGGCGTTCAAAGTTTGTTCACGTTCGTCGTTGCCGCCGCCTAGACCGTGACCGCGACTGCGGCCAACCGCGTCAATTTCATCAATAAAAATCAAACACGGCGTGCTCTTGCGTGCCTGCTCAAACATGTCGCGCACGCGACTTGCGCCAACGCCGACAAACATTTCCACGAAGTCCGAACCGCTGATGCTGAAAAAGCTCGCGTCCGCTTCGCCGGCGATGGCTTTGGCCAGAAGCGTTTTCCCGGTGCCGGGCGGCCCGATCATCAAAACGCCTTTCGGAATGCGTCCGCCAAGGCGTTGAAATTTTTTCGGATCTTTCAAAAACTCGACGAGTTCGGAAACTTCCTCCATTGCCTCTTCTACACCCGCTACATCTTTGAACGTAGTTTTGTTGCGGTCTTTCGCCAACATCTTGGCCTTACTTTTACCGAAGCTCAACGCGCCCTTGCCCGCCGCCTTGATTTGACGGATAAAGAAAAACCAGAACAGCAATCCGAGAACCAGAAATGGCAGAATTCCCCAGACGAGGTTCATCACCGCCGCATTGGGCGCACCAGCCTCGATTTTGTCCGACACCAGAAGTTGATCGAGCATCTTTTGCGTCAACATCGCGTTGGGCGCAGTGAAAGGTATCCGGCTGGTTTTGCCGTCCTTGGTTTCCAGAAAATCGCCCGTGACCGGCGTCAACGGTGCGGACTGCGCATTAAAATTAATCGTCGCGTGCGCAATCTGGTTGGATTGAAATTTGTTGAGGAAATCCGATTGTGACAGTTGCACCGGCGGCGCCGAGATATGATTTTTCATCATAAAAACGGCCACCATGGCAATGATGATGCCCGCCCACACTAGCAGCGTGACCGTCTGACTTTTATTGAAGCCGCCACCCAACGGTTTTTTCTTACCACCGTTGTCCTTTGAATTGGAATCATCGTCTAACATTTTAGTGGGGCAAGCTATCACGGCATTACCGCTTTCGCAATCAATCAATTCCACTACCATGGCTGCGATGCGCCTAGGGTCGCTCCAACTGAAATCTAATCTGTTTCTCTCGCCACTGGCGGGTTACACCAACCTGCCCTTTCGCCTCGTCGTGCGCGAAGTCGGCGGCGTCGGCTTGTGCACCACCGATTTGGTCAACGCGCGCTCGCTTTTGGAAAAACGCGACAAAGCTTTCAAGTTGATTGAAACGCGACCCGAAGATTCACCGCTCGCCGTGCAACTTTTTGGCAGCGTCGCCGAAGAAATGCGCGATGCCGCGCTCATCGTCGAAGCGCACGGCGCGGTGTCCGTGGACATCAACATGGGTTGCCCTGTCAAAAAAGTCGTAAAAATCGGCGGCGGCTCGGCCATGATGACCGAACTCGACAAAACCGCCGCGCTCGTTCGCGG
>JBAXIY010000304.1:0-1966 GCA_037138135.1 Verrucomicrobiia bacterium
GCGTCCTTGCGATGCGTGATGGCCGTGACGTGAAACACCGGATACGGCTCGGGCAACGTGTAATAGCCGGTGTGATCGCCGAACGGCCCTTCGTCGCGCAACGGCTCGGTCGGATCAATGTAACCTTCGATGACGAAGTCGGCGTTGGCGGGAACTTCCAGATCGTTCGTCTCGCACTTCACGAGTTCGACGGATTTTTTGCGGAGATAACCGGCGAGGAGAAATTCATCCAGTCCGTCCGGCAGCGGTGCGGTCGCGGCGAAGGGGAACATCGGGTCGCCGCCGATGAAGATGCTGACGGGCATGCGCTCGCCCTTCTCATAATAGCGACGGCCATGGCGCGCGGCAACTTTCTGCAACTGCCAGTGCATGCCGGTGGTTTTGTCGTCGTAGATCTGGATGCGATACATGCCGACGTTGCGTTCGCCCGTGTCCGGGTCGCGCGTGACGACGCAGGGCAATGTGATGAAGCGGCCGCCGTCGAGCGGCCAGCAGCGGAGGATGGGAATGTTCGCGAGCGTGGGCGGCTGCGTGTTGAACGAAGCGAGATTGTTCACGTCCGGCGCTTTCGGCCAGCTCTTCGATGCCGCAGGCGCATCGTATTTGTGGATGACGTCTTTGCACGAACCACTCTTCACCGTCTTCGGCTTCGCGTGACGCAAATCCAGCGCGAGCGACAGCAGCTTTATGGCTTCCTTGAAACTCGTCGGCGGCTTGGCCTTCATCAGCGCGCCGAGTTCGTTCGCGACTTCATCCACGGACTCAGCGCCCATGCTCATGGCCATGCGCTTGTGCGAGCCGAGCGTGTTGATGGCCACGGGAAACGGCGAGACGACGCCGTTGACGGTGGGCTTTTCGAACAGCAGCGCCTTGCCGCCGCCGGGCAATTTCATTTCGCGGTCGGCGATCTCGGTGATTTCGAGTTCGGTGGCGACGGGCTGGGAAATGCGTTTGAGTTCGCCCGCCTGGTCGAGGGCGTTGACGAAATCGCGGAAGGAGTCGAAAGCCATACGCCCGCGAAGCTAACTGAAAAACTGGCAACGGGCAATGCAGCCTTATTTTGATTTTTGAAAGAAGTCCATATCGAGTTCCATTTTGATCCCTGACATGTCTTCTGTTACAGGAGTCCAATTCGGAAATGGGTTCTGCTCACCTGTGGGCGCGAAAAAACGGTGTGTGCCGCCCGTTAGATGCCACTCGTTATCGGAGTAATGCAAATTTAATTCACAACGATCATACGAGGTGAAAGGAGCAATGTGAGAATCAACCGAATAGTTTTGCTCGTAAACGAGCACCGCAGAAACAGTGTCGCCGTAGTCGCTTGGACTAATTTTGTAATGCAGATTCCGAATTGCTCCCCACTTGATTGGTGAATTTCGACCTTCCGACTTTAAATTCTCAATGTGCTTTTTTAATTGGCCTTCAGCTTTTGCATAAAGCTTCGAATCAATTCCATTTACCATTGAGGCCTGAAACTCGGTCATTCGTTTAAGCGATTCAATCGCGACAATCGCTGTTGCAAAAACACTCAAGATTGAAATAACAAGTGATGCAATTGTAACTCGAAACTGAATTCTTTCCCTTCGCTGGTTATCCAAATAATCTTGTCGAGTTCTCCACGGATTTTCAGACGGTGGATTCACCAAGAAAACTTTTATCGGCTCTTCCTTATTATTTTCCATGACAGATTTATCCCCCTTTAGCCTTTACACGTCGAGTGAAACTTTCCGTGCGGATGACGGCGCGAACGTCGCTTAATCCGCCGCCGTCAGACTCATGTCGCGGGTGAAATACAAAATTCGGCCGCAGTTCGGGCAGGTGACGATTTCCCCTTGCGCGCGGCAATTCGTCACGATTTGCGTCGGTAATTTCATGTGGCAGCCGCCGCAGGCGCTATGTTCCACGCTGACGACCACGTTCTCGCCTTTGCTCTTGAACAGCCGTTCGTAACGGTTGCGCGTGGAAT
>JBAXIY010000305.1:0-1954 GCA_037138135.1 Verrucomicrobiia bacterium
CCGACGCGAATTTCTGGCGCAAATTGCCTTACGCAATGCTGCTGGCCAGTTTGCTGGTGTTTGGTTTCTGGCCAAAATTGTTGACGGAAAAAATTAATCCTGACGCGCAAAAGATTGTCGCGGCGGCAACCGGCAACGTTCTTGCAGGCAACCCGACAAGTGCGCCCATGGCAAATTTTATTGCCCAAAAATAAATGAATTCGTCTCTGATAATGCTGGAAATTTCGGTGATCGGCCTCGGCCTCGTGCTGATGTTGGCAGATCTGTTTGTGCCCGCCGAGCGCCGTCGTTTTATCGGTTACGCGGCTATCGCGGCGTTGGGCGTGTTGCTTGTCACGAGCCTGAGTGGCAACGGCAGTTGCGGTCAGTTCGGCACTGCGTTTGGCGGCATGTTCGTCAACGACGCCTTGTCCTTGTTCTTCAAGCAATTGTTCATCGTCGCGGCGATTTTGGTTTTGTTCATGGCCGCCGAATTTGCCGACAAACTGGCCGAAGGCAGCGTAGCGGAATATTATTCGCTCATCCTTTTTGCGCTGGCGGGAATGCTGTTCGCCGCGTCGTCCAATGATTTTGTGATGCTGTTCGTCTCCATCGAACTCATCACCATCACGTTCTACGTCCTCGTCAGTTTTCAACGCAGCAAACTCCAGTCGCTCGAAGCGGGCGTGAAATATCTGATTCTCGGCGCGCTGTCGTCGTCGTTCATGGTGTTTGGCATCGCGCTGATTTGGGGAACGACCGGTGAACTCAACTTCACCAAGCTCGCTGCCGTTGCGCCGCAGTTTGCCGACAGCCGAATCTTCCTGCTCGGTGTGCTGCTAGTTCTCGTTGGTCTTGGTTTCAAGATTGCCGCGTTTCCGTTCCAGATCTGGGCCCCGGATGTTTACCAAGGTGCGCCGACGCCGACGACCGCATTTCTCGCCATCGGCTCGAAAGCCGCCGGTTTTGTTTTGCTCTTGCGCGTGCTGTTCACTGCCGTGCCGAGCGTGACCGAGCATTGGGCAAACCTGCTGATCGTGATCTCCGCCATCACGATTCTCTACGGCAACCTCTGCGCCATTCCGCAGCGTAATTTGAAACGCCTCCTGGGTTATTCCAGCATTGCGCACGCCGGTTACTTGTTGCTCGGCGTGGCTGCGTTGAGCGCCAGCGGACAAGCAGCGTTGTTATATTATCTCGGCGGTTACGTGTTCACGGTGATGGCGGCGTTCTTCGTCATCACGCTGGTCATGCGCCATCTGGCGACGGAAGATATTTCCGGTCTCGCTGGTTTGAACCAACGTTCGCCGTTGCTCGCCGCGACGCTGACCATCGCGATGGTTTCGCTCGCCGGCATCCCGCCGCTGGCCGGCTTCTTCGGAAAATTCTTGCTGCTCAAAGCGGTGATTGAAACCGCGCAGGCCACCGGCAACCACGGCTACTATTGCCTGGCATTCACCGCGCTGGCGGGCGTAATCATCTCGCTCTACTATTATTTCGGTGTCATCCGCGCGATTTACTGGAGCAAGAATCCGGAAGATATGTCAACTATTGAGCTGTCTTCCCCCGCTAAAATTTCCATCTGGGTCTGTCTGGCCGGCATTTTCTGGATCGGATTATTTCCGAACACGGTTTTAAACATCACCAATCTCGCGGCGGCGGCATTGGGAAAATAATTTAAAAACTTAAGTAGCCAAACGCAGGCTAGGCAGCCTGCGTTTTCTTATTTTCAGCGCCAAACCGTATCAACACCGCTCGACAAAACATTTTCTCCGCGCCAGACTGCCTCAATGGACACGACTTCCAATTCGCCGCTCGACTCGCTGTGGACGGAATACGGCCGCACGTTTGCGACGTGGGATGACATCACGCTGGCGCGTTGGCTCGCGCAGACGCTGGGTCAGTTGGAGGGGCGCGTCTGGCGATTGTCACACCCGCTCGTCGGTGCGTATCGCCTCGCCGCGCAGGTGGCGCA
>JBAXIY010000306.1:0-1952 GCA_037138135.1 Verrucomicrobiia bacterium
GGGCCGCGTGCTTGGCTTGTCGTGATGACATGGCCGCAATCTAAACCAGCCGCGCGCCGTGTCAATACCTAACGCATATTGGCCAGCCATCACCAGGCCAGCCGCGCCGCGTCTCCAGCCGTTCGCACGTCATCCGCGCCGCGCCATGCTCCAGGATCACCGCGAGCAAAAGACGGGGCCGCGCCAGGCCGCCAAGCTGGCGATTTTTGGCCACAAACGGCTTTATCATTATTCATTGGCAAATGCTGACAAGAGGCTGAAAACCTTGCAAAATGGCCAATGTTTTAACGCTACCCCACCCCCGGCAAGGAATCTTTTGCCCCCAGAATCGTTATCGTCAGTGACGGAACCGCGTTGATCTGTCATGTGAGCCATTTTTCAAAGCATTTACACGGAATTTGTTCGTGCTTTGTGCTTAAAATCAACGGGTTACAGTAACGAATTTGCAGCATTATCAATGGTTTCGTGCGTTTTTGGTGGTTTCTGATTGCGCGCGGAATTTTGAATTTGTTCCCGTTTTCTTGACTGCGCGGCTTTGGTGATGTCGGACATGATGATGACAATGAGCGTTGATGTTTCGGCGCTGGAGCGCGCCATTCCGCAGATCGTAGCGTTTGGCCGGCGGACGATGCAGCAGCAGTGTGTAACAAGCGCGTATTTTATTTGCCGAAATGCGATGAATGAGACGGAGAAAATCTTTCCTGATTCGATTGATGCGCGGCTAGGCATTTCGGTAACGAGTTACACCAACGCCAATATGAATCGCGTTTCCAAGGCCAAAAACCGCACCCGTTTTAAAAGTTCCTCGGCAGTCGGAAAATCGGCCCCGCTGGGCGTTTTGGTCATCATGGCGCGAATGCGGCCAGGCTCCAATTACAACTCCCAGACCGGCAATAAGTGGAAGTTAGATTCTTCATTGCTGAAAACCGGCCCCGGAACAGCGATGCAACGGCAAAGCATGATTAACGCACTGCTCACCAAAATGATTTCTGCGCGCCGATCATCGAGTGCTTATTTGAAATCTGGCTGGAAAACGCCATTGCGTCAGCTCTATGCCTCACCGTTCATGGTGAAAAAAAGCGCGGAATTCCGCCAGTCAATTGCCAATGAATCCGCCGCCGACCAAGGCGGTTCCCGTAAGACTGAACGGTTGGGCGCTGCCACGATTAACGCCGCTGTAGATTCCATCATGGTTACGTCCATCAATTACACACCTCTTGGTGGCAATGCCGCGCTAGAGGCGCGGCATCAGCATTACGCCGAGCTGCAAGCCTTGCCGCCGTTGATTGCTGCCGTGGCGCGGGAAGAATCCATGATGCTCGCCGAAATTGAGCGCCGGCTTGATTTGGGCTGGAAACAAAATTTCACCGATATTTGACTGCCGCGCCTTTTTGAATGGCCACCAAATTTTTACCCATCCCGAATGTCGGCTCGCAGATCGAGCGCGCGGTTTTGGCGTTGCTTCAGGACGCCTATGGCGACGAATCAGGAAACTACGAATACCTGTTTTCAAACGATTGGAAGCTGCGCACCGCGCCTTACATCCAAGTTATCGCCGTCAAATCCTCCGAAACCGTGCCACACACCGGCATTGAGACGTTTTCCGTGGCGGTAGAATGGAAATGGAAGGGTAACAACGAAGCCGGCCAGACCAATCCAGATGCCAACTGGAAAAGCATCAATGATTTTGTTGGCGTCGGTATGGCGGCCTTGAGCCAGACCGCCGGCAACAACGGCGATCCCGACACGCTTCCCGCCACCGTCGCGGCGGAAATCAATCGTCTTGGCCGCGCGCTGGCGACCACCGACCCGACCAATCACGCCGACATGGCGGATTTCACCTGCTCCCACGTTGAATTCAAAGGCTCGCACCGGGCTGAATCAGATGGCCAGTCGCTTTTCATCAAGGAAGTGCGGCAATTCGAGATTCGCGCGTGCCCGGCCAACGTGGA
>JBAXIY010000307.1:0-1937 GCA_037138135.1 Verrucomicrobiia bacterium
CCGCCGATCAGTGAAATCGTATAGCCGGCGTTGAATGGAGTGCGTGTCCACTGAATATTTCGCAAGGTGACACCCCGGATATGGCCGCGTTCCGCATCAGTGCTGAACCGGGAATGGGAGATGCGAATATCAATCAGCTTGTCATAGCAGTGCTCAATGCGGATGTTGTCAAAAAGCACATCCGAGACCACCGCCCGGTCGTTGTTGTGGATGGAAAACACCGCGCCTTGGCCATGCACATGGAGAACGTCAATGTCGGTGAAAGTGACGTTGCGAACAAATTCCACCGAAAGTTCGTGACCGATTTCCATCGCGTTTCCGCAGCTCCAGTTTGCAAATGTGCAACGGCGAACCAGCACATTTTCAACATTCTCGCGGGCGTCCACTTGCGTGGCGGCCAGATTTTTGCCACCGACAAAAAGCGCCTTCACCACCACGCAATCGTCGTTGTTGTGGAGAAAACAGTCTTCGATGACCACATCGCGCGAACCGACCACATCAATGCCATCGGAACTGATGACCTCGCCAATCTGCTTCACGTTCCGGATGGTCGCGCCCGCACAAGCCGCGATCATCAGCATCCAGCCTTGCGGCCGGATCATCGTGAGATCTTCCACAAGCACATTCGGGCAACGTTCCAACGTGATTGAGGGAATCATCCCGTCAACGACCTGGTCATAAAACGAACCGTCAAATACTCCGTGCCCGCAAATCCGGATGCCGGATTTTCCCTTCACATGAATACGACCTTTGAGCACCGCTCCGCCCGGCAGATAGAGGGTCTGCCCTGCTTCGAGGGTGAGCATCGGCGCTTCGTGCATCTGTCCGACGGCAAAGGTGACCACGCTTGGATCACCCGGGTGCGGTGGATTGGTCTCCGGCGGATTGACGAACAAATAAAGCGGCTTGCAGCCGGCAATATCCACCGAGAGCTTTTCCGGACGCGACAAGGAGATCTGGACGGTGTCATTGGCAACGGTGGCCGGAATTTTTTTGGCCACCGGTCGCACCAAAGCCGTGGTAACGGGCCGTTTCGGCGTTACTTCCACCAAGGCCGGAAAATCTCCAGGCTCCAGGGCGCAGATGACAAAGTCGGCGACATCGGTGTGAAGAACTTCCAGCGGCTCGCCATTAATACAAACGGAAAACTCACTAGAACGCGGGAGCAATTCCGGGTGTCGGTAAATTTTCATTAGTTGCGAATGACAAAGTTTATTTTGAGCGCGACGCCAGCGCGCGATTTCTCCGGATCAATTCAATCCGCTGCTGCACACACGCCGCGCTGCGCAGCGGATCGGTGGGCGTGTTCAGCGCGTAATCGAGCAAGCGCTCAACAGTGGTGGTGGCGACGTTGGTGCGGGTGTCGGAAGCACCGTAGTAAATGAAAACGCGGCCATTCGCGCGGGCCACCCAACCGTTGCTGAAGGCGACATTGGAAACATCGCCGATGCGCTCGTCGCCCTGCGGCGCGAGAAAATAGCCGCCCGGCGCATGAGTCACGCGCCACGGCTCATTGCGGTCGGCGAGGAAGACATACAGCACATAGCGCAAACCGGCGGCGGTGTTGCGCACGCCATGCGCGAGGTGCAGCCAGCCTTTTGGCGTCAGAATCGGAGCAGGGCCGAGACCGTTCTTCAGTTCCTTGATCGTGTGATAAATGCGATGGTCCAGGATGCGTTCTTCGCCGCTCACGGCGCGTTCCATCGAGTCGCAGAACGCCCAGCCAATGCCGCCGCCGCTGCCGGCGGTGATGAAATCATCCTGCGGTCGCGTGTAGAGCAGATACTTGCCGTTCACAAATTCCGGGTGCAGCACCACGTTCCGCTGCTGCGGCGAACGTGACTTGAGGTCGGGCAAGCGTTCCCACTTCATTAAATCTTTGGTGCGCGCGATGCCGCACTGCGCCACCGCGCTCGACAAATCGCCGCGCGGCGCTT
>JBAXIY010000308.1:0-1928 GCA_037138135.1 Verrucomicrobiia bacterium
TTGAGTGCGGTTTTCATGTTTTTCTGTTGAGTTTTAATTTTTACAACCAAATCCAGTCTTTGAAAAAGGTCATTCACTTGTCTGCTTTTTTAACGGATTGATAAAATATCTTACCAGCGAAGGTGAACGCATTCTATTGAACGTTTGTTCAAGGTCAGGACGGGCGTTTTACGGATGCTGCAAGACGGTTAAAACTTCCGCCGCCACCCGTTCCGCCTGCACATTCATTCCCTGTTCGTTGAAATGCACGTCGCCGTTGTGATATTCGGGATGCCCGGCCATGAGCGTGTTCAAGTCCACCACCGGGAGGTTCAGCGGCTTCACGAGTTCCAGCGCAATGGCATTGCGGGCGGCGATGCGGGCGTTGGAGCGACCCGACAAATCCGATTTCAACATCAGCTTCCGCCCCTCGACATTTTTATCGGTCGCCGCCGCCGGTTCGGTGGTTTCCGCTTGCGCACCGCCCTTCAACGGCGTGGTGTTAGCCCAGATCAGTTTTGCGCCCCTCGCATGTTGCTGGATGGTCGCCAGAAATTTGGGAAAGGCCGCGCGATATTCCGCCTCGCTGTGCCGCCAGCCGTGCATCCCGTTATTGAACTGAATTACGTCAAATTTCTGGCCGTCGAGCACCAGTGCGATTTGTTGCAACAGCAGCGGGTCGGAAACAAAGGCGGACGTGGTCAACCGAGCCACAAAAGCCTTGCCCGCCAGCCGCTTTTCCACGCCCGCATAATAGCCTCGGGTGATCGAATCGCCGATGAGCAGCACGCGCGGCAGGTTGGCATTGGTTTCATTGGCGTGGGGCATCCAGATATCGCACCACTCGACAGCTTCGCGGTCGGAGGGAAGATAATCAGCCGATGCGTTCATGGCCCGAAAGCACAGACAAGCTAAAAACAGGAGCTTCTTCATCATAAATATTGCGGTGGAGATTTAATTCAATTGTAATCGATAGAAAACCTGAGTGGCATTCGCGCTTTGAGAATTCGTGAAATTCAAATTGCCGCCGGCATCAAATTGGTTGGTGGCCACCGCCGTCCACTGATTCAACGGCAGCGCCAGATTTGTCGCGGACAGCAATACGCACGGCCAGTTCGGCACGCCGTTCGTGCCGCTCAAAAACAAATTCGTCCCGCTCATGACAATGGAACCGAATTGCGGCGGGGTCGTGGGTGAGGACACAACGCTTAAGATGCCATTGGTCAAACCATTGGTGTTCCATGCGAAATTGATGGCCGGAATCACCGGGGCAAGCCTGGTAAACGCACCAGAATAGCTGGCGGCACTGAACAGCTTAAAATTGTCGCCGTTGGCGAACGTGCCGGAGAGGTTCGTCAAGCTCAACGTGCCGCCGTAAGTTAGTGTGCGACCCGTTTGCAGGACATCGTTGGTCGCAGCGGTCTTGTTCAACTCCATCAGCGTCGTGCCTTGCAAGACTACGTTGCTGCTCACCGTCAAAATTCCGAGGCCAGCACCCGGGGCAACGGTTGCGCCGGAATTGACCTGCAACAATCCGTTCACCATGCCTATGCCGGAAAGGGTTTGACCGCTGACCAGCATCAACTTGCCATCGGCTCGGCCGCTAACATCCAGCGTCGCACCGGTGGCAATGGCAAGATTGGCGCTGTTGGTCACAGAACCCGAACCCATGAGAGCCAACGTGCCGCTGCTGACAGTGGTGTTGCCGGTATAGCCATTTGTTCCAGAAAGAATCAATGTGCCGGCCCCCAGTTTGGTTAAGCTGGTGCCAGCGCCAGCGATGCCGGTGCCGTAGGTCACAGTTTGCCCCGCCGTTTCAATGCTGATGGGCTGGCTGCCGGCAGTGCTGAAACGGCCGGAATAATCATTTTGGTTGGCCCCGGAATATTGCAGTGTGCCACCGCCAAAAAGAATTGTGCCAGCCGCGTTGGCGGCTTGTTTGCCGAGCG
>JBAXIY010000309.1:0-1916 GCA_037138135.1 Verrucomicrobiia bacterium
GCCGATGCTTCGCGTGTGGATGCCGAGTTGGCCGCGCTCAAAAAACACTGGCACGAATTGCTGGAAACCATCACCGTCCGCACGCCGGACGCAGAATTCGATCACATGGTCAATACTTGGGGCGCTTACAACGCGCTGATGACTTTCGAGTGGTCGCGTTCATGCTCGCTCGTCTATACCGGCGACCAGCGCGACGGCTACGGTTTCCGTGACACGGTGCAGGATTGCCTCGGCGTCACGGCGATGCTGCCGCACGCCGTCCGCGAGCGGCTCGTGCTCATGCTCTCGGCGCAGGATTCCACCGGCGGCGCGCAACCGGAAGTCCGCCCGTGGGCGCACCAACCGGGCAAGATGCCGACGACGCCCGCTTCGCATTATCGCTCCGATGATTGCCTCTGGTTTTTCAATGCGATTCCCGCCTATGTTGCGGAGACGGGTGACAGCGCGTTTTACCAAATGACCGTTCCCTTTGCCGACAAAGGCGAAGCAACGGTCTTGGGGCACTTGCGGCGTGCAATTGAATTTAATCTCGAACGCAGTGGAGCAAATGGTTTACCCTGCGGGTTGCTTGCCGATTGGAACGATTGCCTCAAGCTCGGCTACAAGGGCGAGTCGGTGTTCGTCACATTTCAACTGCGATTGGCGCTCAAGACCTATGAAGAAATCTGCGCATCGCAGGGTTTGGACAAAGAGCGGACCTGGGCGGAAGGCGAACTGGCCAAGCTAGACAAAAAGATCGCGGCGGTCTGCTGGGACGGCGAATGGTTCATCTGGGCGATCGCCGAAGACGGCACGGTGTTCGGCACAAAGAATTATCCCGAAGGCCAGGTCTATTTGAACACGCAGGCATGGGCGATTCTCTCCGGCGCAGCCTCCAAAGAACAATCTGTCCGCGCCTTGGCCACCGTGCGCGAGCGACTCGCTTCGGAATGGGGCGTCGCGATGTGCGCGCCACCGTTTGAAAAGACGCCGGTGAAAGTGATGCGCGCCGTGCTCTTCAATCCGGGCAACAAGGAAAACGGCGGCATCTTCTCCCACACGCAGAGTTGGGCCGTGCTCGCCGAGGTGCTGGCCAGCGACGGCGACACCGCCTGGCGCTATTTTCGTTCCTTCCTGCCCGCCGCGCAGAACGACCGTGCCGACATCCGCGAGGTCGAGCCGTATGTCCATTGCCAGAGCACGCACTCGCAGTTCTCGGAAAAATTCGGAGGCTCCCGTGTGCCGTGGCTTTCCGGAACGGCGTCGTGGGCGCATTTCACCGCCACAAATTATCTCGTGGGCATTCGGCCTGAAGGCACTGGGTTGAGGATTGATCCTTGCATTCCGAAAAATTGGCCGGGCTTCACCGCCACGCGCAAATTTCGCGGAATGACGCTGCACATCGAAGTTAAGAATCCGGCAAGAAAAAATCACGGGGTCTCGCGATTGGAACTAGATGGCAACCTTCTCATTGGAACTGTATTACCCGCAGAACAACTCCATGAGGGGGCAAGAATCGTTGCAATTTTATGAACCGAGTGTCATTGCTCGATCCAACCTGTGTAAATCCCAACATGCTACTCTGGCGTTTGGCTCGTTCTTTTTAGAAACTGGGAATCGAAGTTCAAAAGGTGCCTCAAAAGCTGCCAATGATCTTCGGTTGGGCAAGCATGACCATGTTCCCACTTTCGCACCGTCCGTGTTGAAACCTTCAACTTTTGCGCTACTTCCGATTGGGATAGGTTGGCCTTGATGCGTGCCAAGTGAAGCTGGTCACCCAAGGTTTTGACGTTGACTGGAATCAGCTTTCGGGTGCTAAATCTCTGCGATGGAAAGTCAAAAACAGCCACTACAGTTCGCTGTGCAATTCCCAACAGCTGACCCAACCGCCGTTGGCGCTGGCCGTTCCGCTGTCGCGGTTCACGTCGCGAGTCGGC
>JBAXIY010000310.1:0-1911 GCA_037138135.1 Verrucomicrobiia bacterium
AGCGCGAGCGCGTAGCGCACGCCGTCCGTCCAGCCGAAGCGCGTGAGCAGCCAGCCGCCGAGGAGCGGGCCGAGCATCATCGGCACGCGGCGGATCATGGATTGCACACCGACGCCCATTGTGTGACGACTGCTTTGCAGCGAAGTGGCAATGACGGAAAACGTCGCGGGCAACGACAACGCGCTCCACGCCAGAAATAAAAACGAGCCGAGCAGCAGCGCCAGCCAATGTTGCCAGATCAACACGAGCCCATAGCCCGCCAGTGAAATACCGCTGAACAACAGCAGCGATTTTCTTTGCCCCCAATGATCCGTCAGCCAGCCGCCGGGATACGCGTAGATCGCGCCGAGAAAAGTTTGCAGCGCGTCGAAGATGCCGATGACCAAAATAATTTGTGCCGCCGACAGAACACCGTGCGCCAGCATCTCGATGTATTTGGGCGCAAAACCTAGCCAGAGTTTTTCACCGGTGCCCGCAAGCACGAGCGCAACGAGCAGCAGCGAGGTATTGCGCCGCAGCGCCAGGAAGCCTGAAATTTTTTGCCAGCCGGTCACTACGACATCTTATCCGCCAGCACTAGAGAAAAGGAAACGAGAATATTTTGGAAGGATGACATTCGACCGCGCTTCCGCTAGACTCCCGCCGATGAGTGCAACTGAAAACAAACCGCTGGTAGGCATCCTGATGGGCAGCGATTCCGATTGGCCAACGATGAAAACCGCCGCCGACGCGCTGAAGGAATTTGGCGTCGGCAGCGAAGCCAAAGTCATTTCCGCTCACCGCGATCCGCACGGGCTGGAGGAATACGTTTCCAGTGCCCCGGCGCGCGGCATCAAAGTTTTTATTTGCGGCGCGGGCGGCGCGGCGCATCTGGCGGGCGTCACGGCGGCGTTCACGACGTTGCCGGTGATTGGCGTGCCGATTTTGGGAAAATCCACGGACGGAATCGATTCGCTGCTCTCGATGGTGCAGATGCCGCCGGGCGTGCCAGTGGCAACGGTGGCCATCAACGGCGGCCGCAACGCGGGCATTCTCGCCGCGCAAATCCTCGCCACTGGCGATGTGCGCTTGCAGGAGGAATTTAAAAAATTCAAAGTGCGCCTGATGGAGGAATCCCGCGCCAAAAATAAAACGCTCGCGCAATAACTTTTCATGCAACGGCTCATCGAAGGCGTTCACAAATTCCAGACGGACCAGTTTGGAAATTACCGGAAGCTATTCCGCAAGTTGTCGCAGGAAGGTCAGAATCCGCACACGCTGTTCATCACTTGCTCGGATTCGCGCGTGTTGGCGGAACTTATCACGCAGAGCAAGCCGGGCGATTTGTTCGTCGTTAAAAACGTCGGCAACATCGTCCCACCAGCTAATGTGCGCGGTGATACCAATTCCACCGCTGCCGCGATTGAGTTTGCCGTGGAAAGCTTGCGCGTCAGCGACATCGTCATCTGCGGCCATTCGCAATGCGGCGCGATCACCGCGATGCTCGGCGAAAAACCGGTTAGCGACACCACGCCGCATCTGCGCGACTGGCTGAAGCTGGCGGCGCCAGTGGTGGAAGTGCTGAAAAAAGATTACGCGCATCTTCACAACCACATGGAGCGCGAGACTGCCGCCGCCGAAGAAAATGTGCTGTTCGGCCTAGACAATCTGCACAGCTACTCGTGCGTTCAGGAACGGCTGATGGACGGTTCGCTGCGACTGCACGGCTGGTTTTTTAAAATCGCCACGGCGGAATTATTTGCCTACGACCCGGAGACGCGGCAGTTTTCGCCGTTGGTTTCCGAGAGCTAATCGCTTCGTTTGGACATCGGCGGTTTTCTTTGTTACGCTGCGTCACATTTTTATGAGTTTGGAAAATAAAGATTCTGTCGCGCCCGCACCAAGCGATTTCATCCGCGACATCGTGGCCGC
>JBAXIY010000311.1:0-1909 GCA_037138135.1 Verrucomicrobiia bacterium
GGGTTGCCCGAAAGCCGTCATCGACTTCATCGGCATTGCATCCCGACAATTTGCGGCTTAATTTCTCGCGCGTGTCCAGCTTCGTCACTCAGCTAAAATCCTCGCCGCTGCTCCTGCTGCTGCGCGTGAATGCCGTCCACAGCTGGCGGCGGCTGCTCGCCGTGCGCGAACAATCCAGCCTGCTCACTGGTATTATCAGCGTCTTCGTAATCGGCTATCTCGTGTTGGCGTTCGAATTGTTTTATCACGGCATGAAGTTCATCGCCAAATTTCCCGGCCTCGGCGCCGTGCTGACAGAACGCCTGCTCTACACGCTCTTCGCATTTTTGTTCGTGCTGCTGCTGCTCAGCAATTTAATCATCAGCTACACCAATCTCTTTCGGAATCGCGAAACCTCATTTCTACTCACGCTGCCCGTTTCCAACCAGACCATCTTCAACTGGAAATTCATCGAGTCCAGCATCCTCGCCTCGTGGGCATTTTTATTTTTGATTGCGCCGCTGCTTGTGGCGTTTGGTCTCGTGCGCGATGTGCCGTGGCATTTTTATCCGTTGACCGTTTTGCTCGTCGGACTGTTCATCATCTTGCCCGGTGTCTTCGGGGCCGCGCTCGCCATTACCATCGGCCGCCATCTCGACCGGAAAAATTTTCAAATTCTGTTGCTACTACTTGCGCTGGTATTGCTGGCGTTTGTCGCGTTCTGGTGGAAAACAAATCCCGTGGACGACGACCTGCTCGACAAGCGCACACTCGAAGCGCTCGACCGGCTCCTTGCCAAAACCCGCTTCACGATGTTTCCGTTTTTGCCGAGCTACTGGCTCTCCGGCGCCGTGCTGCAATGGGCGGAAGGCATCACGAACAACGCCATTTTCTTCGCGGCGGTTTTATTGAGCAACACCCTCTTCTTCGGCAGCCTGGCCTTCACCCGCTTTGGCAATTTGTTTTACGATACCGCCTCGGCCGTGCAAAGCCGCGCGAGCGCCGGATTCAAATTTAATTTCTTCCGCGCCACCCCGCGTAGTTCCGCTACCCCCGGCTTCCTTGAAAAGTTCTTTGAAAAAATCACTTGGCTCCAAGCCGACACCCGCGCCATCGCCGTGAAAGACATCCGCATGTTCTGGCGCGACACCACGCAATGGGGTCAGTCGGTCATGTTCTTCGGTCTGCTCGGCGCCTACATCATCAACCTCCGCAACTTCACGCACCAGCTCACCAGTCCGTTTTGGATTCACGCCGTCGCGTTCCTCAACCTCGGCGCGTGCGCCTTCAACCTCGCCTCCGTTACCACGCGCTTCGTGTTCCCGCAATTTTCCCTCGAAGGTCGGCGCATCTGGATTGTCGGGATGTCGCCGATGGGTCTCGCGCGCATCGTCATGACCAAATACTGGCTCGCCAGTGCCGCGTCATTGGCCGTCACGCTCGGCCTCGTCACCCTCTCATGCTATTTGCTGAAAATGCCGTGGAACGACGTCGCTTTTTTCGGCGCGGTGGTGGCGGTAATGACCTTTGCGCTCAATGGCCTCGCCGTCGGCCTCGGTGTGTTGTATCCGAATGTGAAGGAAGCCAACCCCAATAAAATCGTTAGTGGCTTTGGCGGCACACTGTGTTTCGTGGTGAGTTCTGTTTACATCATCGCTTCGCTCGCGCTGCTCGTCTTTGGCGGCGGCGGACTGCACGGCAACAGCGACTGGGCGGCGGCCAGCATCATCGCCTTCGTGCTGCTGTCATTTTTAATCGGCTGGCTACCGATGAAGTGGGGCTTGAAACACCTGAAGAATTTTGAGGCCTGACTAAAAAGTCTTTGCCAGAGCAGAAAATAATTTTGGCGCATCCGCAAAATGTTTTTGCCCGCCCGCTGAAACCAGGTTAAACCCCTGACCGTAAGCCGGACCGTTCGCCACGCAGAAAT
>JBAXIY010000312.1:0-1909 GCA_037138135.1 Verrucomicrobiia bacterium
AATCGCGCGCTTGTTTTTAAAAACGGCGCGCGGCATTATTTTTCCAAGGAGTATTACCATGTATCGCATTGGCATCGATCTTGGCGGCACGAAAATTGAAGGCGTTGTGCTCGACGCCGACGGCAAGGAAATCTTTCGCAAACGTATCCCCACGGAGCGCGACCTTGGCTACCACCACATTCTCAGCCGCCTGAAATCCATGCACGACGACCTGGTCGCCACCGTGCCGGGCCAACCAACGACGTTTGGGATGGGCACGCCCGGAGCTTTGTCGCCCCGCACTGGATTGTTAAAAAATTCCAATACCGTTTGCATGAATGGCCAGCCGGTCAAAGCTGATTTGGAAAAACTCATAGGCCGGAAGGTGGAGATCCAGAACGATGCGAATTGTTTCGCCATGGCCGAGGCCTTGCTGGGTGCGGGAAAAGGAAAAAAACTTGTCTTCGGCGTCATCATGGGCACCGGCTGTGGTGGCGGTATTGTTTATAAGGGCGAAGTGTTTACCGGGCCGCAGGCCATCGCTGGCGAATGGGGACACATGAGCATTGATCCGAACGGCCCGCTTTGTTACTGCGGCCAACGTGGCTGCACGGAAACGTTCATCAGCGGCGGCGGCTTGGAAAATCGTTATGCGGAAAAATATGGCGTGCGCCGTCCGCTTAAGGAAGTCGAAGCTGCCTACTTTGCGCGCGAGCCGCAAGCGCTGGAGTTCATGCAGACTTTCTTCGACCACTTTGGCCGTGCGGTGGCGAACCTGATTGATATTCTCGACCCGGACATCGTGGTCATCGGCGGCGGCGTATCCAATTTTCCAGCGGTCTATACCGAAGGCGTCAAAGCAGTGCGGAAATACGTCTTCACGGATGAACTGGAAACGCCCATCGTCAAACATCAGCTCGGCGATTCCGCCGGCGTGTTTGGCGCGGCTTTGGTGGGGATTTAACTAGCTAAATAAAACGGCGGCTGTCTTCACGACAGCCGCCGTTTCTGTTTCTGAATTCAATTACATGTGGGCGATGATATTGTCGCCGAAAGCCGAGCATTTGATCTCGGTCGCGCCTTCCATCAAGCGGGCGAAGTCGTAGGTTACTTTCTTGGAGCCGATCGCGCCGTTGAGACCTTTAATGATGAGATCCGCGGCTTCATTCCAGCCCATGTAGCGGAACATCATTTCGCCAGAGAGGATCACCGAGCCGGGATTCACGACGTCTTTGTTCGCATACTTGGGCGCGGTGCCGTGCGTGGCTTCGAAGATCGCGTGGCCGGAAACGTTGTTGATGTTGCCGCCGGGCGCGATGCCGATGCCGCCGACTTGTGCTGCGAGCGCGTCGCTGAGATAGTCGCCGTTGAGGTTCAGCGTGGCGATGACTTCAAATTCGTTTGGGCGCGTGAGCACCTGTTGGAGCGTGATGTCGGCAATGCTGTCCTTGAAGACGATGCCTGCGCCGCGTTTGCCTTCGGGAATCTTGCACCATGGGCCGCCGTCGATGAGTTCTGCGCCGTATTCTTCGCGGGCGAGCTGATAGCCCCACTGCATGAACGCGCCTTCGGTGTATTTCATGATGTTGCCCTTGTGGACGAACGTCACGGATTTCTTCTTCTGCTCGATGGCGTATTCAATGGCCGCGCGCACGAGGCGCTGCGTGCCGGTCTTGGACACAGGCTTGATGCCGATGCCGACGACTTCGGGCGTTTCGCCGAAACGGATCTTTTTAAATTCCTTAGGGAAATTCGTTTTAATGAACTCCAGCGTCTTGAGCGCCATTTCCTTGCCGGCTTCGAAATCAATGCCCGCGTAAATGTCCTCGGTGTTCTCGCGGAAGATGACCATGTTGACCTTCTCCGGATGCTTCACGGGCGAGGGGACGCCGGTGAACCATTGCACGGGACGCAGGCAGACGTAGAGATC
>JBAXIY010000313.1:0-1900 GCA_037138135.1 Verrucomicrobiia bacterium
CGCGTGTTGCGCGCGAAGATTATCGTCGATGCGCCGAACATCTGGCTGCGCGATCCCCTGCTCTACCGCATCAAACGCGCCGAACATCATCAGACCGGCAACCAGTGGTGCATCTATCCGATGTATGATTTCGCGCATTGCCTGAGCGATTATCTGGAAGGCATCACGCACAGCATCTGCACTTTGGAATTTGAAGTGCATCGTCCGCTTTACGATTGGATTTTGGAAAATCTCGAGCTGCCCCGGACGCTGCCGCATCAATACGAATTCGCCCGCCTCTCGCTCGGCTACACCGTCATGAGCAAACGCAAGCTCATGCAGCTCGTCGAAGAAAAACTCGTGACCGGCTGGGACGATCCCCGCATGCCCACCATCAGCGGCATCCGTCGGCGCGGTGTCACACCCGAAGCCTTGCGCAACTTTGCTTACAACATCGGCATCACCAAATACAACGGCATCACCGACGTTTCCGTTTTGGAACACGCCATCCGCGAAGATTTGAACAAACGCTCCCTCCGCCGCCTCGCCGTGTTGCGACCCATCAAAGTCGTCATCACCAATGTTCCCGCCGGCCACGTGGAAGAACTCGACGCCGTCAACAATCCCGAAGACGAGACCGCCGGCAAACGGAAGATTCCGTTCAGCCGCGAATTATTCATTGAACGGGACGACTTTCAGGAAGTGCCGCCGCCGAAATTCTTCCGGCTCAAACCCGGTGGCGAAGTGCGTTTGAAATACGCCTTCATCATCAAGTGCGACGAAGTGGTGAAAGACGCCAGCGGCAACATCACCGAACTGCGCTGCACTGCCGACCTCGACAGCAAAACCGGCGGCGCCACTTCTGCGCGCAAAGTCAAAGGCACCATTCATTGGGTGAGCGCGGCGCATGCCGTGGATGCCGAAGTGCGGCTTTACGACCGGCTGTTCACCGTGCCGGAACCGGATGCCGATGGCGATTTCCGGCAACACCTCAATCCGCACTCGCTCGAAGTGCTGACCGCCAAACTGGAACCGTCATTGAAAGATGCCCGTGCGGAGCACCGCTACCAATTTGAGCGCCTCGCCTACTTTGCGTTGGACAAAGATTCCCAACTCCCATCTGCCAACTCCCATCTGCCAAAACTGATTTTCAACCGCACCATCACGTTGAAAGACACTTGGGCGAAGGAAGCGCAGAAAAGTTAAATGGCCACGACGCCACCAACGATTTATCTCATCGCCGGTTGCAACGGCGCGGGCAAGACCACATTCGCCAAACAGTTTCTTCCACATGAAGTGAAGTGCCTTCGCTTCTTGAACGCTGATGAAATCGCGCGCGGTATTTCTCCGCTCAAACCGAGCGCCGGTGCAGTCCAAGCCGGAAGGCTGCTGCTCACGCAAATTGAAGACTGTCTGCGCCGTCGCGAAACATTTGCGTTGGAGAGCACCTTAAGCGGCAAGACCTACATCCGTCTTTTTCGACGGGCGCGGCAACTTGGTTATGAGATTGAGCTGCATTATCTCTGGCTCGCCAAAGCCTCACAAGCCGTTGATCGCGTCCGGCAACGGGTGCGCATGGGTGGACACCATGTTCCCGCCGCCGACATCCGCCGCCGTTTCAAGCGCAGCCTTGAACACCTGCTCAACGACTATCTGCCGCTGGCGACGCGCTGGGCATTTTGGGACGGCTGGGTTTTGCCACCAAAACGACTCGCCATTTCCGACACGCATGATGTAGATTCTGTCAGAAAGTTGATCAAAGCATGAAAACCAGCGGACATTCCAAAATCAAAGCTGCCAAAGTTCCTGCCTTTGTCCTGCGCGCCGAGCGGGCCTTCCGCCGCGTAGCCGTTCAGGTTCGCGCCGAGCATACCAAGCTTGATTTGCCACTTATCGGCGGCGAGAAAAGCCAAGTGCGTCT
>JBAXIY010000314.1:0-1879 GCA_037138135.1 Verrucomicrobiia bacterium
TTCACGCAGGTGGACATCGAGATGAGCTTCATTGACCGCGAAGACATTTACGCGCTCATCGAAGGACTCATCAAGCGCGTCTGGAAGACCGCGCTGAACATTGATGTGCCGACGCCGTTCAAGCGCATCAGCTTCGAGGAAGCGCTGAACCGCTACGGCATTGACAAGCCCGATACGCGTTTCGCGATGGAGCTTGTGGACATGACGGAAGATTTTAAAGCGAGCACATTCAAAGTGTTCAGCGGCACCATCGCCAACGGCGGCGTCGTGAAGGCGCTCAACGCGAAAGGCATGGCTGGCGCGACGCAAGGCCAGATTGAGACGATGACGGAATACGCCAAGAGCTTTGGCGCGAAAGGTCTCGCCTTCATCAAGGTCGAAGGCGGCGAGTGGAAATCGCCCATTGTGAAATTTTTCAGCGAAGCCGAGAAGGCTGCGCTCACCACCAAACTCGCGATTCAGGAAGGCGACTTGATTCTCTTCGCGGCCGATCAATGGCTGAATGCCTGCGAAATTCTCGGCAAAATTCGTCTCTACTGCGCCGACGTGCTCAAAACGCAGGGCAAACTCGTCATTGATCCGAAGCAATTCAATTTCCTCTGGGTCATCGAATTTCCGCTGCTCGGCTTTGATCGCGAACAGAACCGCTGGTATTCCAGCCATCATCCGTTCACCGCGCCCGTCGCCAGCGACATCCCGCTGCTCAAGACCGATCCGAAAAAAGTTCGCGGGCAGCATTACGACATCGTCGTGAACGGCGTCGAACTCGGCGGCGGCTCGATCCGTATTCATCAGCCCGACGTGCAGAAAACCATCTTCGAGGAACTGCTCGCCATTCCGCCGGAAGAAACCAAGCTGCGCTTCGGCTACATGTTGGACGCCTTCAAATACGGCGCACCGCCGCACGGTGGCATCGCGCTCGGCTTCGACCGCCTCATCGCGATTCTCTGCAATACGCCGAGCATCCGCGACGTCATCGCCTTCCCGAAGACCGCGAAAGGCACCTGCTTGATGACCGACTCGCCGAGCCACGTTTCGCCGAAACAACTGCGCGATCTTTACCTCGAAGTGAAGGTGAAGCAGCCGGCTCCGGCGGCTCCAGCCAAGCCGTAGTCCGCTAGTTGGATTTGAAAAATAAAAAAGGGACGACCGTTTCTGGTCGTCCCTTGCGAAATCTTACCGGTTATTGCTGCGGCGGGCCTTTGGGTTTGCCTTCGCCGCCGGGACCACCAGGCGGACGGTTTTGCTGCATGTGCTTCTGCCACTTGGCCAGTTGTTCGGGAGTCAGAATTTCTTTCATCTTGGCCTGAGTAGATTCGCGGAGTTCTTTGCCCTTCGCCATTTTTTCCTCTTTGGACAGGCTGCTGTCCTCGCGGAGCGCTTTCATCTGGGTCTGCGTATCTTCCATGACGACCTTCATTTTGGCCTTCTGATCGTCAGTCAAGCCAAGGTCTTTGGCCATCATTTCCATATTCGGCCGGCCGCGCATACCGCCACCGGGCGGGCCACCAGCGGGCGGCGTATTGGTGCTGTCCTGCGCCTGCATCGTGAGCAGGCTGCCGGCGACGACTGCCGCCAGCGCGAATGTTTTGGTCAGTTTCATTTTTATTTTTTAGTTGTCGGGTGTGAACCGCCGTTGTTTGGTTCGGCGGATTAAGTAGTCAGACGGCATGCCACCGTGAAGGTTACAGCGTGCGCAACACCTTTGCCGCCGTGCCAACGGTTTTTTCAATGTCCGCCGCCGTGTGCGCGGTGGAAAGAAAACCGGATTCAAACTGCGACGGCGCGAGATAAACGCCCGCGTCCAGCATGCCGTGGAAAAATTTCTTAAACTTCTCGCGATCGCTATGCATCGCGTCGGCGACGTTGTGAACCGGCT
>JBAXIY010000315.1:0-1870 GCA_037138135.1 Verrucomicrobiia bacterium
ACGGATTTGCCGGAGCCGGTCGAACCGGCGATGAGCATGTGCGGCATTTCCGCGAGGTCGGCAATGATGGGATGGCCGTAAACGTCCTTGCCCAGCGCGATGGGAATGCGCGCTTTACTGTTGCGCCATTCGTCGGACTCGAACAAGTCGCGCATGATGACTTTGGTCTTAATCAAATTTGGAACCTCGATACCAACGGAGGATTTTCCGGGCACCGGCGCGAGAATGTGAATGCGTTCCGCCTTGAGCGCGGCGGCGAGGTTGTTGGACAAGCCCTGAATTTTTTCCAGCTTCACGCCCGGCGCGGGATGAAGCTCGTAGCGCGTGATCGTCGGGCCTTTCGTGATGTCGCCGAGTGAAACTTCGATATCGAACTGCGCCAGCGTCGCCTGCATGAGCCGGGCGTTGGCCATGAGTTCTTCCTTGGACTCGGTCGGCTTGACCGTCATGTCCGCGTGCTGAAGAAAATCAAACGAGGGCAACTGGTAATTACCAATCATCGGCACGCTGGCAACGGTCATCGGCTTGGGCTTGCGCGGCGGGAGCTTCGGACGCGGCGCGATCACGGGTGCGACCGGCGTGGCGGGTTCGCCGGGAGCCGAGCCATCGGCAATGGTGATGACCGGCTCCGGTTTGGGTTCGTTGGGTTTTTCCGGCGTAATTTTTTCGGCGGGAGCGGGCGTTTCGATTTTCTCTTCGCCAGTTTTTTCCACCACTTCAGATTTGCGTCCGAGAATGTCATCCGTCGTGGCCGGTTTAATTTCGCCAGCGGGAATAACTTCGCCGACTTCCAAGCCATCGGTGGCGGGAGCAATTTCCTTCGGCGGCTCAGGCACGGTGGTCTTGCGATAGCGCGGACCTTTCGTTTGCGGATAACTCAGGTCGCGCACGGTGGGTTCCGGCACGGGCAGACCGTCGGCACCCAAGCCGCTGGCGGTTTTCTCAACTTTCTCAATTTTTTCCACGCGCCCGACTTCCTCTTCGAGTTTGCGCTTTTGTTTTTCCAGTTCGAGCGAACGTTTTTCCAAGGCGATTTCCTCGGCAGATTTTATTTCCGCAACCGGCGCGAAATTTTCTTTATGCAACACCGCACGAATCCAGTGGCCCAAATGGAAATTGGTGAGAAAGAGCAAACTGATTAGACCGAGCGCAGCATAAACAATGGCCGCCCCCAGATTGCCCAGCATGCAGAAGCCGAATTCCCAGTTCTGGGTCTGACCGTAAGTCAGATAACCCAACGCACCACCCGCGCTTTGAATACCCTTTACCAAATGAAACCGTCCGTTGTGACCGCCATCGTCCGCTAAAAAAAGCACGCCCGAAACCGCCACCAGCAAAACTACCGCCCAAACGAGTGACCAGACTAAACGTTCGCGCAGATAGCCAAAAAAATTCAACAGATAGCTGACGCCAAAAATACCCGTCAGCAACGGAAGCAAATAAGCCGCGCCGCCCAGCAAACAAAAAGTGCCATAAGCCAGCCACGCGCCAATCAAGCCAATCCAGTTGTGCGGCGGCCGGTTGAGGTGCGTGGTGATGAACGAAATATCGTTGCGGTCAAACGACAATTGCGCCACGAGCAACAGCAGCGCCAGCGCCAGCAGCGCGAAGCCGATCACATCGTTAAAACCGTTTTTGGAATTGGAACCGTCGCCCGACTTTCTTGCCATGCCTGCAACGTAGCAAGTCAGCGTGCGGGTTCAAAGTTGAAACTGACGAACCGGTTGGCGGCCAGCTTTTCACTTGCCATTTGGCTCGGGCTTGCCAAACTCCACGTCCCTTTGCGCGCGGTTAGCTCAGTGGTAGAGCATTACCTTGACACGGTAGGGGTCGGAGGTTCGAAACCTCCACCGCGCACCATCTTTTTATT
>JBAXIY010000316.1:0-1857 GCA_037138135.1 Verrucomicrobiia bacterium
TTTCTTCATTTCCTTTTCGCGTATTTCGTGTATTTCGCGGTTCGGCAAATTTTTGAACTCACAACCCAAAACTAAAAATTCCCAACTGGTTTCCGCCTTGCTGGACTGGTTCGCCGCGCACGCGCGCGGTCATTCCGGCAGCGTCAAAACATAGGTGTGGCCGGACTTGAATTCATCCAGTCGGCGCAAGATTTCCGCCGCAAACGGCAGCACATGAATCATGCGATTGGATTTGGCGCGGAGCAGAACCACGGCAAACGGCAGGGACGAAGTTTGGTTCTGTTCCGGCAAGCGTTTGTCCACCGTCAAGAAAAGGTCGAACTGGCCGGAGTCCGCGATTTTGCGCAGGAGTTTTCCATTGCTGACGCTGGCCCAGCCGGCTTGCGGCACGGTCTTGACCTCATGGCCGCAGAGTTCGCGCGCCAGATCCTTGGGCAAACATTCGTCCAGCAGGATGCGCATTCAGGCGGTGGCGAGCAGGCTTTCGCTGGCTTCTTCGAGAAAGCCGATGGCCTGCGCGCGTGAAACGGTGGGGTATTGTTCCAAAAATTCGTCCAGCGTGTCGCCGCCCTCGATGTAGTCCAAAAGTGCGCGCACCTGAACGCGAGTGCCCGCGAAGCAAGGTTCGCCACCCAAAATCTCCGGGTCAATCAGGACAAAGGAACTTGTCTTCATGCGGTGAATATGGCTCGTTTGGACGCGGCTGACAACTTTTTATCGGCAACGGAATTTTCTCCGTTCCTTTTTCGAGTATTTCGTGTATTTCGCGGTTCGGCAAATTTTTGAACTCAAAACTAAAAACTAAAAATTCCCAACTGGTTTCCGCCTTGCTGGACTGGTTTGCCGCGAACGCGCGTGACCTGCCGTGGCGCCGCACGCGCGATCCTTACGCGATCTGGGTCTCCGAAATCATGCTGCAACAGACGCAGGTGAAAACGGTGATTCCGTTTTGGAGCCGGTGGCTGCGCGAATTGCCGACCATTGAAGCTGCAGCCAAGGCACCTTCGGAAAAAATTCACAAGCTCTGGGAGGGACTTGGTTATTACACGCGTGTCCGCAATCTCCAGAAGGCCGCGCAGCAAATCGTCGCGCAGCATGTCGGCAAGTTCCCCGAAAAGTTTGATGACGTGCTCGCCTTGCCGGGCATTGGTCGCTACACCGCCGGCGCGATTTGTAGCATCGCTTTCAACCAACCCACGCCGATTCTCGATGGTAATGTCATCCGCGTGCTGACGCGTATTTTTGGCATCGCCGAAAATCCAAAAGACAAACAGGCAAACGCACAACTCTGGCAGCTGGCGGAGGATTTGGTCCAGAAATCAAAGAGCAATTGTTCGCACTTAAATCAGTCTTTGATGGAACTTGGTGCGCTCATTTGCACACCGCGCAATCCGCAGTGTCTGTTTTGTCCGGTGCAAAAACTTTGCGTGGCGTTTGCGGAAAATCGCACGGAACAATTGCCGAACCTCGGCAAACGCGAGTCGGCCACGGCGCGGCATTTCATCGCTTTCGCCGTCGAGTGCGGCGGCAAGTTTCTCGTTCAGCAACGACCAGCCGGCGTGGTGAACGCGCATCTCTGGGAATTTCCAAATGTAGAAATCACCGGCACAAAGACGGACGCCCCAGCGGCGTTCCAAAAACTTTTTGGCGTGAAACCGAAGACAGTTCAGCCGCTGCGCACGGTGAAACATTCCATCACGCGTTATCGTATCACGCTGGAGGCATTTTCCGTTTCATTGGCGAAACGACCGGCGAGCGCGAACGGCCGCTGGCTCGCACCGGAAGAATTTGATTCGCTGGCGTTTTCCAGCGCCCATAAAAAACTCGCCAGCGCCGCCGCGAAAAGTATCCTGTCCG
>JBAXIY010000317.1:0-1848 GCA_037138135.1 Verrucomicrobiia bacterium
ATTTTATGTTCAAGAAAGTTCTGATCGCCAACCGTGGCGCGATTGCCTGCCGCATTGTCCGCACGCTAAAAAAAATGGGCGTGGGTTCCGTGGCGATTTATTCCGACGCGGACGCAAATTCTTTGCACGTCGCGCAAGCGGATGAAGCCATTGCCATCGGCGGCAACACGGCGGCGGAAAGCTATCTCGATTACGAAAAAGTTTTTACGGCCGCGCGTCAGACTGGCGCGGAAGCGATTCATCCCGGCTACGGATTTTTGAGCGAGAATGCCGACTTCGCCGAGGCGTGCGCGAAAGCTGGTTTTAAATTCATCGGCCCCACACCGCAACACATGCGCGACTTCGGTTTGAAACACACCGCGCGCGAACTCGCGTTGAAAAACGGCGTGCCAATGCTGCCTGGCAGTGGCTTGCTGGATTCCCTGGAGCACGCGAAGGCCGAAGCTGCGCGCATCGGTTTTCCCGTGATGCTCAAAAGCACCGCCGGCGGCGGCGGTATCGGCATGCGCATGTGTCCCGATGAACCCGCGTTGATTGAAGCGTTTGAATCCGTGAAACGCATGGCCGCGAGCGCGTTTAAGCAGAGCGGCGTGTATCTCGAAAAATTCGTCGCCACCGCGCGGCACATCGAGGTGCAGATTTTCGGTGACGGCAAGGGCAGTGTCGTTGCGCTGGGCGAACGCGATTGTTCCGCGCAACGTCGCAATCAGAAGGTCGTCGAGGAGACGCCCGCACCGGGTTTGTCCGAGGAACTGCGTGCATCGTTGCTCGATTCCGCCGTGCGGCTGACGCGCGAAGCCGGTTATCAATCGGCGGGCACGGTGGAATTTGTTTTCGATGTCAAAGATCTGAGATTTTATTTCCTCGAAGTGAACACGCGACTGCAAGTTGAGCACGGCGTGACCGAGGAAGTCACCCGCGTGGATCTGGTTGAGTGGATGATCAAACAGGCGGCGGGCGAATTGGACTTATCCAAATTCCAACCCGTGCCGTGCGGCGCGTCCATTCAGGTCCGCCTTTACGCGGAAGATCCGAATAAAAATTTCCAGCCCTGTTCCGGCGTGTTGACGGAAGCGTCCTTCCCGGCGACGGCACGCATCGAAACGTGGGTGGAACGCGGCTCGGACATCCCGCCGTTTTATGATCCGATGATCGCCAAGATCATCGTGAAAGCGCCGACGCGTGCGGAAGCCGTCACCAAATTGCAGGCCGCGCTCGCGGAAACCAAAGTCGCCGGCATTGAATCCAACTTGGAATATCTGCGCCAGGTCATCGGCAGCGCGGAGTTCGCCACGGGCGACATCCATACCAAATGGCTCGCGACCTTTCCGTATCGGCCCGCGACGATTGATGTCATCGAGCCGGGCACGCAAAGCAGCATTCAGGATTATCCGGGCCGCACCGGTTATTGGTCCATCGGCGTGCCGCCGTCCGGCCCGATGGATGATTTTGCGTTCCGCATCGGCAACCAACTTGTCGGCAATCCCACGAATGCCGCTGGTCTGGAACTCACGTTGAGCGGACCAAAATTGAAATTCAATCTCGACGCCACCATCGCGCTCACCGGCGCGGAAATGGAAGCCGACCTCGATGGCAATCCCGTTCCGTATTGGCGCAGCATCCATGTCCGCGCGGGCAGCGTGTTACGTTTGCAGAAAATCAAGGGCGCAGGCTGCCGCACGTATCTCGCGGTGAAAGGTGGTTTTGATATTCCCGATTATCTCGGCAGCAAAGCGACGTTCAGCCTCGGCAAATTCGGCGGTCACGCCGGACGCACGTTGCGTCACGGCGACGTGCTGCACGTGAATCGCGTTGCCGAACCATTTGCGCCCGTTCGCATCGCGCCCG
>JBAXIY010000318.1:0-1789 GCA_037138135.1 Verrucomicrobiia bacterium
TGAAATTTCAGTGCGACGTGCATCCCTGGATGTTCGCGTGGGTCAGCGTGTTTGATCATCCCTATTTTGCGGTCAGCGGGGCAGACGGCAAGTTCACCATCAAGAATGTGCCGGCGGGCAAATATACGCTGGAGGCCACGCACCGCAAACTCGGCACGCAGACCGCCGAGATCGAAGTGAAAGCCGACGGAGCCGTGCAGGGCTTCACGTTTGAAAAGAAATAATTCCTCGCCAGCCCTAAACCGCTGCGCGAAAAAATCCGCAGCGGTTTTCCATTTGCAACATGAATAATAAATACCAACCCGCGCTCTTCTGGTTCGCCGTCCTCAATGCCGTCACCACGTTCTTGCTCATCGGCCTTGGCGGGCTGGTCACCAGCCACGAAGCTGGCATGTCCGTGCCCGACTGGCCGACGACTTACGGCTACAACATGTTTGTCTTCCCGTTGGATAAATGGGTAGGCGGCATTTTCTACGAACACTCGCACCGCCTGCTTGCCTCCGCCGTCGGCCTGCTCACGACGATTCTGGCCGTCTGGCTTTGGCTTAAGGATTCGCGCAAATGGATGCAATGGCTTGGCATCACCGCTTTCCTGCTCGTCATCGTGCAGGGTATTCTCGGTGGCCTGCGCGTGCGTTGGATGTTGGACTGGCTCGGCGTCCCGCACGGTGCGGTTGCGCAGACTTTTCTTGTGCTTACCTGCGCCATTGCGCTGTTCGTGAGCCGCTGGTGGCAAAACTCTGAACGGGAAAAACAAATCTCCGTTCCACGCGGCCTGCGCAGCCATGTGCTTTTTGTCACGATTCTTATTTTCATTCAGCTCCTCATCGCTGCGACCATGCGCCACCAGCACGCCGGGCTGGCCATCAATGATTTTCCGCTCGCGCACGGCAAACTCTGGCCCGCCACGACCCCGGAAGCGATTGCGGATTACAACGCGCATCGTCCGCCCGGCACGATTGGCAATCCCATCACGGCGTTTCAAGTGTTGCTACAAATGGTTCACCGCCTCGTGGCCTATGCGATCTTCCTCGGCATTGTGGCGGCGGCGATGCTCGCACGGAAAAAGCTCGGCAGTGACGACGCGCTGGCGAAGTTCGCTTGGTTCTGGCTCGGTTTGCTGACGCTGCAAATTGGGCTGGGTGCTTGGACCGTATGGTCCAACAAGGCGGCGGACGTGACCACGCTCCACGTCATGGTCGGGGCCTCCGCGCTGCTGGTCGGCGCACTCTGGTGGCTGATCTCGGTTCGCCGTTCCACTCTGGCGAACCTCGCCGAACAACGGTATTAACCCACCTTTGCCTGATGAAATGAAAGCGTCTGTGGAAATTCTCAACGCAACCGTGGTTGCGGAAAAAAGCTGGCCGGCGGTTTTCGCCGACTTGGTGAAAGCACGGCTTACTGCGCTGGTGCTGTTGACTACATTCGTTGGATTTTATCTGGGCGAACGCGGTTCCGTGGATTTCCTCCAAATGTTTCATGCTCTGTTTGGCACCGCGCTGGTCGCGGGCGGCGCGGCGGCATTGAACCAGTTGCTTGAACGCGATTACGACGCGAAAATGCGCCGCACCGCCAACCGTCCGTTGCCGTCAGGACGCTTGCAGCCCGTAACCGTTGCCGTTTTCGGCGGGGTGTGTTCGGTCGCCGGATTGATCTATCTCGCCACGCTCGTCAATCTGCTCACCAGCGTGGTCGGCGCGGTGACTTCCATCAGCTACCTGTTTATTTACACGCCGCTTAAACGCGTGACCTGGGTGAATACTTTGATTGGCGCGATTCCCGGCGCGTT
>JBAXIY010000319.1:0-1784 GCA_037138135.1 Verrucomicrobiia bacterium
CCGATGGCTTCGACGGGGCAGCCTTCCATGGCTTCTTTGCACAACTTTTCTTCATCGGGCGAGGCGGGCTGTTTGTAAACGAGCGAGTAACCGCCGTCGTCGTTGCGCTTGAAGTTGGCCGGGGCGGTTTCGCGACACAGGTCGCAGTCGATGCACTGGTTGTCGACGAAGTATTTGCCGGGGGCGTTTTCGGGATATTTGTTTGCTGCGTCAGCCATAATTTTATTAAAAAGTTAGGGCAAAATAATGGCGGGACGGCGGGGCGTTGGCAAGCAAGATTCCCGTGGCGGGGCAATTAAAACTTTTCATTAAACGGCAGATTAGTATTCTGCGCCCATGCAAAAAGGATTGCTACGGCATACTAAAATCGTTTCCACCCTCGGGCCAGCCACAGATTCCGCCGAGATGATTGGCAAGCTGATGGACGCGGGCGTAAACGTCTTCCGCCTGAACATGTCCCACGCGCCGCATGACTGGGTGCGCCGCGTTTTTGCGGATATCCGCGCGGAATCCGCCAAGCGCAATCGCCACAGCGGCATTTTGATGGATACGCAGGGGCCAGCCATCCGCACGGGCGATTTGAGCGTGCCGCTGGATTTGAAGCCGGGTCAGAAATTCACGCTGACCGTGCGCGGCGAAAAGTCCGAGGAAGAACATTCCGTGGACGTGAACTACGAGAATTTCATCAACGACATCAGCGTCGGCGACGTGGTGCTCATGGACAACGGCGCGATCGAGATGAAGGTGCTGGCCAAAAACGGCAACAAGGTGGAATGCGAAGTTCTCACCGCTGGCAAACTCGGCAGCCGCCGCCACATCAATTTGCCCGGTGTCAAAGTCAGTTTGCCCGCGCTCACGGCCAAGGACATCAAGGACGTGAAGCTCGGCCTGGAACTCGGCGTGGATTTTATCGCACTGTCCTTCGTGCGCGAGTCGCGAGATTTGTTGCAGCTCCGCGAAATGTTCGAGGACGGCAAGCCCGCGCCGTTTGTGATCGCGAAGATTGAAGATCAGGAGGCGATCAAAAATCTCGAATCCATCGTGCGCGAAGCCGACGGCATCATGGTGGCGCGCGGCGATTTGGGCATTGAGATTCCGTATTACGAACTGCCCATCGTCCAACGGCGCATCGTGAAAATGTGTTTGCGCATCGGCCGTCCCGTCATCGTCGCCACGCACATGCTCGAAAGCATGATTACCTCGCCGATGCCCACACGCGCCGAGGTTACGGATGTTTCCAACGCTATTTTTGAAGAGGCCGACGCAATCATGTTAAGCGGCGAAACCACGGTCGGAAAATACCCGCTCAAGTGCATTGAAGTTTTCGACAAGATTGCCACGCGCATCGAACGCAGCGGCAGCGCGCAATTCCACGAAGCGGCGGAACTGATTAACGCCCGGCAAAAGCTCGTCAAAAGCGCCGTCGTCATGGCAGACGAACTCAAGGCCGCCGCGATTTTGTCCTTCACGCGGCACGGCCACATGGCGCGCTACGCCTCGTGGATGCGCCCGCGCTATTCGCCCATCTATGCGATGTGCGACAACGAAAAATCGGCGAACGAACTGACCTTGAGCTGGGGCGTCACCCCCATTGTCACGGAATTTGATTTCATCAATCCGCAGAACACCATTGAAATGGGTCTGAAAATGATGGTTGAGCACGGTCGCCTACAAAAGGGCGACACCGTGGTCGTCATCGGCGCCATCTCCGTCGGCACGGAAATTGTGGACTCCGTGCAGATGCGCACGGTTTAATCCGCTCAGCTCGCCAGCGGCGCGCCGAC
>JBAXIY010000320.1:0-1781 GCA_037138135.1 Verrucomicrobiia bacterium
CGCGCTACGCGCTTGGCCGGAGAAATCAAATTGCCATTGAAATCAATGGCAGCAAAGGCTCGCTCGTTTTTGATTTCGAAGACATGAACAAATTAAAATTTTACAACAGTGACGATCCGAAAGACCGGCAGGGTTTTCGCGACATTCTCGTGACGCAGCGCGATGGCATCCAGCCCTACGTCGCGAATTGGTGGCCACCCGGCCACGGCCTCGGCTACGAACACACCTTCGTCCATGCTGTTGCGGATTTTGTGAACGCATGCGCCGAGGGAAAATCAGTGCAGCCGACGTTTGAGGACGGTTTGAAAAATCAGCGCGTGCTGACGGCGGTCGAGGAGTCTTCGGCCAAAGGGAAGTGGGTCAAATTGTAAATGCAACGAACCTTTCCAATTTCACGTCGTAACCCCAATCCGGGGCACAATTGCTGGTGAGCTGTCCGCAAATTGTGTTGGTTGATTATTGGCGCGGTGCCATTAAACTTGGTGTGTTGATTATTTGATTATGCCACTTACCTCGCTGGAACAAATTATTCCACTGCTCCGGGATGCCGTCGGTCCGGTCATTTTAATTTCCGGCGTCGGCCTGCTGCTGCTGACGATGACTAACCGCCTGGGCCGCGCGATTGACCGTGCGCGGCAAATGACCAATGAGTTGGCGACGCAAATTGGGCGCGAGCGTGCGCAGACACAGGCGCAGGTGGACATCATTTACCGCCGCGCTCGCATCATCCGACTGGCGATTTTGTTTTCTGTGACGAGCGCGTTGCTAGCGGCGGTGCTGGTGGTGACGGTGTTTGTCTCGGCCTGGCTGCAATGGCATCAGGGCTGGGTGCTCGGTGTGATTTTTGTGGGCTGCCTGTTTTCGCTTTGCGCTTCGCTCGTAGCGTTCATGGGCGACATCAATCTTTCCTTGCACGCACTGAAGCTCGAACTGGAAGCAATACCGTCTGAAAAATAAGTAACTTCGCCAGTAAACTTTTAATTCCGCGCGCCGAAGACCGCGTCGAGGATGACTTCCTTGGTTTTCCAGATTAGTGCCATCGTCATGGCCAGCGGCAGTAGTATGAAAAAGACGAGTAGCAGATTGCTCGCGCGGCTGACCCAGATTAAAACTTTGCCAACGGGTGGCGATGGATGCGGCAGTTGCACGAGCGCGATGACGACGATGGCGAAAAATAATAGCCCGACCAGTAACCAGCGGTTGAACGCCGTGAACTGGCGCGTTTCGTGGCGCAACGTTTCATCCGGCAGCATCGCGCCGAGGCGTTTGAGGACGAGATTCAAGTTGAACAAAAAGACGATGCTGGTGAGTTCCAATACCATGACCGCGTAGTTAAAAAAACTCTGTGCGGGCAGTTTATTGTGCCAATAGATGAACGGGCACAAGCCGAGAAGGACCAGCGCGAGCAACTGCGCGCGATCAAGCGCCTGTCGCCACGGACGTTCCTGCCGCTGAAAGTCTGACATCTGCCACAAGCCGTAGACGAGCAGTGCATTTACGGCCAGCGCGGGCAAAAAGCCCAGCGGCTTAAGCCAGTCGGCGCGTGCGGTTTCGGCCCCGATGAGCAGCGCGGCTGGCAGTCCCCAGAACAGCGCGGACAATCCGCGCGCGAGTTTGCCGAGTGAGCGGAGCAGTTGCGGATTGGGCGCAGTCATCTGGGGTAATTATGAAGGAAGCAGACTAAATGCTGAAACAAATTTGCGCGGTGTAAATTTGTTTCCAAAGGAAAAGTGGTGCCCACGACAGGACTTGAACCTGTATGATTTTACTCACTAGAACCT
>JBAXIY010000321.1:0-1778 GCA_037138135.1 Verrucomicrobiia bacterium
AGCGAACTCGCCAAAAAAATTGAAGAAGCTTTGGCCGAACTTCCCGAAAACCAGCGCACTGCCATTCTGCTGTGCCGACAGGATGAAGTGAGCTACGAAGAAATTGCCGAGATACTTGGCTGCTCGCTGTCCGCGACAAAATCCATCATCCATCGTGGACGCGAAACGCTCAAAGAAAAATTGAAGCCGTATCTCCAAACCGGCGACTGGGATATTTGAGTCACCAATCCTTTACCGGACGATTCGGGTCACGCGGTTTGCCATCCGGCTTCAGTTGGAAAATCTGCTCGTTACCCTTTTGCGCATCCAGCAAACGCTTTGCTTCTTCCGGCGTCATTTCGCCCGGCTTCACCGGCTGACCTTCGCCCTTTTGATTTTCCGGTTTGTCGCCGTTCTTTTTATCGTCCGCCGGTTTCGGCTGTTCCGGCTGTTTTTGCTGCTCATCTTTTTTCTGATCGGACTGATCTTTCTTTTGCTCGTCCTGCTTCTTTTGGTCATCAGAATTTTTCTGCTGCTGGTTCTGCTGCTGCTGATTTTTCTGGTCGTCCGACTTTTGCTGCTGCGATTGATTCTGTTGTTGCTGTTGTTGCTGTTTTTGTTTCAGCAATTCTTCCAGTTTCTTCAATTTCACGTCATCAGGATAAGTCTTCAAACCCATTTCCACCCGTTCCAGCGCGGCGGGAATGTTGTTGGAAATGTAAGCCTGCGCGCCGCTGTTGAAAAAATCTTCAGCGGGTGCGAGCTGCGCGCCAGCTTTTGGCGCGACACAAAGTAGCAACAGGCTAAGGCTGATGAGGAGTCGCGATGTCATCAATGTCCTTCAATTTTTTGGTGAACTCTTCAAATTGTTTGCCGGCGATTTTATATTTCTGCGTCAGACTTTGCATGATCTCAAACGCCGTGTGAAATTCCGCGCGCTGCACCGCTTGATCCGCGCTGGCCTTGGCCGACCGCAAAGCCGCTTTGAGCGCGCGCACCTGCTCCGCTGCGCCTTGCGCAAAACGATAATTGAAAAGTGCGTCCACATCGTTCGTGTTCAACAACACGGCGCGCGAATAAATTTTTGCCGCCGCGTCAAAACCTTGTTCCAGGCCGTCCAGATCCTGCGCCTGTTTGGCCACTTGGAATTGCACATTGCCGAGGTTGTAAAACGCCTGCTGTTGCAATTTCAAATCCGGCGAGAGCGTCACTTGCTGGAATAATTTTTGCGCGAGGTCAAAATTTGTCGCGCGATACGCCGCGTCGCCCGCGTTAAAAACCAAGCGCAAATCGTTCGTCTGCACTTCGGCCAGCTTGGAAAATTCCGTCAGTGCGTTCGTGTAATTTCCCGTTTTGTATTCACGCAACGCGCTTGCTGGCGAAGCGTATGTGGCGGCTGGCAGCAGGAAAAACACGAACAGCGTCGTCACTACCGCGGCTTTGGACTTCGTCTGTTTGCGCGGCGGTAGTAAAAATTCCACGAACAACAGCAACAACGCCAGTGCGAGCGGCCATTGAAATTGCTCGTGATAGCGCCGCACGAGTTTTTCCGCACCTTCAGATTTTGGCAACGGCGCGAGGCCGCGTTCGTAAAGCGTGTTGATGGTATCCGCGCCACGTAACGGCAGATAAAATCCGCCGGTGGCGCCGGCGATTTGCTGGAGCAGACTTTCGTTCAACTTCGTTTTCACCACCTGTCCTTTTTCATCGCGAATGTAATCCGAACCGCCATTACCATCAGGAATTTGCACCAGCGTGCCGTCCGCCGAACCGATGCCGATGGTAAATATTTTCAAGCC
>JBAXIY010000322.1:0-1772 GCA_037138135.1 Verrucomicrobiia bacterium
TGATTTTGGATTATCCGAACGAAGCCGATGAACGGAAAATTCTCGACCGCATGGCCTTCACCAGTCCGGAGCAGCCGGTGAAACCCGTCGTCTCGCTCGAAGAAATTCTCGCGACGCGCAAGCTCGTGGACCAAATCCACGTGGACGACAAGATTCGCGATTACATCGTGAAAATTGTTTTCGCCACGCGTAAGCCGCAGGATTTCAAATTGGACATCAAACATTTCATCCAATTCGGCGCCTCGCCGCGCGCGACCATCAACCTCACGCTCGCCGCCAAGGCGTGGGCGCTGCTGCAAGGCCGCGACTACGTGATTCCCGAGGACGTGAAAAGCATCGGACCCGACGTGCTGCGCCACCGCATAATCCTGACCTACGAAGCCGAGGCGCAAGCCGTGACGACAGATGCGATCATCAAGAAAGTTTTTAACGCGGTGCCGGTGCCGTGAATTATGGCAAAAAGTATTTTCGATATTTCAAAGGAATTTGTCTTGCACCCGAAAGTGGTTCTAGCCAAAGCCAGACAACTCGGAATTGCGCAAGCCAAGGTCGTGTCTAGTTTGATGGATGACAACGACACGTTACGGCTTAAAAAAGAACTGCTCAAGGCCAGCTCGCATGAAATGAAACCCAGTTTGAAAAATTCCAGATTAGTCGAAGTGCAAGCCGGTTTGACTTGGCAAGCTACGCTGAAGCACGCCCAGCGGGTTTATTCATGTCCTGATACGCCGTCTTACGATTTTATTTTGGGTGCGACCGTTTTGCTCCTAAATTGCAAAGCCACGGGACGGCGTGTTCTACTGAACATAGAGGCGGTGCATGTTTGCGATTTGCGCGCACCGAATTTTCTCGAGACTTTGCCGGAAAAATTTCGCGCCCGATTGATTAGCTACAAAAGTGAAGTGCAATCTATTCACGGAATTCTGGATGGTGATTGCAAACATCGTTTTTATTTTTTGAGTCCCGAGCCTTGGCCGGATGAAATGCAAATTCAAACAACTCCTGCAATGACTTCGCCAACTGAATGGACTGCAATCCTGTCCATTCTCACCGAGCCAGAAGAGTTCTTTCAGTGGCCACAATTGAGCGCATTGTTTTGGCCGGGTTGCGTTCGGACACAAAATGATGGAGAACATATTTTCCCAGCAGAACTCGTCATTCAGTTAGAACGATTGGGGCTTAAACCAGACACTCGCACGAATGGGCCGGCAATAAATGCTTTTCAAGCTGCTGGTGGAAAACGACCAACTTGGGGAAATCAAGGCTGGCCTATTCATCACGTTTTCTATGGAACGGACGACGGCAACTTATTTACACATTCAGCGGGATTGGTAGCAGCACATCCCATTGCCCATCACCTAGCGCATCAGTCAGGTTTGTTGAAATGGATTTTGCGCCGAGAATCGTTTATGCGATTTGGTTTTGAGCTAAAGAGAGATTTTATTGACGCATGACCGTCACCGAACTCCTTGAATCCGTCCGTCGCGTCGAAGTCCGCACGAACCGTCTCGTGAACGACACGATGGGCGGCGCGTATTTGAGCGGCTTCAAGGGGCGCGGCATGGACTTCGAGGAGTTGCGCGAATACATCCCCGGCGACGACGTGCGCGATATTGACTGGAATGTCACGCATCGCCTTGGTCGCCCGTTCGTGAAACGCTTCCGCGAGGAACGCGAACTCACCGCCGTGCTTGCCGTGGACGTGTCTGCGTCGTCCAGCTTCGGCTCGGCCAATCGCACCAAGCGCGAGTTTGCCGCCGAGATCGCCGCCA
>JBAXIY010000323.1:0-1764 GCA_037138135.1 Verrucomicrobiia bacterium
ATGACGGTGTTGTTGGCTGCCTGAAACAACGCATAGCTTGAGGTAATGAGAACAATGGGGGCAATGTAGCCGACGACACCGAATTTCACTGTCATCACGGACAGAATGAAAGAGCCGGTGGCGATTCCGACAAGACCAATGAGAGTCATGCGTTGTGCGCCAAAGTGGTCAACAATCCGACCGGCAGGCACACCGGTCAGCGCGGCGACCAGCGGACCAGCCGATAGCGTAAGACCAACCAGCGCCGTTTTAAGACCGAGTCCCTGCGAAAGATAAAATGGCCCGACCACCAACGTCGCCATCATCACCGTCGAGACCAGTGTGCTCATGGCAAGGCCCACACTCAGAACTGGATCGCGGAACATCGCCATTCGAATCAAAGGCGATGCGACACTCACCTCGGCGAGCAGGAAGCATCCGACTCCGAGGACGGCAACCAGCAGCAGGACAATGTTGAAAGAACCGAAATGCCCGCGACCAATTGTCATGGCAAGCGCATAAGCCGCCAGCGTCACCGCCAGCAACAGCGTGCCTACATTGTCAAAATCCGCACGACGATCCTTTTTTGCCTCCCGACGATCAGCGGGCAGATAGCGATGCGCGAGAATAAAATTCAAGATTCCAAGCGGCAGATTGACGAGGAAAATCATCCGCCAGCCGAGTCCCGCAATCAAAACACCACCAAGAGATGGACCGAGCGTCGTGCCAAAGGCGGACATTGTTCCCAACAACCCCATGGCGCTTCCAGTTTTTGATTTGGGAACGGTTTCGCCAACCAAAGCTACAGTAAGTGCCATCATGATTGCCGCGCCGAGACCTTGTGCCGCCCTAGCGGCGATTAGTAACCAGAGTGTTGGCGCGACGCCACACAGGAGCGAGGCCACCGTAAATAGACCGATTCCGACGAGCAACAACCGGCGGCGGCCAACGATGTCGCCTAGCCGTCCGACACTGACAATCAAGGTGGTGATGGCGAGTAGATAAGCGAGGACAATCCACTGAACCATCTGAAAGGAAGCATCGAATGCTAGCGCCAATGTTGGCAAACCAGCATTGGCGATGCTGGTGTCGAGCGAGGGCATCAGCATGGATAGCGAAAGGCTGGCCAACGCCCAGCGAGCCGAAGGTGTTAGTTTTGGACTTTGAGTTTCTGTCTCATCTTGCTTTTTAAGCAGCGAGTTGGTTTTCAGGATTTTCCTCCAAGCAGCGAATCAATCTTCGCCTTCACCGCCTCATCCATCTTGATGAGCGGCGGCCAGGCGCGTTTGAAACCTTCGCCGGAAATTTTCTTCGTCGCGTCAAAACCCATTTTGCTGCCGACGGCGATCTCGCTCGTCGCGTGGTCGAGCACGTCGGACGGGCCTTTGGTGAAGAGGCTGTCGCGCTGCGGATCGGTGTTGGCCGTGAGATGGAACAGCACTTCGCTGGTGTTGTGGACGTTCACGCCGGCGTCCACCACCACGATGTATTTGGTGAACATCATCTGCCCCATGCCCCAGAGGCCGTGCATGATCTTGTAGGCCTGCATCGGGTAGGTCTTCTTGATGCTGACGAACACGAGGTTGTGGAACACGCCTTCCGCCGGCAGCGCGATGTCCACGATCTCGGGGAAATTCATCTTGAAGATGGGCAGGAACAATTTCACGCTCGCGCCGCCGATGTAAAAATCTTCCATCGGCGGAATGCCGACAATCGTCGCCGGATACACCGCGTCCTTGCGATGCGTGATGGCCGTGACGTGAAACACCGGATACGGCTCGGGCA
>JBAXIY010000324.1:0-1745 GCA_037138135.1 Verrucomicrobiia bacterium
GGCGCTGGTGGCTTCGTCGAAGATGATGACGTTGGCTTGTTTGTAGAGTGCGCGAGCTATGCCGATACGCTGGCGCTGGCCTCCGGAGAGGCGGATGCCGCGTTCGCCGACGTAGGTTTTGTACTTTTTGGGCCAGCTTTCGATGATGTCGGCTATTTGTGCTTGCTCTGCTGCTTGCTTGACTCTGTCGCTATCGATTTTATTTTTGGGCACTCCAAAGGCAATGTTTTCTTCGATGGTGCTGTCGGCGAGGAAGATGGCTTGGGGAACGTGGGCAATATGTGCCTGCCATGCCCGGTTGTTGGCAGGGGTCAAGTGTTCTGTGTCGATTTGGATGGTGCCGGCTGTTGGTTGCAGGAGGCCCATGATGAGGTCGAGCAAGGTGCTTTTGCCGCTGCCGGTGACACCGATGAAGCCTGTGCGACTGCCTTTGGATATCTTCAGGTTGAGGTTGTTGAGTACCAGCGGTGTTTGATCGGTGTAACGGAAAGAGAGGTTGTTCAGATTAATCTCTTTCAGGAACGGAAGCGGCTTGGCTGGCGGCTGATCAACATAATCGGGCAGTGGCTGATCAAGCAGTTCGAGCGTGTCGAGCAGGGATACTTGACCGCCTTGAATGCCAGACCATGAGCCATAAGCCTGCTGTAAGACTGGCAAGAGTCGCTGGGCACCAAGTGCAAGGGCGCCAAGAATGGGAATGGCTTTGGCAATGCCGTCGGGTTGCCTGGCAAGGACGTAGGCCAAGAGGGCAATAAGCATCATGCCGAGCGCCTCAATGCCGAAACGGGGGCTGGAGCTGATAAAAGAGCTATTGCCCTGAGCTTTACGCAGAGGGTGGTCGGCATTGCGATAGATTTGGCAGTAAGTGCCCTGGCTACCATCGATCAGGACGTCGCGGATGCCGCCAAGCCCTTCCTGCAGGGATTTGATGACCTGGGTTGATTCGCGGGCTATGCACTGGCTATTGAGCAGTTGCTGGTTTTGTGTCAGCTTGATGATGAATGCGTAGATGAGGCCAAAGCCGCCAAAGGCAGCCAATGCAATAACGGGGTCGACTGACAAGAGGGCGATGAGAATAGCAATCAGCATGATAGAAGAGCTGATGAGTGTTGTCGTCGGCACGATGATATTGCCGATAACACTGTTGGCTTTTCCTGAGATACCGTTGATCACCTCGCTGCTGTTTCGGGCGACGTGTACGCTGTAGGGCTGGTAGAGGGTGCGGCGGTAGATGCTGATGCTGAGGTCGGCGCCTGTTGCAAAGGAGAGGCGTGTGCTGGCCCAGAAAAGGAGCAAGCGCATGGCGCCGGACAACAGAGCAGCAACGGCGAAGGTGATGGTAAGCGGCAGCAGGAGCTGGGTGGCACTGGTTATGCCTGCGGCATGGATGAGTGGCTGGGCTGCGGGGAGCTGGAATATCCGTTCAGGTGCGGTGAGGACGGCAAGGAATGGGAGTACGGCGCCGATGCTGAGGATTTCGGCAAATGATGCGCTGACCATCAACACGAGGAGCAGGACGAATTGGGCGCGCCGCCTTGGGCTGATGTGGAGCCAGAGGCGGAGGAGGAGCGTTGTTATGTTTGGGGTGGAGTGCATATTTTTGGGGGGACCATTCCGGGTTATTCCCTGATTTTGTTTACTTGAATAAGCAGCATTTGCTGAAATCTCTTACCAAGTCCTTCCTGTAACTGGTGTGATCGGAAAACAAGAATAAGCCAAAAACGGAAAATAAGAATCACCCAGGG
>JBAXIY010000325.1:0-1737 GCA_037138135.1 Verrucomicrobiia bacterium
ATCGGCAGGCTTATGAAAGCGGGGTGAAGATCGCCGGCGTCACCGCGCACTTCGTCTCGATGCGCTTGGATGAAGGCCCGATTATCGCGCAAGGATCGTTTGAAATTCAGCCCGGCATGGAACTGAAGGAAATCATGGCGCGCGGCCAGCAGCTCGAAGCAAAAGTGCTGGTTAAAGCCGTGAAGCTTTACCTTGGCAAACGGCTGGATGTTTATTGGGGTGTCGTGCGTGAAGTGTGAGTGAATTGTTGAGTATTCGAAGTTGTTGGGCTTGTTCACACCCCCTTATTAAGAATAAAATTACGTCGAAATGAATGACGAGATTTTACGTTACACCGACCTTGCCGCAGCCATTCAATTGGCCAAGGCAAATGAAATGTCCACGAGTGAAATCGTCCGCGCATTAACGCAGGGTAGAAATTACACCGACTCTTTGGGTATCGCGAGAATGGCCGCGCCGCTTCTGGATCTAGGCGTGATGGAATTTATGCGGTTGCGTAAGAACGGCTGAAGTTCAAGCCCGTTCCAGTTTTGACAAAAATCGGTCACTGAAACCATCTTTGCGAAGTTTGGGATAGTCAACGTCATCTTGCTTCTTCAGCATTTTCTGCTTCACGGCACGCAACAGACTGTTGGTGGATTGATCCAACAATTCAGCTTCGTTTTTCCGAGTTTTGGTGGCGGCAACTTTCACATTTCTATTTTCCGCCGGAACCATTCCGATTTCAACTTAATTTTACTGTATCATTGGCGCAGCAGGTTTGCGCTTGCTCATCCAAAACTGTATAATTGTCTAAATGAATTTCTTCATTCAACGCAGCGAGCTCCGCGATATTTACCACAAAGTCGTCGCGGGCGAACGCATCACCGACGCCGACGCGTTGCGGCTGTTTGAAACGAAAGATTTGAACGCGCTTGGCGCCATCGCCGATTTTGTGCGACAGAAAAAGAATGGCAACCGCGCCAGTTTCATCATCAATCGCTACGTCAACTATTCGAATTATTGCATCCTCTCGTGCCAGTTCTGTTCCTTCGCGCGCAAGAAACGCGATGCGGACGGCTTCCAATTATCGGTCGAGGAAATTATCGCGAAGGCGCGTGAAGCGTTGAAGCTTGGCATCACGGAGTTACACATCGTCGGCGGCCTGCATCCGTCACTGCCGTTCAGTTATTACACGGACATGCTGAAGGCGTTGAAAAATCTCGACGCACGGCTGCAATTGAAATGTTTTACGGCGATTGAAATTTTGCACCTCGCATGGCTCGCCAAAAAATCCGTCGAGCAGACGTTGATTGAATTGAAGGACGCCGGACTCGCGTCGCTCACCGGTGGCGGCGCGGAAATTTTCCGCAAAGAAGTTCGCAGCGCTATCGCGAAGGGAAAAGAATCTGCCGAGGAATATCTCGACGTGCATCGCACTTGGCACAAGCTCGGCGGGCGCAGCACCTGCACGATGCTTTACGGCCACGTCGAGAGCCTCGCCGACCGCGTGGATCATCTGCGGCAATTGCGCGCCTTGCAGGACGAGACGCAAGGCTTCACCGCGCTGATTCCGCTGGCGTATCAGCCGGAGAACAACGACATCCCCGTCAAAACGCCGCCGACCGGATTTGACTCGCTGCGCACCATCGCCGTCAGCCGCATCTATCTCGACAACTTTCCGCACATCACCGCGTATTGGGTCGGCCTCGGCATGAAACTCGCGCAAGTGGCGTTAAATTACGGCGCGGACGACAT
>JBAXIY010000326.1:0-1695 GCA_037138135.1 Verrucomicrobiia bacterium
CGGGGTCAATCCGCGCCGGCCTGATTCTGGATGTATTGTTTGATGATCTCCAAAGGTGCTCCGCCGCAGGAGATCAGACAGTACGAAGGCGACCATAGCACAGGCTTGCGGTAGTGTCGCGCCAGATGGGCGTCGTAATCGCGACGCAGCAGCCGCGAAGATACGGTCTTCAAATTATTGATCAATTTGGTCAGAGGCGTCGTGGGTTCGGTTTCAACCAGCAGATGAACGTGATCGGGTTCGCCGTTACACTCCAGCAGTTGGCATCGCTACTGCACGCAGAGGCGATCAGCGATCGCCTGGAAGGCTGCGAGCATCGCCTAGTCCAAACAGGGCCGGCGATACTTGGTCACGAAGATCAAGTGGTAGTGCAGGCGGTAGACGCAGTGTTCTTTGGCTTTTAGTTCTTGCCGTTTTTCATGCCCAAAAACCATTTTAATTCACACGATGCACTGCCAGCGCAAAGTCGAATACCGCCTCTACCCGCGCACGGTCGCCGGGTTGGAGTTGGCGCGGACGGCGGACACCTGCCGGCAGGTTTACAATTGGGCTTTGGAGCAACGCATCGCCCACTATCAAACCACGAAAAAATCCCTTACGTTCGCGGCGCAATGCCGGGCGCTCACCCAAGAGCGCAAGCTGCGAGCCGCTTGGGCTGCGGTGCATACCCACGCACTCCAACTCACGCTCAAGCGGCTCGATCTCGCATTCGGTGCGTTCTTTCGCCGTATCAAAAAAGGCGAGACGCCCGGCTTTCCCCGTTTCAAATCCAGCCGCCGCTTCAGCGGCTTCGGGTTCAAAGAACACGGCAACGGCTGGCGCCTACATGCAGACGGAAGATCTGTCCGCATCACCGGGATCGGAAAACTAAAGCTCCGCGGTCAGGCACGGTTCGCCGGCGGCCAACCCAAGACCGCCGAAGTCGTCTGCCGTGCAGACCGTTGGTATCTTTCGGTCACGTATCGGCTCGAACAACTGCCGAAGCGTAATCGCGTGGGGATTGCCGTATCGGGCCTCGACTGGGGCGTGGAAACCTTCGCGACGATCGCGAACGCCGACGGCTCCGACGAATGCATCGAGAATCCCCGTCACCTGAAGAAACAGTTGGAGACCCTTGCGGAAGCCCAGCAAACCCTCGCCCGCAAAACCAAGGGTTCCAAGCGCCGTTGGTTGGCCAAACGCGCCGTCGCCCGGCTCCACGACAAGGTGCGTCGTCAGCGTCAGAACTTTTTGCATCAGACTACCGCCAGGCTTGCCGCCACCCGGCGAGCCATCGGCGTCGAACTCCTGTCCCCGCTCGCGATGACCGCCTCTGGCGGTCAGACCAAGCAGGGACTCAACCGAGAAATCCTTGCGGCGGCCGCGGGGGCTTTCCACCAAATGCTGCGTTACAAAGCGGAAGAAGCTGGTTGCGCCATCATCGAGGTGGATCCCCGTAAGCACAAGCCCAGCCAGACTTGTTCTGGCGGTGGCCCTGCCCGCCAGAAGTCGCTCAGTGAACGCACGCACATCCTTCCGGATGGCTCCGTCATCACCCGCGATCTCAACTCCGCACGGAATCTGCTGAATATAGTTTTGGGCTGCGAAGCCCAGTGGGGAGGGAACCTACCCCAGCATTCAGGACCGAAGACGGCTTCGGACACCGGCTGCGAAACCTCGTCCATAGCCGCTTAGGCTTGGGCGATGGTAGTTCAT
>JBAXIY010000327.1:0-1693 GCA_037138135.1 Verrucomicrobiia bacterium
GTTTATACTATTTGCATATAATCCTTTGACAGAATGTGCATACCGCTATACATTGTAGGCATGTATATCGCCGAAGTCGTCTCCAAAGGCAAACAGGGCAAGTCCTACACCTCGATCCTCCTCCGGGCCTCCTTTCGCGTCGGCTCTACCGTCAAATCTAAAACCCTCGCCGTCTTGACCCACCTGCCAGCCCATGTCCTGGCGGCCGTCCGCCACGCCCTCTCGCAACCCGAGGATTCGCTCTCCAAACTAGTCGATGCTTCCGACGGCGCTCTGCGCTTGCGTCAAGCCGAGAGCTTTGGCGCGCTCTGGACCGTCGATCAGATCGCCCAGCAACTGGGGATTAAGAAAGCCCTGGGTGTCACCCGGGAGGCCGAATTGAGCTACTGGCAGGTTCTGGCCCGTGTGCTACGCCCCGGCACATCCTTGCTGGCCATGGTCCGCTTGGCCACCACCTGCGCCGCCGCCGCGTTGTTGGGCTGGCGGCGCGCCTTCACCGAAGATGATCTCTATACCAACGGCGACTGGCTGGAAGGGCGCCACGCCGTCGTCGAGCGACGCCTCTGGCAGAGCCGCCCCGCCCAACCCAAGGAACAACTCTTTCTTTACGACGTGACCAGCAGCTACCTGGAAGGGGATTACAACACCTTGGCGACCTGGGGCTATAACCGTGATCACAAGGAGGGTAAAAAGCAGGTCGTGGTGGGCCTGTTGACCGACAGTCGGGGCGATCCCATTTCCATCCAGGTCTATCGCGGCAACACCAGCGACCTGAAAACCTTCGGCCAACAAATCCACAAACTTAAAAAGGAACTAGGCTGTGAGCGGGTAACGCTGGTGGGCGACCGGGGCATGATTCGCACGGACCAAAAGGCCGCGGCCCTGGCCGCAGATTTTCATTTCATCACCGCTCTGACCAAGCCACAGATACAGAAACTGCTCTCTAAGAAGGTGCTCCAATTGGAGTTGTTCGACGACAAGGTCAGCGAAGTTCTCGGCGAGGACGGCCGACGCTTTGTGTTGCGTCGCAACCCGGCGCGGCAACAGGAACTGGAGCGGACGCGGCAGCAAAAGCGCCAAGCCGTGGAAGTGGCGATCCAGCGAGCCAACACCTACCTGGAGGAGCACCCGCGGGCCAAGGCGCAAACCCAGCGCCGCAAATTGGCCGCCCAACTCGAACATCTAAAGGTTCACAACTGGCTCAAGCTGACCCTCAAAAAGCAGCGGCTGGTTCTAACCCTCGATGCGGAAGCACTCGCCGCCGCCGCCCAACTGGACGGCTGTTACGCCATCGAGACCGATCTCAAGCCCCGCCAAGCCGACGCGCAGACTGTCCATGATCGCTATAAGGATCTGGCCTTTGTGGAGCGAGATTTTCGCACGCTCAAAACTGGGCACCTGGAGTTTCGGCCGTGGTTTGTCTGCACCGAAGTCAACACCCAGGCGCACGCCCTGACTGCGATGCTGGCCCTGAAGGTGCGTCGCCATTTAGAACAAGCGTGGTGGTCGTTAGAGATTACGGTGGAAGAAGGCTTGCGTGAACTGGAAAAACTCTGCGTTATGGAACTGATTCATCCCCAGAGCAGCGAGGTGGTGGCCCGCCAAGTGCCCGAGCCCAGCCCGCGTCAGAAGCAACTGTTGGACGCTTTGAAGCTGGGCTTGCCAGCCACAGTGCCGGAAGCCCAGGTGAGCG
>JBAXIY010000328.1:0-1688 GCA_037138135.1 Verrucomicrobiia bacterium
CACCCATTAGCGTGAGCGGTCAATTGCAAAAACAGATTAACGTCAGCCAGCCTTTTTATTAAAAGCTGTCTTTGTCTTTCCGGGCGGTTGCGGGCGGCGTCCAAGGTGCAATTCGTGCCTGTCATTTCAGTTGTTGATTCGGATACTATCCGCCCTTGCAGGCGGTGATCCGTTCAGTCACCCATCTGGTTCCAGCGTGTCGCGTCCGGTCTGGGTGACAGACCCGTCTGCTGCCGGCGGACTTTCGTCCGCTCGCAGCGCACGCCCTCCTCCCGGCATGCCGGGAGCCAGAAAATATTCAGTGCCAAACCGGGTTCATTCAGTAGGTAATGACTTGTGGCTCGCGCTGCCTTTCGGCGGCGCGTCCAACCTGTCGCAGACTCCCGGCTTGGTCGAATCACCATAATCTTTTTCCTTGGACCTTTCCCGCTTCAGCGGTTTTTGAACTGGGGGAGACCCGCCGTGACCATTCAGTTCTGTTGGCTCTTGGGTCCAGACCCCTTCGCTGGTTCACGGCTGGTCTCCCCGAAATCTTTCTTTTTGCCTGATCCGAAGACGCGGGTGGCATCGTAAGGCACATCGGCGGCCATCACATGCCATGCGGCTTTGGCCAGTTTGCAGGCCAGCGACTTGGTCGCGATCACGGGATTGGCTTTCTGTTTCTTGCGGTCATAAAAGCGCTGGCTGCGTTCATCGTGGCGGCAGGCAAAATGCGCCGCTTCCACAAATGCCCACGCCAGATACTTGTTGCCGCATTTGCGGTTGTTTTCACCCTTCTTTTTGTGGTTGCTCTGACGAACACTTTTCACGCAGCGGCAATAGCTGGCAAAATGCCCCGCGTCGGCAAAACGTTTGGCGTCGCCGGTCTCCAGCGCAATCGTCAGGCCGAGAATTTTGCCAATGCCGGGCATCTCCAGCAGGCGCTGGTAGGCTGGGGATTTCTCCGCGACTTCCAGGATATGCTTTTCAATCTTCGCGATCGAGTCGGTGTAGTGGTCCATTAGGGTGATCTGCTCGCCGGCCAGCAATTGATCGGCGTCAGCGGTGAACCGGGCTTGCGCGTCCTCCGGGCTCATCGCCTTGACGCGGGCCAGCGGCACACGCTGGCCCAGGGTGCGTTCGTTGAGGCTCTTGAAACTCAAGATCAGCGTGGTGCGCTGGCGCACCAGCAGCATCCGGCGGCGCAGCAAATCGCGCACGGGCCGCAGTTTGCGGTCGTAAAGATGGCCGGTGGGCAGAAGCTTTAGCCGGAGCAGTTCTGCCAAAAAATAAGCGTCCGAGACATCATCGGTGTGTTTCTTGCCGCTGTAGGGCTGCATGGCGGCAGGGTTGGCCAGCACGACGTGATAGCTGTGATCCTGAAGCCCGTCCACCAGCCAATACCAGTTGTAGGTAGACTCGATGGCAATCGTGTCGATCCGCTTTTGGTAAGGCTGGAGCAGTTGCAGAATGGCCGCCAGGTTGCAGGGTAGTTGCTTGTGCAGGATGCGCCGTCCGCTTTCCTCCATAAGCCCGCAAAGGGCGTTGTTGCTGTGCAGGTCAATTCCGACCATAATCTTCATAGTGGTTCTCCGGTTGGTTGTTGGTTTTAGTTTGAGTTTGTTGACACACCTCAAATTACTCACCCGCCTGCCGGATAACCACGTTTTGCTTAAACGCCAGCTCACGCTTAATGTTCTACAGTTCTT
>JBAXIY010000329.1:0-1681 GCA_037138135.1 Verrucomicrobiia bacterium
AATGAGGCAAAGGGGAGCTGTTTTTTGCACAGATGTTGATGGAAGCAACTGGAATCTCCCCAGTTTCCTTGATTAGCCGACGGTGGTTTTGAGCCCCTCGCAGAGATTGATCTGCGAGGGGTTTTCTCTCCGAATAGAGGTATTGAAAACAACAACCGGAGAGAACGGTTGCCAGAAGCATCTGGCAGACCAACAACTAAATCAACTGCTGGAGAAAGTCGATGCCGATTTGGCTGCGCAAGCCCATCAACAGGGTTGCCTGTGCGGGGGCAAACTTCACCGGGCCGATTACGACCGCAAACCTCGTGGCGGCCCCCAATGGGATCAACGCTACAGCTTCTGTTGCGCCAAGGAGGGCTGTCGGCGAAGGACGACTCCTGCCTCGGTGCGCTTCATGGGGCGCAGGATTTACGCCGGCTTTGTCGTCGTGTTGATCTCGGCCATGATTCACGGCATCAAGCCCGAGCGCCTGGGCACGCTACGTCAAACCATTGGGATTGACCGCCGCACCTTGGAGCGGTGGCGTCAATGGTGGCTGGATACCTTTGTGCGCAGCGCTTTTTGGAAAGAAGCCCGAGCTCGATTCATGCCCCTTTTGTGCGAGCGAACGCTGCCCCAGTCTTTGTGCGTGGCCTTCGATGTGGAGCGGCGCGACCGCTTGCTCGATTTGCTGCTTTTTCTGGCTCCGATCACCACTCCAAGCGCCTGGAAGGAGCTGGCTATGTGAGGCTCGCTTGATCTCACGCAGAAGATGCCGGTTTTGCTCTCTGCATGAGGGGGGTATAACTCCAGACATCGCAGCATGAGCGGCGAAAACACAAAAAAATAACAATACGATGTCAAACGAATCTTCAGCAGCCCGATCCCATGAAAAATGGGCGCGCTTCCGTTTTAGCCTGGTCGGCCCATTACTGGCCGCCCCTCCCAAGCGCGGAGAACTCAAGGCCAAACTCCAAGAGCTGGCCGCCCAAAAGTGGCTTCATCCCATTAGCGGGCAATGGGCCGACTTTGGTCTCTCCTCCATTGAGCGGTGGTATTACATCGCCCTCAATGAAAAACAGAATCCACTGGAAGCCTTGCGGCGCAAGAGGCGTTGCGATCAGGGCGGCCATCCGGCAATGAGCACCCAGTTGCGCCAAAAGCTGGCCACCCAACACCAGCAACATCCCAACTGGAGCTATCAACTCCATGCCGACAATCTGCTGGCGATCCTGGAACAAGACCCCCAATTGGGAACCAAGCCTTCCTATGCCTCTGTTTTGCGTTTCATGAAAGCCCACGGCCTCTTCAAACGCCCGCGCAGAGGTCCTGCTGGCAGCCCGGGAGCCCAAGCTGCCGAGCGCCGCTTTGAGAGCCGTGAAATCCGCAGCTATGAAAGCGAGCATGTCAACGCTCTCTGGCACCTGGACTTCCATCACGGCTCGTTGCGGGTACTCTTGGAGAACGGGCAATGGGCTTATCCCATTCTGCTGTGCATCCTCGATGACCACTCGCGTCTGTGCTGCCATGCCCAGTGGTATCTCAGCGAAGGGGCTCAGGATCTCTGCCACGGCTTGTGCCAGGCTCTCCAAAAACGGGCTTTGCCTCGCGCCCTCATGAGCGACAACGGCTCAGCCATGCTGGCGGCTGAAACGGTTCAGGGACTGGCTCGTCTGAGCATTGTTCATGAAACCACGCTGCC
>JBAXIY010000330.1:0-1678 GCA_037138135.1 Verrucomicrobiia bacterium
CCCGATCTTCTCACGACGATAGAAACGGGGTGCGAGCCGTCTGATATAATTGGTTTTAGCAGAACTAATTAGTCAGAGAGAGGACCCGCACCCCATGGAAACACAGTGTATTCAGTTTGAACTGGCTCTTCAAGATGGCAAGAGCCGCAGTTTGGTGGTCAAGAACGACGGTGCCGTGACCTCTTCCGACGGCGGTTTGGCCGTCCTGAGCCGTATCGAAGGGCGTCGCGGCTGGATCCGGCGGCTGGCCGGCTGTTTCCAGGACAAGCGGCATCGCGACCGAATCACCTTCCCAGTTGAGGTCCTTCTCCGACAGCAGGTCTTTGGTCTGGCTCAGGGCTATGAAGACCTGGTCGACCACGACATTTGGCGAACCGATCCGATGTTGGCGATCGCCTGCGGGCTGGAACCTTACCGGGATCAGGGTGCAGGCAAGTCGACTCTCAGCCGGCTCCAACTGAGCCAAAAAGATCAGGAGCACCGCTACAAGAAAGTCGGGGCGGACGAGGAGAAACTGCAGAAGCTGCTGGTTGAGATCTTTCTCGGGAGCCAAGGTGCTGAGCCCGAGGAAATCATTCTTGACTTCGACTCCAGCGACATTCCGCTCCACGGAGAACAGGAAGGGCGGTTCTTCCACGGCTACTACGACGAGTACTGTTACCTGCCGTTATTCTGCTTCTGCGGTCAGTGGCCGCTTCTGGTCCAGCTCCGCACGGCGGACCATGACGGTGCCTCGGGTGTCCTCGAGGCTTTGCAGTGGATCATCCCGCTGATCCGCGCGAAATGGAAGAACACCAGGATCATCATCCGTGCTGACTCGGGCTTCTGCCGGGATCCGATCCTGAGCTGGATCGAGAGCCAGGAAAACCTGTTCTACGTGGTCGGTCTGGCACGCAACTCACGGCTGGAAGAAGAGATCGACACCGAACTGGTTGTCATGTCGGTGCTCTGCCGCCTGTCGGGGAAGTCACAGCGAATGTTCAAGGACCTGTGGTGGCAGACCCGTGACTCGTGGGCCTGTGAGCGCCGGGTGGTGGCCAAGGCCGAGGCGCTGGTCGGAAAGACCAATCCGCGCTTTGTCGTCACCAATCTTCCCGAGGACCAGTGGCCAGCCAAGTCGCTGTACGAGGAGCTCTACTGCGCCCGGGGCGACATGGAGAACCGGATCAAGGAACATCAGCTCCAGCTGTTCTCGGTGCGGACCAGCAGCCACGAGATGAAGGCCAACCAGATGCGACTGTGGCTGAGCACCTTCGCCTATCTGTTCTTCGTCGAGCTGCGGACCAGCGTCTGGAAGGGGCAGGATGCCAGCCATTGGGAACCGAATACGATCCGGCTGCGTGTGCTCAAGGTCGCAGCCACGGTGACGGTCACCAAGCGGCGAACCGTCATCCACCTTCCGCGCTCCCACCCGTGGTGGGAGTGGTTCGCCAAAGCACTCGCGGCCTGACTTCGTCTGCCCCATTCACACCTGATCTCAGGCTCACTCAGGGCCAAACTCTGTTCCAATGGGAACAAAAATCCCCAAAGTCGAGGCTCTACGACGGCTCAATCACCAAATATGGTCGCCTCGCGCCTGAAATACCATTGCCAGCACGCGCTCAGCCACATCACTACCCAACGGCCCGTTCGTCAGGTCCGAAAACGTCAGCATCGAACGCCTCGTGAGAAGATCGGG
>JBAXIY010000331.1:0-1651 GCA_037138135.1 Verrucomicrobiia bacterium
GACTTTTGTCTCCGACTTTCGCACGCTGGTGAGCCAGCAATTAAACCGCTTTGTGCAGGGAAATTAGCCATTCCCGCAACGCCCGTCAAGCGCAAACGCCACGCGCCAAGCCCACGCAAAATGCACGGAACGAGAGCGAACGCAGAAGGTGCGCCACGTATTCCTTTGGAAAAAGACGCGGTATGTGTTTTGCTGAATATATAAACCGGATGAACCCGCGCTTTTCACCAAAACGAAATTCGGGAATGACGTTGTTTGAAGTTGTCGTGGTCGTTGTCGTCGTGATGCTTCTGGCGGTGGTGTTCTTGCCTGCGCTTCTCTCCGCAAACCGTGAACCTCAACGAGCCAGTTGCGCCGGTGGCGTGAAACAAATCTGTCTTACTTATTTGGTTTGGTCGGGCGATAATGGCGGTAAATATCCGATGGGAATTTCCGTGACGAACGGCGGCTCGATGGGAATGGTCGCCACTGGGGATGTGGTGCGGACTTTTCTGGTCATGTCGAACGAATTAAGCGATCCAAGACTTTTACATTGCATGTGGGACAAGGCGCACACGGCCACAGCCACAAGGTCGTTTGCAGGTCTTGCTAGTTCCAACATCAGTTACTTCGTCGGCGTAGATGTCACCAACGACTCAAATCCGCAGGCGTTTCTTGCCGGTGACGACAATTTTGAAATCGGCGGCGTTGCCGTGAAATCCGGCTTGTTGGAACTTTCACCAAACACGTCCATTGCCTGGACTTCGGCACGTCACACAACGCATAAACGTCACTTTTGGGATGACACGACAAGCTTTGGGAATGTCGGTTTAGCAGACGGCAGCGTTCAGCAAACCACAATTTCGAGCCGCACCAATTTCGTGCAGCGATCAAGCGGCACCATCACCACAAGCTTCACAAGTTTATTACAAGCAACAGGGCTCGCCACCAACCGCCTTGCGATTCCGTAATCCGTGGCCCTCGGCGGCAAAAAAACTTTGCGTCTTTGCGTCTTTGCGTGAGAATTGAACCATGAGTTCAGTTGTCGCCGAAAATTTACCCGACGCCACCGGCCATTTTGGGCCGTTCGGTGGACGCTATGTGCCGGAAACCTTGATGCACCCGCTTCAAGAGTTGGAGGAGGAATATTTCCGCGCGCAACACGATCCGGAATTTCAGAAAGAACTCTCCTATTACCTCACCGAATTTGTCGGTCGCCCCACGCCGTTGTATTTTGCCGAACGCCTCACCAAGGAACTCGGTGGCGCGAAAATTTATCTCAAGCGCGAAGACCTGAACCATACCGGCGCGCACAAGATCAACAATGCGATGGGCCAGATTCTGCTCGCGAAGCGCATGGGCAAGACGCGCATCATCGCCGAGACCGGCGCAGGGCAACACGGCGTGGCCACCGCCACCGTCAGCGCGATGTTCGGGATGAAATGCATCATCTACATGGGTGCGGTGGATTGCGAACGCCAGATGCTCAACGTGTATCGCATGAAAATGCTTGGCGCGGAAGTCGTGCCGGTGCACGCGGGACAAAAAACCTTGAAAGAAGCCGTCAACGAAGCCATGCGCGACTGGGTGACGAACCTCCGCCACACGCATTACATTCTCGGCACGGCTTACGGCGCGCATCCGTATCCCGTGATGGTCCGCAATTTTCAGC
>JBAXIY010000332.1:0-1618 GCA_037138135.1 Verrucomicrobiia bacterium
GGTGCATTCGGCGTAGGTGACGCGATGGGTGTAGCGGAACAATTCAGCCATGCGGAAAGCGTAGCGATTTCGGGCGCGGTTTCACGCCGAAAATTTCCATTTGCGCGATTTCGGTTTGCCGTTATGTTGGCAACATGAACTGGCAGCAATTTCTTCCGCTGTTGATTGTCCTGGGCGTGGGCGCCATTTTTGTGTGGCGCAGTTCCAGTCCCAAAAAACACGAGCATAGCGCGAATTGCGGCTGTGCGCCCGAAGACAAGGCGGAAACAAAAAAAGAAAACACCGAACGCTGACTACTCAGTTCAGAAAGTCAATTTCATCAACCAACTTTTAGCATGGCCGTCACCAAATCCAGTTCCTCCACCACCCATTTTTTCCAGCGCAAAGCCGGAAGTGGCGATGCCACGGGCCGTTGGACGCCGAACACAGATATTTACGTCACCGAAAATGGGCTCGTCATCAAGGCCGAGCTCGCTGGCATGAAGAGCGACAGCCTAGAAATCACGGTGGAAGGTCAACGCTTGCGTATCAATGGGATTCGCCCCGACTGCTGCCGCTCACCGCAATGCAGTTTTTTGGTGATGGAAATAAATTACGGGCCGTTTGAAACAGTCTTGGAATTGCCAGCGGGTTATGATTTGAGTCAGGCGAAGGCGATTTATGTGAACGGTTTTCTGCGCGTGGACGTGCCGCCCGCACAAAAGCCGCAGACCAAAACCACCAAGGTTCCCATCAGCGAAGGAGTTTGACCGCGCGTGAACTTTTCGGGCACGACGGCATCTAATTGATTAACGGATGGACAACACCACGACCAAATCAGCGGAGACGGAATTTGTCAGCATCCTTGGCTCAAACGAAAAGAGCGAGGTGCCCGGACGCGTTTCGTCGCGTTCGCTGCCGGACACGCTGCCGATTCTGGGTCTGTCGGACATCGTGATTTTTCCCGGCGCGATTGTGCCGCTGCTCGTCGAAACCGGCCCGAGCCTCAAACTCGTTGATGATTTGGTGGCGGGCGACCGCCTTTTTGCCGCCGTGTTGCAGGTTAATCCCGATGTGGCCGAGCCCGCACCGGAAGATTTGCACAAAGTCGGCTGCGTTTCGCGGCTCAACAAGATGGTGAAATTTCCCGACGGCACGGTGCGCATTTTGGTCGAAGGGCTGTGGCGCATCCGGTTGGATAAATTTCTGCCAGCGAATCCGTATCTGCGCGCCAACTTCGAATTGCTCCGCGACGAAACCGAAGATTCCGTCGAGTTGCAAGCGATGTTGCGCAACGCGCACAAGCAGTTCGAGGAAATCGCCAAAGTTTCCACCGCGCTGTCCGATCAGGTGAAAATTGCCGCGCTCAACAACGAGCACCCCGGCCATTTCGCCGACCTCATCGCGGCGAATCTCGGTCTGCCGCTCGACGAAAAACAGAAGTTGCTTGAAACCGTTTCCGTCCGCGAACGTTTGCAAAAACTGTTGCCGCTGTTGAGCCGTGAACAGGAAGTGCTGAATCTCAGTTCCAAAATCCAGAACGACGTCGCCTCGAACATTTCCAAGACGCAGCGCGATTTTTTCCTGCGCGAACAGATGCGCGTCATCCAGCGCGAACTCGGCGACACCGACCCGAACG
>JBAXIY010000333.1:0-1600 GCA_037138135.1 Verrucomicrobiia bacterium
GTGTGACCTATGATGCGACCTACGGGACGCTGGCGACGGTGACGCGGACGGGCTATACCTTCAATGGCTGGTTCACGGCCACCGGCGGCGGTGGCAGTCAAGTGTTAAGCTCCACCACTGTGACAATCACGACAGCGCAGACATTGTATGCATCTTGGACGCCAAACACCTACACGGTGACGTTCGACGGCAACGGTGGGGGCACGCCGAGCCCGACGAGCAAGAGTGTGACCTATGATGCGACCTACGGGACGCTGGCGACGGTGACGCGGACGGGCTACACATTTAACGGCTGGTTCACGGCTGCGAACGGGGGCACGCAGGTGACTTCCGGCACCACGGTGGCCATGACCTCGGCGCAAACCTTGTATGCGCAGTGGACAGCCGCGCTTTCCGCACCAAACCTAACATACACGAATGCGTATGGGGTCGGCCTGCGGATCGTGATTACGGACATCACGAATCAACTGACCAGTTCACAGCCGAGTCCGCTTTACAAGTTCTTGGGCATCGCCCCGACGAGCAGCCAGTCGGGCAACGTCTATACCAACTCCGCCGGCGATACGATTCTCTATACGCCGCCGAATAACACCATTACCAGCGACACCTTTACCTACTACGTCAACGACGGCGCCACCACCTCGGCGGCGGCTACTGTGACAGTGAATTTTGGTTCTGTGGCGGGACCGTCGCTGGGGAATAATCCGACGTTGGATGGCAACGGCCATCCGGTGATCACCTTGCACGGCATTCCCGGCTACAGCTACCACATCCAGCGTTCGCCGGATTTGTCGGTCTGGACCAACGCCCAGGTGGTCACGCTGCCAGCCAACGGCGACGGCTCCTACATCTGGACCAACACCAGCGTGACGGTGCCGCCGGACAACGCCTATTACCGGATCAGCTATCCCTGAATGCCAATAAAGTCTAACACCTTCAAAAGACTATGATTATGAAAAAAGCTATTGTTTTTGGACTGACGCTGCTGGCGATTGTGGGAACGGTGCAGGCCAGCCTGTATTATCAAGGCGACTTGGGCGGCATCAGCACGAGCGGGGGAACGGCGGTGGGTTCGGTGGCCAACAGCGGGACGATTGCCGACGGCAATCCGCTGGGGCTGACGACCTCGATGAACTTGAGCGGTTTTGGCTTGGGCAACGCGCTGCAAACCATCACCCTGAGCCTGAATGTTTCCGGGGGAAATAACTCCGACTTGTATGCGTATTTGAGCTGCAACGGGCAAATGGTGGTGGTGCTGAACCGGATTGGTGTCAGTGGAAGCACGCCGTTTGGCAACACCGGTTCGGGCCTCAATGTGACGCTCGACAGCACCAGTGGAAACATTCACAACACAGCTGTGGGACTGACGGCAGGCGGGATCTACGCGGCGGATGGGCAGAACATCAGTCCGCTGTCTTCGGCGGCTTCGTTTAATGCCAACGGCAACGGCAGCATCACGCTCAATGGCACCTTTGCCAATGTGGACCCGAACGGGACGTGGACGCTGTTCTTTGCGGACACCGTGACGGGTGGCGGCAGCGAGACATTGCAAGGCTGGAGTCTGGACATCACGGCGGTGCCGGAGCCGGTGAATGTGGCA
>JBAXIY010000334.1:0-1600 GCA_037138135.1 Verrucomicrobiia bacterium
CCCCCCGTTTCTGAGTTCGTGACCTCAAAGCTGGAAATCAATACGCTACAAGGCTGAGGGGGCGGGCATGGTGGAGGGAGCCCGAAGGGCGACCGGAACCATGCCCGCCCCCGGCGGCTCAAAAAAGGAAAACAAACATGAGCAGTAGCAACACATCCGCAGTCCCGAGTCCGAGTCCCGAAAAGAAACGCCGCTATCTGAGCGCCGAGAAGAAGTTCCAGATTTATCTGGAAGCCCAAACGGGCAGTAAACCCGTCGGCGAAATCCTGCGGCGTGAGGGCCTCTTCTCCACCGATCTGGCTCGCATCCGCCAGCAAGTCAAAGCGGGAGCCCTCCAACGTCTCGGTGCCAAGCCAGGGCGCCAGCAGGGGCACGTCAGTACCGCCGTCCACGAGGCGCTCAAACATGAACTCCACGACAAAGAACGGGCCCTGGCCGACCTGTCGGTCGAACTGGCGATCCTGCGAAAAAAAACGAATGGGGGTTCGTGGGACCGATAACTGGTCTGTGGTTAAAGGAGCAAACCAAATTGGAAATCCTCACCGTGATTGAGACCTCCCGGCAGCAAGGCGTTTCGGCGCGACGGACCTGTTCACTGCTGGCGATCGAATACCGGCGGGTCGTTCGCTGGCAACGGCAGTCCCGTCAGGGACAACCGCTGACCAATCTCAGCCCTGGCCCCACAGACCCGCTGCATCGGGTTTTGCCGGAGGAGATCGACCAGATTGTGACGCTGGCCCAGAGTCAGAAATATGTGGACCTGTCGCACCGCATACTAGCGGTGACCGCGTGGGATCAAGGCCTGTTTCAGGCCTCGTTCTCCACCGTTTACCGCGTTCTCAAGGAGCGGAACCTGATGACCGCGCGCGGGCCCAGCCGCGGCCACAATGGCCATTCCAAACCGCCGGTCCGCAAAGACCTGACCGGGCCGAATCAGCGCTGGTGCTGGGACATCAGCTATCTGCCGACGTTCCAGAAGGGAGAATACCTATTCCTCTACCTGTTGCTGGATGAATGGTCCCGCAAAGCCATCCAGTGGCGCATCAGTTGGCACCAGACCGCCGAGGAATCCCGCCACCTGCTCGAGGGCGGTCTGACCGACCAAAACATCCTGGACTGCCCCGCGGCGCAACGCCCCGAAATCATCAATGATCGCGGCCGCCAGATGAAAGCCAAACCGATCCAGCGCCTCTGTGAAACTCACGGCCTGCCGCAGTTGTTTGCTCGCCCCCGCACCCCCAATGACAATCCGTTCATCGAATCGGCCTTCAGCACCGTCAAACGCGCCCCGGAATATCCCGGGCAATTCCTGGATGACGTCCAGGCCAAGGAATACTTCAGTCGCTACTTTACGTGGTATGACACGGAGCATTACCATTCAGGCATCGACTACGTCACCCCGCAGCAAGCCCATGACGGCCAGCGGCAGACCATCGTCGACCAACGTCGCACCAAAAAACTTGCCCAGTGCCGCCGGCGCCGGGCAGCCAATCAAAAACAGAAATCCGGCACACTAAAACATAAACAAAACATAACAATGCCCGCTAACCTTGTAGCGTAATTAATCCGCCCACAAGGTCATTGATTCAAAAACGCGCCG
>JBAXIY010000335.1:0-1597 GCA_037138135.1 Verrucomicrobiia bacterium
GGCGGCTACAAACGCTATAACGCGCTTCTCAAGAAGGGTGAACAGCATCCAATCGAGAAGACCGGCGCCAAACTCCGCGCGCTCATGCCGTGGATGGGCAAGAAGAACATCAAGGGTGCGCAAGCCGCTTACTGATTTAAGATTGGCGATTGCCGATTTACGATTTAAAGACCAAAGCCGCTGGAGCAATCCGGCGGCTTTTTTTATTTCAGGTGGAACACGGCGCCAACACCGCGTCCGTCATGCCGTGGACGATTTTTTTATCCGCCGGCACAATCGTCGCCAGCACACCACCCAGTGTAGGCCGTGCGGCATCGCCTTCGCCGGAAACAAAATAATACGGACACAGACGCGCGCGGCCTTTCATCGGCACGACTTCATTCTTGGTAAAATCAAACCAGCTCGTCTCCACTTGCGACGGCTTGTGGAACCGCTGCAACACGCTCGGTGAGGTTTCGAAATTTTTCAGCGCCGCGTCCACCGCCGCACTCCAGTCTGCGCCCGACAAATCGCTGCCAAGAAAAACCCCGCGCGCGCCCCAGGCATTTTCCGAGAAGCCCGATACTTTCAAAATCAAATCGCGTTCTTTCTGCGACAGCGCCTTGAGCTGCGACCAATCCGTGAGGTTCAGTTCCGGAAGCGCCGCGTGCGGTGGCAACGGCGTCGGATCTACGAGCCAGGTGTAGGGAATAATTTTTTTTAGCCGAGCCAGAAAACCTTCGCCCAATTCCTGCCTCCAGAAATTTTGAAGATTCCGATTCCACAAAAGTGCGAACAGCATCTTCTCCTCGAAGAGCGGTTTAGGCGGCGGAGTAAGCCGAATCTTCTTTTCCGCCGCGAGTTCAAAAATTTGCTTTGCATTGGCAACATTGGGCAAATCGAACAATTCAAAGAAGCGATAAACCGCACCGCCCTCGGCGAAGTCTTCAAATTTTGAATTTTGAATTTTGAATTTTGAATTACCGATCTGATCGGCAATCCACGTCATCTCCGGTTTGTAAGTTGCCGCTTCTTCCGAAACGACGATTTGAACCTGCTTCGCATCGCCAAATATGGATTCAAACCCGCGAACCATTCCATCCGCGCCGCCAAGAACTGACGCGCCAGTATTCGAGTAAGTTTGGTTGAGCCATCCGGTGAGTCCAATACCGCCCGGCACGGAATCCAGTTCGGTAATACTAAAACCATTTTCCGTTAGCAAAATATCCGGGCGGATGACGCGCGGAATTTCATTTTTGAAAGCAACGGAACGCTGAAGCTCGATCAACTCGCGTGGCTTGCCGAGGTCGAGCCAGCGCGCGACCCATTCCGGCTGCTTGCCCTCGACGCTCTTGCGGTAAAGTAGATTGATCGCGCGATAAAATTGCAGCAACACGCGGCCGAGCGACTCGATTTCCTGCGCCAGGTTTTCTCCGAGTGGAAACGACACGGGAGAAATCTTCCATTCCATGCCGGCAAACAAACCGCCGGCGGGAATTGAATCGCGTATGAACTTGGCTTGTTCGGCAGGTGAATTCACAAAAGTTATTGGCCACAGATTTTCACAGATTGTCGTGTGATTTGCATAAACAAGCAAATCATGGTATAACAAATGAAA
>JBAXIY010000336.1:0-1588 GCA_037138135.1 Verrucomicrobiia bacterium
GCCTAACAGATAATGGATGACGCCCTGTGTAGCCTATCCTTTTTCATGAATTGGAGGTTGAGCGGGCGGCAAATCATTGTCCAGCATTTGTTTTGGATGAAATAGTGGAATGATTTGCCGCCAGCAAAGGCGATGTTCGTTTAAGGCGCTGGTGGGGTTGGTGCGGGTTTGGCGTGCGGCACGGGTGTGTGTTTTTCCACGTGGCTGGCGATGGCCCATTCGGCCAGTTTGGCGGCGTCGTTTTTATATTTGTTGCGCACGACAGTATCCACCACGTGCAGGGCGATGGCGGCTTTGTGGGTGGTGTCGTCAATGCCGCCGGTGGCACCGCCTTGGGCAACTTGTCCCGCACCCTTCGCCGAGATGGCGGCTTCATAGTCGGTGATATGCGTGTCGAGGTTGGTGATGAAGTTGGCGTCGAGGCCAAGCCCAATCAGCGCGGCGCTGAACGCAGCGGCATCGGCCTTGAAGGCGCGAGCGGCGTTGAGCGTGTCTTGTGCTCCGTGATTGCGGGGCAGGTGGAATTTGCCATCGAGTCCGGCGGTGCCGAGCAACACGAGCGTTTGCGCGGCGTTGCTGATGGCAAGCATATCGTCATGCAGCAGTTTGTAGGCGACGGCTTTGGATTTGACGCCGGCCTTCAACTGGTTGCCGCCGGAGACTTGGGCTTGCGCCAGTGTGGAGGCGGCAGGCACGGCGGCGGTGATGATGGCGAATTGTTGTCCGCCGATGCTGGCGGCCGGAAAATCCGTGGCGTATTTCACGCCAAATGCGGATGCGGTTTTGAACGTAGCGAGCAGACTAGTTGCGTGTAGGTCCATGATAGTATTCCTTTCTATTTGGTTGCTTGGTTTCTGTTTCCCTTCCCTGAACAACCGGAAGTAGGGCGATTATCCAAAAGTGAAATAAAGGTTCAAGCTATATTTAGCCACAGAGACACCGAGGGCACAGAGGTGGAATCTGAACCTCTATGTGCTCGGTGCCTCTGTGGCTTTTTAGCGGGTTACGACGGTGTCGCAGGCCGGTAAAGAGCTGGTTTTGTCCAAAAACTAGGCAATTAGGTAGCAAAACCGCCCGCGCAAAGTGAAAAATGGCCGCGCAAACGGGTTTTTCAGCGCGCAAAGTGGATTTTGCCCGCGCGAGCATAAAACTGGTCCGCGCAAAGTGGGAGTTGGCCCGCGCAAAGCGGATTTTCGTCGCGCAAAGTGAAAAGTGGCCGCGCAGAGGGGATTTCACCCGCGCAAAACTGAGCCGATGCCCGCGCAAAGTGAATTTTCGCCGCGCGAAGTGAGTTCAGTTATTCCACCTTCAGAATCTTCGCCGCCTGTTTCGCGCCGCCGAAGTTGAGTTGCGGCTGCTCGCCGGCTTGCTTGCCGATGAGCTGTTCGCCGAGCGGCGATTGCGGGGTAATGACGAGGATTTCTTTTTTGTCGTGGATCACTTCGGTGCCGCCCGCGCGCGGGCCGACAAAGTAAAGGGAACTTTCGCCGCCGTGTTCCAATTCCACCAGCGCGCCGAGGTTGATGGCGTCGCCGGCGGCAAATTTCTTCACGCCGAGCTTCTGGTATTCGGCGATGGCGGCTTCGAG
>JBAXIY010000337.1:0-1581 GCA_037138135.1 Verrucomicrobiia bacterium
GGTTATCTGCATCGCGGCGACGAAAAAATCGCCGAGAACATGACCTACACCCAGTTCATCCCTTACACGGATCGGCTGGATTACCTTGCGCCGCTGGCCAGCAACGTTGCCTACGCGCTGGCGGTGGAAAAACTGCTTGGTATCCACGACAAATTGCCGCCGCGCTGCCAATACATCCGCGTGATGTGCTGCGAATTGGCCCGTATTTCCTCACATTTGCTGGGCCTCGGCGCCTTCGCGATGGACACCGGCGCTGTCACCGTTTTCTTGCTCACGTTTACCGAGCGCGAAAAAATTTATAACATCGCTGAAGCTGCGAGCGGCGCGCGTTTGACGAACAGCTACACGCGCATCGGTGGTTTGATGCGGGATGTCCCGCCCAACTGGGTGGACATGATCCGCGTGTTCCTGAAAGAATTTGCCGTGGCGCTCGACGAAGCGAACACCTTGCTCACGCGCAATCGCATCTGGGTGGATCGTCTGCGCGATCTCGGTGTCGTTTCGAAAGAGATGGCGATTGATTACGGTTTGAGTGGTCCCAATTTGCGTGGCAGTGGCGTAAATTTCGACCTGCGTAAAAACCAGCCGTATCTTTGCTACAAAGATTTGGATTTCGACGTGGCCCTTGGCTCCGTTGGCGATTGTTATGATCGTTATCTCGTCCGCATGGAAGAGATGAAGCAGAGCATGCGCATTTTGGAGCAGTGCTGTGATAAGATTCCTGGTGGCGCTGAAAACAAGTCGCACGAGCCCGTCAGCATTCAGGACGGCAAGATTACGCTGCCTTCCAAACAGAAAGTGTTGTCGAGCATGGAAGAGCTGATTCACCAGTTCATGCTCGTGACTGAAGGCGTCAATTGTCCGCCCGGTGAAACGTATTTCGGCCATGAAAATCCGAAGGGCGAACTGGGTTTTTACATTAACAGCAAGGGCGGCGGCACGCCGAATCGCCTGAAGATCCGCGCGCCCTCATTCATCAATTTGAGCATTCTTGGTGAATTGCTGCCCGGCTGTATGATTAGCGACGTGCCCGTCGTGCTAGGTTCACTCGACTTTGTGATGGGAGAAAGCGACCGATGACACGGAGCGAAAGCGACCAATGAGTTTCCAAGCTACACCTGAACTTGAAGCGGAAGTAAACGAGTTGATCTCGCACTATCCGGTGAAACGCGCCGCATCGCTCATGGTGCTGCACGCCATCCAGGAAAAATTCGGCTGGATTTCATCCGACGCCGTGCAATGGACCGCGAAGAAGCTGGAACTCCAGCCGATCAACGTTTTTGAGATCCTGACGTTTTATCCGATGCTCCGGCAGGAGCCGCAGGGAAAATACGCGATCAAAGTTTGCCGCACGCTGAGCTGCGCGCTCGGCGGCGCGTATGAATTGCATCATCATTTTTGCGATAAGCTCGGTCTGGACGCGCACAAGCACGGCCCGCAAACGACGAAAGACGGGAAGTTCACCGTTGAATTTGTTGAATGCCTCGCGAGCTGTGGCACCGCGCCGGTGATGATGGTCGGCGAAAAATTTTACGAAGGTGTCAGCCACAAAAAGGCTGATGAAATCGTTGCGGGATGCAA
>JBAXIY010000338.1:0-1564 GCA_037138135.1 Verrucomicrobiia bacterium
GCAATCCGCTCGCGGCCACCACTTTTTCCAATTCGGGCGTCAGCAGCGAAACATGGTTGATGATCAGGCCGTCCAAGTGCGCCTCGCGAAACACCTGGGGAATCGGATTGGTGTCCGCCGTCGGGCGGGAGGGCAAACGCACCATCGTCACATGATAACCGTGCGCCGCAGCGGTGTCATAAACTCCGGCACGAAACTCGGGGCGATCTTGCTCCACGGCCTGCGCCACATTGGCAGTGAAATAACCCAGATTGTAAAACCGTCGCATCGCCATCGCGCGCGCGCTGCTGTCCGTGCGATAACCCAGCCTTGCGGCGGCGGCGAGAATCTTCTTCTGTAGCTTCTCCGACGCGCCGATCTTGCCCGTGCGTCCGCCCAGCACCGCGCTCACCACGGCCTGGGACACCCCCGCCTGCCGGGCGACATCGTCCTGCGTGGCCGAAGGTTTGCGAAATGTTTTTGTGCGTTTCATGATTGTGCGGCCATGATGGCAGCAAGGCCCGCGACCGTCACCCGCAAACCCAAACCGCGCTTCGAAGCGGCGCTCAAATTTTGGTTGCGGTTCATTTGCCGATGATTCTATTATGCGCATAATAATTATGTCAACACCAAACAAAAACCAACCTCATGCGCTACGGATTTTTTGACGGCCCGAACCGGGAATACGTGATCGAGCGGCCGGACACGCCCCGGGCGTGGTCCAATTACCTCGGCTCGCGCAAATACGGCGGCATCATCACCGCCGGCGCAGGCGGCTACAGTTTCACCCGCTCACCCGCCGAGGGCCGCATTCTCCGACACCGCTACAACAGCGTCCCGATGGATTTGCCCGGAAGGCAATTCTACATTCGGGACACGGCGAGCGGTGATTTCTGGAGCGCGGCGTGGCAAGCGACGGCGAAACCGCTAGACCGCTACAACACGGAAACCCGCTTCGGTCCGGGCTACGCGCGAATCACCAGTGAGTATTCCGGCATCCAAAGCGAATCGCTCTATTTTATCCCGCTGGAGGCCGAGCACGAAATCTGGCGGTTGCGCGTGACGAACACCAGCAGCGCGGCCCGCACGCTTGATGTGTTTTCGTTCTGTGAATTCACCACCGAATGGAATCTCGTCAACGACACGCTCAACTTGCAATACACCCAATACATTGGCGAGGCTCGCTGGCAGGACGGCTTCATCGCTGCGTCTTCATGCGGACGGTTGCCCGAAGATCCGGACAACTTTGCCAACCGCGACCAGTCTCGTCACTGGTGGATGACGCAGCGCGGCGGCGAGATCGTTGGACACGATTGCGACCGCGAAAAGTTTCTCGGCACTTACGGTGGATTTCATAATCCGGCGGCGCTGGTCAAAGGCGCGTGCGTGAACAGCGACGGCTTTTCCGACAACACCTGTGGCGCGATTCAAAGCCGCATCACGCTCGCACCCGGCGCTTCCGCCGATGTGTTGGTTTTACTTGGCATCGGTCGTGCGGAAACTCTGGGCAAAAAAATTACCGCTCAATACGCCGATGCTTCGCGTGTGGATGCCGAGTTGGCCGCGCTCAAAAAACACTGGCACG
>JBAXIY010000339.1:0-1559 GCA_037138135.1 Verrucomicrobiia bacterium
CTAACCATTGCCCACAATTTTTGGGTTGCAACCCCTCATTGGGGCAGTACTTTAAAGGTGATAAATAAACCACGGTTCCTCACCGACGTGCCCTATGAAAATGCATGCACCTCGGAAAGAAACGCCGGATCGTTTAGCCACGTTGAAGCCTTTGCCCACGCAAGCAGCGGACTGGGTGATTGAAGAGTTTGCGCAGGTCGCCTTGCCGGATGAGCGTCACCGCTGGCGTCTGCAGCGGATCACCACGGCCTTTGCCCAAAAGCCGACGGCCTCGATTCCCCAAGCTTGTGCTGTCTGGGCGGAAGCCAAAGGGGCTTATCGGTTTCTGGCCAATGACCGAATCGACCCGGGTAGCATCCGGCAAGCGCACCAGCAAGCCACGCTGGAGCGGGTGCGGGCGCACCCCGTGGTGCTGGCCGTGCAGGACACGACCGCTCTCAATTACTCCACCCACCCCAAAACCCAAGGGCTGGGACCGCTGGGGTCGCCCTCGGCCAAGATCATCGGGTTTTTTCTGCACTCGACGCTGGCCCTCACGCCAACCGGCCAGCCGCTGGGTTTTCTGCACAGCGCGGTCCGGGTGCGGCCAGGTCAGAAAGTGAGCGTCCACCGCCATCAACGAAAGCTGGCCGACAAAGAGAGTTACAAATGGGTGGAAAGCCTGACAGCCTGCCAGGCGTTGGCGCCTGCCTGTCCGCAAACGCAATTGGTCAATGTGGCTGACCGGGAGGGCGACCTCTATGACCTGTTTGCCCAAGCCCTGCAGGCTCCCGAATCAGCGCGCGTGGAGCTACTGGTGCGCGCCCGGCATGATCGCCAGTTGGCCGATCGAGAGACCTCGCTGTGGGCGACCGTCCGGCGGCAGCGCCTGGCGGCGAAGCTCACAGTGCGGGTGGGCCGCAAGGGCGACCAACCCAGCCGGGTGGCCCGGTTGCACATTCGCTTCTGCAAGGTGCAACTGCAAGCTCCCGGCAGCCACCCGGACCCGGCCTCGCTATCGGTCTGGGCCATTGAAGCAAAGGAAATTTCGGCGCCCAAGGGCACGGCTCCGATTCTGTGGCGGCTCCTGACCACGCTGCCGGTAACCGACGCGCGTGCGGCCGTGGAAAAAGTGAGTTGGTATGCCCAGCGCTGGCAGATCGAAGTGCTCCATAAAGTGCTCAAAAGTGGCTGCCAGATTGAGCAACGGCAGTTGGAAACGGCACGGCGTTTGGAGCGGGTGTTAGCCATTGATCTGGTGGTGGCGTGGCGCATTTTGGCCTTGTGTAAAGCGGGGCGGGACCTGCCGGAGGATCCGATCAGCAACTGGTTGCCGACGGCCCAGTGGCAGGCCTTGTGCTGTTATTTCCTCCACCAAACCACCCCGCCCGCGCACCCGCCCGGGGTGCGCCAAGCCGTGCGCTGGATGGCCCAACTGGGCGGGTTTCTGGCACGCAAGCAGGACGGTGAGCCGGGCCCCATGACACTCTGGCGCGGCTTGCTCCAACTCGAGGCGATGACCCGTATGTGGCAATTGTTTCAGCAGCCAGATAGGAGTCCCCATTGTGGGTAATGGTTAG
>JBAXIY010000340.1:0-1554 GCA_037138135.1 Verrucomicrobiia bacterium
GCGACACCGATATTCATCGCGCCATTCAATCCGGCGCGCAGGGCTATGTGTTGAAGAACGCCACCGGAGTGGAGCTGATTCCCGCTTTGCGCGCCGTGGCCGCCGGGCAAAAATGGATTCCCAGGGAAATATCCGCCCGCCTGGCCTCCCGGAAAATGTTTGAAGAACTCACGGCGCGGGAATTGGAAGTTCTCCAGCAAATCTCCAAGGGGCTGGCCAACAAGGAAATTGGCGATGTGCTCAAAATCACCGAGCACACGGTCAAGGACCACTTGAAACACATCCTCGGCAAACTGCACGTGGCGGATCGAACGGAAGCGGTCACCGTGGCACTGCAACGCGGCATCATCCAATTGAAATAGCACCGCCAGCGGTGTTTGGGCAGATCAGACCGGATACGACATTGCTTTACTGGCCGATCGCGTTGCAAATTGTGCTGCACCCCAGAGGGCCACCCGGTCATTCATCAAGACCCGCACGGGTATGCTCTCCATCAGCGGCTGCATTCTGCCCTTGGCCACAAAGGCCCGCATGAAGCCAGGCCCGACAAGCTGCTTGATGATTTTCGGGGCGATGCCGCCGCCTAGATACAGACCGCCGCACGCCATCATCTTCAAAGCCAGGTTGCCGGCGGCCGCGCCGTAAAGAGACACGAAGATTTCAAGCGCATCAGCGCATCGGGCACAGCGCCCCGCCAGCGCGGCCTGGGAAATGACCATCGCCGGATCCGCGCAGCGCAAGTCGTCGGTGATCGGCGATGATTCATGGCTGGGGCGGGTGGCTTGCAGAAAATTGTAAATATTGTGCAAGCCCGGCCCGGAGAGCACTCGTTCCCAGCTCACGTGGCCGAAAATTCCGCGCAAATATATCAACAACTCCATCTCCAGTTCGTTGCCGGGTGCGAAATCCGCATGCCCGCCTTCACACGCGAAAGGGTGGTGCTCCCGGCCGTCCCAAAACAATCCGGCTTCTCCGAGGCCGGTGCCGGCCGAAATGACGGCGATATTACCAACGGCATCAGAATCGCCGGCATTGAGAGTCACGGTCTGGTCTGGGGCAAGCCGATCAATGCCATACGCATTGGCTTCAAGATCATTCAAAAGGGTTACACGATCCAACGCCAGCACGCTGGCCAAGTTTCGGGAATCCACAAGCCAAGGAAGATTAGGTGTTCGCACAACGCCATTCAATACCGGTCCGGCAATTCCAAAGCATGCCCGCTGAATATCAATTCGGAGGCCAGTTATGAACTCCGCGACAATATGTTCCAAGCCCGGGTAGTTTCGGCTAGGGCGTGTGTGCTCTGCCACGATTCGCAGCTGTCCGCCAACCCACTCAAAGAGACCCAAGCGGGTTGAAGTCCCGCCGATGTCGCCTGCGAGGATCATACCTAGTCAGAGTGATGTAATTTTCGCGATGGCGCGAAGCGTATCGACCATCGTTATTTGGCGGCAGCCGTATTCATTTGCCCAGGAGACTTTTGGTCGCCCCCGGCATACGTCAGACCAAAACCGCGCGCAAAGAGCGGGTCGCTCTCCACCGTGGGCCGCCCCA
>JBAXIY010000341.1:0-1522 GCA_037138135.1 Verrucomicrobiia bacterium
CCACGGTGATAGGATTGCCGTGGTCATCCGCCAAATCAATGCCGCCAATACTGGTCACGTCAGCGGAAGTTGTGTTGATGGCGAGTTGCGAATTGATTGTGAGCGTGATGCCCACACCGAGATTTGAAGTGATGCCACCGCCGGCATTCACCGTCAGCAACGCGGCCACGCCGTCATTGCTGATTTGGAAAGCGCCGGTCAACGACTGTGTCGCGCTAGCGATGGTCGCGGTCATATTCACCGCCATCGAAACTTGCAGACCAGAAGCGCTGTCACTCAATTCGAGGCGGAAATAACCGCTCATCAAAAGGCCGGAGAAAACATTCAGCGTGCCGCTACCGACAATTACCAGATACGGGCCAGTGGCGCCGATGGTCGCGAACGCGCCCGTGGCATCAGCTAATCCTTGCGGCGGTCCACGCGGAATCGTGACGGTGGTCAGCGTCGCAATCACATTCCCATCTTGGTCGTAAACGGAAATCGGCGGCAGGCTGCTGGGAATATCGAAGGTCACGTCCGCCGACGTCGTATTCACAATGAGTGTGAAATTTCCCGTCAACGACATGCCGCCCGCAAAGGTGACAGGCGAACCAGCAGCGAGAATTAAATTTATTTCAGCGGCAAAGCCTTGAGCGTTGATGACGAACAAACCGGTTCCAGAAAAATCAAAGAAAGGCGAAGCGGAATCGCCGATGAACACGTCGGTCAAACTGGCATACAGCGTCAGACCGTTGGCGGCGCTAATGTTCAAAACAAAGTCGCCTTGCATGTTCAAGAGCGTGTCCGTGCCAACTTCGTAAGCCAGACTGCCACCAACCGCGATTCCAAAACTCCGTGGCGCGAGCGCGATGTTGGTTGTGATGGGATGTAGCGGATCGGTCGCATCGGTGAGCGTCACGGTGTGCGTGGCCGCCGAGCTGTTGAATTCGAACGTAGCGTCACCGACCAGATAAAGCCCCACCGCTTCCAATTGCGTGAAGGCACTGCCCGTCTGCAAATTTAACGCGCCGTAAATTGCCAGCGGCGCACTCGGCGTGCCGTTGAAGCCAGTGAAATCGACCACGACTTCGCCGGTAGCGGTGCCCAAATCGCCGAGGTAAGTGACACTTAAATTGCCGCTGAAATCGAGTTTCGCCAGCGTGGTCGTGAGCGTGTGCACGACCGTGAACTTGATATGGCCCGTTTCGGTGATGGCCAGCGAGGTGGCCGGCAAACTGATTGCTTCGTAGCCTTGAATGCTTAAATAAACGCCTGCAATGGAACTGGTGTTCGCACCGGTCGGCACAATGTCATTGCCCGAATTGTCCACAAAGCCCAGTTGCAATACGCCCGCAATGGTCAGCACCGGATCGGTGGCTTGATTCAAAATCTTGGTCGGGGCATCGGCCAACAAAAAGATTTGGACGGGCGGACGACCGGCATTGTTGAGGCCGATAAATATATCCGCTTTAAGTTTCACCGAGTTATAAAGCGTGAGCGTGCCGGTCAGCAGAAAATTGACGGCCGTGGGATGCGACGGATC
>JBAXIY010000342.1:0-1517 GCA_037138135.1 Verrucomicrobiia bacterium
TTCAACCAAGCTGGCCAGCCGGCCACGCCGTTCCACAACCTTGATTTGACCATGAGAAAAACCGCCATTCCTGCAGTTGCACGGCACGGCGGACACAACGGTCGATCCCAAGCAGAGTGAGCGGCTTGCGGCGGCGCTGAAAGCTGCGGGCGTGGCAGACGATCTGGTCATTCTGCCGGGCGCGCCGCATACGTTTGACTTGCAATCAACGAAGACAGATTTGCGGCTGGTAGTTCTCGACTTCCTGGACAAGCACCTCAAGTCGAATAAAACCACCTCTCTGGATGGCCGATGAGGGTGCGGTGAGTTGGCGCAATGGGCCTACTCGGCGCGCTTGAAGGTTTATTCAGTGAACAGATGACTTCGGCTGGTATTTGGTTCAGGGACTGTTTGGCTCATTGGCCACCCAATTCGCCGGTCGTCAATTCGCAGCCAACGTATCATGAAGCGCCGCCGCTCAAGCTAGGGGGCGTTCGCCGGGTTTCCCTACTCAATTGAGTAGCTATACGCACGCCAGCGAATCGGGTAGATATTGTGGAGAAACCTTTATCTGGAGGGAAGCTTGGCTGGCGACCAAAAGGAGCAGGGCGAAAGTTATACGTGAATCAGGAAGCAACAACGATGAGTGTTCTGCCAGAAGGCCGCCCGGCGGGCAGCCCGATCCGCGTGGCCATTGTCGAGGACAATGATGAGATCCGCGGCACGTTGGAGCGGATCGTCGGGCACGCCAGCGGAATGCGGTTTGTCTGCAGTTTTCCGAATGGCAAGACCGCGTTGGAGATGCTCCCGCAGCACCGCCCGGAGGTGGTGATTATGGATATCCGTTTGCCGGACGTGTCGGGTATCGAATGCACCGCGTGGCTCAAGCGGGCGCTGCCCGCGACGCAGGTGCTGATCTTCACCGTTTACGGCGATAACGAGCAGGTGTTCCGGGCGCTGGAAGCGGGGGCCAGCGGCTACTTGCTCAAGCGCAGCACGCCAGCGGAGATTCGCCAGGCCATTCTCGAAGTGCATCAGGGAGGAGCGCCCATGACTGGAGAGATTGCCCGCAAAGTTGTGCAGTCATTTCGGAAAGAGAGTTCCGAGACCGCGACGGCACAACGCCTGACCGGGCGCGAGGAGGAGGTGCTCGATTTATTGGCGCAGGGCTTCGTTACCAAAGAGATCGCCGATAAGTTGGCCGTGAGCTTCGACACCGTGCGGTTTCATCTCAAGCACATCTACAGCAAGCTCCATGTCCGCTCCCGGGGGGAGGCCATCGTGCAATATTTCCGGTAGTGAGGTCCGCTGGGTGGCCCGCCTGGCGCCGGGGCTGCCGACCGGCAAGACCTACTCAATTGAGTAGCTAGTCGTCAGCCGGGGAGATGGTAGACTTTTCCGTGAACCAACAAAAAACAAACCATAAACGAACATCCAACTCATGAGAACCAAACTCCCGTTCCCCCGGTTGCCAGCCCTGCTTTTGACCGGTCTTTTCCTCACCCAATTCGCCCCCGCCGCAACAGTCACTTGGAGCG
>JBAXIY010000343.1:0-1492 GCA_037138135.1 Verrucomicrobiia bacterium
CCAGTTATTTTCCATTTTCCTTCCGGAGTTGGGCGGCTTGTTCCTTGAGTTCGACGGTGTGCTGGAGAATTGGATAGTTGCCATGCCATTGCACATAGTCGGCTCCGCCCATGAACGCGGCGTGTTTCGCCGTGCGACCGTAGTAATGCCACAGGTCAAAGTAGGTGAATTGAATCGTCTGGCTAAACGGGTTCGTTGAAATCAGTCCGTCGGCCTTGAGCGAATCCATGATGGACTTCGCCGCGAGCACTTTTTCATTCGTCGCGTCCACGACGGCGGCACCTTCCTTATAGATGCGATCCACCAGCGGCGGCGTGTGACATTGCAGGCAGATGTCCTTCATCTTGGCCTGTGCCCGGTCCGCATTCGGACGCGGTTGTGAAACCTCGGCGAACAAATTATACGAAAGGCGCTCCGACGGATCATGCGTGACTCCGCGACCATTTAACCCGCTCATGTGGCACGTCGCACAGGTTGGAATAAACATGTCCTTCGTGGTTAAACTGTCGGACGGCGCTTTGAGGTTCAATTGATTCTGCTGCGCGGCGAACATGATGCCGTGCTTGGATTGCGTGTAGATTTCAATCTGTGAATGATCCGGGCCGAGATGGCATTGACCGCAAGTGCTGGGCAGACGCGCGATTTCCACGGACGAAGTGTGCCGCGTATGACAGAGCGTGCAGTTGCCAATGCTGCCGTCGGCGTTCGGCTTGCCGATGGCGTGACAGGTGATGCAACCGCTCTTGGCAGACGATTCGCCCTCCAGTTTGGTGAGCGGATGCGCCGCCCGTTTCATTGAGCCGGGATGAAGCTTCTCCATCTGCTCAATCATCTCCGGTGAAAAATCCTTGTTACCCACGACCGCCACCCACGATGGCGCGGCGTGCCGGCTGCGGGCGAACTGCTCATAGACCGCCGTGTGGCAGGCACGGCAGTTGGCCGAGGTGATGCCGTTGTTGATGACGAAACCGTTGTGGTTCGTGCCGGTCTGGCCGGTCAGCACCTGATGGCAGTCGAGGCAGGTCACGCCCTTCTGCGCGTGCTTGCTCATCTCGTATTCGTGAACGATGGAATACTGATTGTTGCGGTGGCACTCGGCGCACTTACCACTGGCTTTGATGAAAGCCACATTCGGCTGGTCAACAACGATGCGCGGTCGCTGCGAGTTGACGAGATACGCCGAAACGATCAGCCCGGTGGCAATGATGATGGCAATGAATACAGTGCGGAAGTTCATGAGGCGAGTTTTAGTCTGGTTTTGGTTAATGTCAATTCGTTGTAGTCAAATTTGATTTGTATTGCGGCAATAGATTAGCCGCAATCCGGCAAAAAAAATTGACGCAGGTCAAAAGAAACCAAGTTTTTCCGGCCAGCATGAATCAGTCAAAAGTGTGACCTTCGTCAAATCATATCCCTCGCCGGTCGGGTAATGTGAGCGCATGAATGAACAACCGGTCATTGATTCGAGCGCGGCAAAAATCTTGTCGCTGGC
>JBAXIY010000344.1:0-1489 GCA_037138135.1 Verrucomicrobiia bacterium
GCTTAAGCGGACGATGCGAGTGACGATCTAAACGATTTAGATGCTCACGCATTCTACATTTCTTGATGCACTGGTGGCAATAAGCCTGTTTGGCGGGCTGGTGGCCACGCTGGAGGTTTGTTTTTATTTTGGCAAACAAGCCCGTCGCCGCCGCACAGATTTGCCTGACCAGATTTCGACTATTCAAGGTGCGATGCTTGGCATGCTCGCGTTGCTGCTGGGTTTTAGTTTTGCACTCGCGGCGGGACGTTTCAATGATCGCGTCCAATTGATCGTGACGGAAGCGAACGCCATCGGCACGGCATGGTTGCGCTGTGATCTGCTGCCGGACGGCGCGCGCGCCAAGCTGCACCAGATTCTTTCGGACTATACCGATCAGCGAATCCTTTTCTACGACGCCGCTGACATGGCGGGTCAGTTGGCCGCCGCCAAAAAAGCCGAAACGTTGCAGGGCAAGATGTGGGCGATTGTGGTGGCGGAATCCAAAGCCCAGCCCACGCTGGCCAATGTGCTGTTGCCGCCGTTCAATGAGGTAATGGATTTGCAGTCGGCGCGACTGGCCGCCGCCTCGCGGCACATGCCGGAGGTTTTGTTGCTGCTGTTGCTCTCGTCTTCGCTGGTGTCACTGGCCTCGGTCGGTTACGGCTGCGGACTGGTGGGGAAGCGTAACATTCTGCTGACGACGTCGCTGGCTTTCATCATTTCCGGCGCGCTGTGGGCCACGATTGACATGGATCATCCGAGCAAAGGCCTCGTGCGTGTCGGCCAACAGCCGATGTTGGACTTGCAGAAAAGTTTACAAAGCCAACTGGCGCCGCCAGCAACGGCAACGGCTCATTAATCAACTCCCCGAAATTGAGGCGGAAATTTTGGCTTCAATTTGCACTCGGCAGGCTTAACATCGCCCCATGAACTGCATCGTCACCGCCGGGCCGACATTCGAGCCGCTGGACGACGTGCGTCGGCTGACGAACTTTTCCACGGGCCGACTCGGCACGGAGTTGGCGAATTTTCTCACGGCTCACGGTCATAAAGTCACATTGCTCATCGGCGAATCCGCAACGTGGTCGGGCGAGCGCAAGGCATCGTCGGTGAAAACCTTTTCCACCACCGCAGATTTGCGCGCGAAGCTAAAAGCATTTTCCGGTAAAAAAGTGGACGCCATTTTTCACGCGGCGGCGGTGAGCGATTTCGCGTTTGGACAAGTTTTTAAGGAAACGAAAGCGGGTGAATTTTCTGCACTGAAAGCTTCCAAGAAGATTTCCACTCGACAGGGCGCCATGCTCGTCGAGTTGGTGCCGACGCCAAAAATTATCGCAGAGCTGCGCGGCTGGTTTCCGAAAACTAAAATCATCGGCTGGAAATTTGAGGCGAACGGCGGTCGCGCGGAAGCATTGCGCGCGGCGGAAAAACAATTGGCAGATTGCGGCACAAATTTCTGCGTGGCGAACGGTCCGGCTTACGGTCAGGGGTTTAACCTGGTTTCAGC
>JBAXIY010000345.1:0-1454 GCA_037138135.1 Verrucomicrobiia bacterium
CAGTGAAAAACCACAGTGCTTCGAAGCGTGACCTTCGGAGGGTTATTTCCAAAGGAAACGAACGACGTGAACGAAATTGGATTTAAGAATATCTGAGCTTTTTGTGTGATTATGCGAACCGGCTATCCCATAGCCTCAACTGAATCCGGCGAGAAAGGCTTGCTGTGGCGTGCCCAGAAACCAACCGCCACCACCGGCTGTCCCATAGACTTCCAGCAGGCTGCGCAGTTCAAGTTTTTGCCACAGGGCCGAGCGCAGCAAGGCAAAGAGGCGGGTGAAACTGTGCCCCCACTGGCTCAACCAGGCTGCGAAGCGCAACAGCACATAGGTCAGCAGGGCCGTCCACACCTGCCAGCGGACCGCGTTGGCGGAGTTGCCCAGAAAGTCTGCCAGTTGGAGGGTCTGTTTGATCTGCTTGAAGAACACCTCGATGCTCCAGCGGCAGCGGTAGAGGTCGGCGATGGTTTGGGCGCTCCATGCCAGGTTGTTCGTCAGGAAGACCATCTCCCGCCACACGCCGTCCACCTCGACCCAAGCCACGACGCGCCGCAACTCGACCGGATAGACTTTTTTGACGGGCGGGTTGGTCAGGGCGATCAGATCGTCCCGGAGGATGTTTCCGTCGGCACCGTGTTGGAGTCGGCGCACGACCCGGCAGCGAAGATTATCCTTGGCGCGGGTGACCCAAAACACGGCGCGGGCGGACAGGTCGGCCAGATGGGTGAAGTCCATGTAAGCCTTGTCAAAGATGACAATCTCCCCGGCCCGCACGCCCGCGCACACTTCGCGGGCGCGCAGGCTTTCGTGTTCGCCGGCGGTGTCCACGAGGGCGAAGCGCGGCAGGAAGGTTTGCAGGTCGAGCCGGAGATGGCACTTGGCGGCGGCTTTGCGGCGGCGATGTTTGGCCCAGTCCAGACAGCGGGCGACCAGTTGAATGGTGGTGGCGTCCACCAGATGGATCACGCGTTTGAAACGGAAGGCAAAGCGTGGGCGGCGATCCCGGCCAAAACCGGGGTGGAGTTTTTCCAGATGGCCGAGGACGGCATAGAAGAGGTCTTGGGCCATTTGGGCGGAGCGTTCCCGATTGGCGGTGGAAAGCGCATTCTTGCTGGGCGGGGTCGCGCCACGCACCGCCGAGAGGGGGCCCGAGTGCAGCCGCAGGGCATCGCAGACATCGTTGAGGCCGATGGCGTGGGTCAGTTGGGCGTAGAGCAAGCTCACCACATGACCCCAAGGCGTGAACGTCCGGGCGCGTTTGCTGACCCCGGTGTCCCGCGCGAGCTTGGGCACCAGATGCGCCGGAATAAGATTGCAGAGTTGGTGCAGGAGCGAGAAGCTGCTCCGCGTTGGCTTGTGCGTTGTGGTTTTTTTCATCCCCTGCCTTGTGGCAGGTTCACACGCGGCAAGCCAACTCTTTTTTACCCCTCAACCCTCAAACCCGTGGGACGACTGTG
>JBAXIY010000346.1:0-1424 GCA_037138135.1 Verrucomicrobiia bacterium
TAGGGGGCGATGAGCACTTATGCATCGCTGGTATCGGTTCACCTATCGGGTGAAGGGAAGGACGAGATATCGTTGGAGACGCTGCCTGGCAAAATCACGATCACGCGGACGGATGAAGCGCTGACGCCTTACGGCGGCCTGGCCGCGTGGAGTGGATTTCTCAAACATCTGGGGATTATTGAACGGCTGGCCGATCATTGTCCCGTGGTGCGCACCAGTCCCAATGCCGCGCCGGTGCGCGAGGTGTTGCACAGTTTTCTGCTGGGGGCGCTGGTGGAAGGCAAGCGGTTTTGCCATGTGCGCTGGGTGATGAATGACCCGGCGGTGGCCACGCTGATGGGGATGGAGCGGGTGCGCGGCGAAGATGCCTTGCCCCGATTGGGCAAGGGACTTGACCGGGAACATCTGCGCCAGTGGCTGAACCGTCCGCAAACCGAACTTTACGCGGCGCTGCCGGATCGCTTCATTGCCGACTGGGATTCGACGGTGAACACGCGCTACGGCCATCAGGAAGACGCCGCCGTGGGCTATAACCCGCACAAGCGCGGGCGCAAAAGCCATCATCCGCTGATCTGCGTGGCGGCGCGCACGCGGCTGTGCCTGCATCTGGAATGGCGTCCGGGCGACACCGTCAGTGCGACCGACTGGCAGCCCGCCATGGAAAAGCTCTGGTCAAATCGGACGATCCGCGAGCGACTATGGCTTAATCGCGGGGATGTGGGCTTTGGGCAGGAGGCAATCATGGCGTGGCACGAAATCGAAGGCAAAAAGCGTCCGAAATATCTCTTCAAACTCAAGCTGACCAACCATGTGCGGCGGGCGATTGCCCGCGTGCCGTGGCCCTTGTGGGAAGGGGTACCGACGGTCGGCTGCCAGCAGTTTGCGGAGACCACGGTGCGGCTGCAAGGTTGGAGCCGGGAACGGCGGATCGTCATCATGCGCACCCTCAAGCCAACGAACCCCAGCCCGCAGGATCTGTTCTGGGATACGCCCGAGGATGAGGTGGCGGTGTATGTGACTAATCTGGAGCGGGGAGAGGCGACGCGCGAACAGGTCGCGCTGCTCTACGCGCAGCGGGCGGACACGGAGAACGTGTTTGACGAGTTGAAGAACCAGTGGGGCTTTCGGGGTTATTGCAGTGGCAAAGCAGTGGTGACGGAACTGGCGGCCCGGCTGGTGCTGCTGACTTACAACCTGTGGAGCCTGTTCACCCGGCTGATGGGATTGAATCCGGGGCATCACACCGAAGCCATCAAGTCGCGGCGGAACTTCTTGTTCCTGGCGGCGAAAGTGGTTGAAAGCGGCCGCCAACGCACGCTCAAACTGGCGGTCAAAGCCGAGTGGTGGCAGGTGTTAAAGGGCTGCTACGAAAGGCTGCGGACCTGGTTGGCGGCAACTGCGCCGCAGTTGGAATCGCAAGGCAC
>JBAXIY010000347.1:0-1407 GCA_037138135.1 Verrucomicrobiia bacterium
CGGACTGTTTACATAATCGTAATATAAGGCATATAATCACTTAATAAAAACGGTTGCCATACGGTTGACTGTGTTCTCAATTTCCGATACAATGGGGCACAATGAAAACTCCGAAGGCTCGGTTCAAGATTCTTCCCTTTACCAATCCCCGAACGGGCACCCCCAGCTGGCGGGTCACCGGCACCCGCCGCAACGGGGATCGCATCCGCGAGAACTTCGCCCGCGCTGAGGAAGCGCAGTATCGGTTCACTGAATTGGAGGGTGAATTCCATGCCGCCAACGGCGTAGCGGCGCTGCGGGCGACGCGGCTGACGGATAATCAGGTTGGCGTTGCCGAGGCCGCTTTCAAGCGGCTGGAGCGGGATGAGGATTTAATCACCGCCGTGGATCACTGGCTGCGCACGGGCAAGCCGGCCTCGGTCAAGGAGTCACCACGCTTGGATGAGGCACTGAAGACTTTTACCGACTGGCTGGCCACCACCCAGGAATTGCGTCCCATGACCAAGGACAACCTGCGCAACCGGGTAACCCGCTTTGTCACCAACCTGGGAAATCTGCGAGTGACCGATGTGCTGCCCGATCACATCGAGCATTTTCTGGCGAACCGAAATGTGTCAGTCATCACCAAGGACGCCGATCGCCGGGCTCTTTCCAGTTTCTTTTTGTGGTGCATGAAGGGAAAACGGCATTGGGCCGTGAACAATCCCTGCTACGCGGTAGAAATCGAGGGATTTGCCACCGCCGATCATCACGAACCGGTGGTGTTGCCGGTGGAAGAATGCCGGGCGCTGTTGCAGGCGGCAGAGAAGATCCAGAAAGGGCGGTCGGTGCCTTATGTGGCGCTGTGCTTGTTCGGCGGACTGCGCCCCACTGAGGCGGCGCGCTTGACATGGGATCAGGTCAATCTGAAGGACGGGGAGATTCGTTTGAAGGGCGCGCAGACCAAGACCGGCAAGGGTCGGATTGTGGTGATTGATAAAACGCTGAAAGCTTGGCTAAACCAGTATCGAAAAGTGGGTGACATTTACCGCTCAGGGTATGAAGCGGACCTGCGCGAGATTCGCTTGAGCATCGGCTACGGGACCAAGACGGAAGAACAGCCGCACCTGCGGCCGTGGGTGTCGGACGTGTTACGGCACACGGCAATCTCGCATTACTTCCGGTTGACGGGCAGCTATGGCCGGACGGCGGAACAGTTCGGCAATTCGGAGGCCATCATCAAGAAACATTACCAGGGGCGCGTGACCAGCGCGGAGACAAAGCAGTTTTATGCGCTGCGGCCGGGTTCTGGGGCCGCGCGATCGCAATCTCAATCCAAGAAACCGGTCAAGCCGGTCAGCGTCGCTGAGCGGAAACAGCTTGATTCTTTCCAAAGTAAGGCTAGTCTTACCACATGATTGCGAAAGT
>JBAXIY010000348.1:0-1394 GCA_037138135.1 Verrucomicrobiia bacterium
CAGGGCGGATTTTTGCACGGAGGGTCATCGCGGGCTTGGTGTGAGCAGGTTGAATGCTAGTTGCTGATTGAATGCGCTCATCTTGTCATGGAAGTCCTTGAGGGTTGATTGACGTTTGTTTTTGCGTCGTCGTCTCCAGTCGTCATAGATGCTCATGCAGGTGCGGCGCAGCATGCCCAGCACTAACAGGCTGTTGCGATTGCGCACCCGACTCTCATCCTCGCGTGCGGTCACATCAAGGCGCTGGTGCAGTCCGCCCTCAATGCCCCAGTAATCGCGTATTTTCGCCAGCAACTTGTCAGCCTTCGCCGCATCGGGCTTGTGCGTGCTGACGTAGAGCACTTGCTCTCGTGTGTTGGTGCCCTTGTTCTTGCCGGCAAGGAAGGTGACTTCGCGGGTGACCTCAAGGACCGAACAGGCACCCACACAGCAAAGGGTTTCAGCCCCGGCACTTATCCAGCGCAGGCTGCGCCGCTCGATTCGGGAACGGTTGTTTTTGTCCGTGGTGGCGGCGGTAACGCACAGGGGCGGTGGCAGTGTTTCCGGTTGGCATCGTCCTGAGGGGGAAAGTGCCAGCCTGGGGCTGGTTGGCACTTGCAGATACTGTGGCGGCGGCTGTTGGCGGCGGCGGCAGACATGTGGCGGCAAGTAGCTCCAGCGTGGCGTGGTTGCCCTTGACTGGCAGCAGATAGTCCGCGCCGTTGTCTTGGTGAATTTGGCGCAAGGTGGCTTGATTGGTGTGCAAGGCGTCGAGCATGACGAGCTTGCCATCCAAGGGGCCGATTTGGGCGAGCAACTGGCGGGCGGCAGGGATCTCGTTACTTTTCTTCTCTACGCTAACGGTCCCCAACACCCGGCCGCTGGGCAGGGAAAGGGCGCTGACAAGCTGGGCTTTCTGCTCGTCGCACACATGCGGGGTGCTGCCGCACTGGGCTTTGCCGTCGATGGCGACGAGTTCGTCCGCCTCGCGCTCCTTGGCACCCAACAATTCGTCCTCCCATCGCAGGAGGATGTTCTGGAATTTTGCGGCATCCACGGCGGCGAGTACCCGCTGGAAGGTGGTTTCCTTCGGATACTCGTAGTGTTTTTCTCCACGTTTGCGGTAACTGCGTAGCGCCCGCAGTTGGGCTTTGGTGAGCTTGGCGGCAAAAGCGGCCAGATCGCGCTGGCCGCGCACAACACCGCTGAGGGTGGCGAGCACCATGATGGCCAGCAGGCAGGGCAAGGGGTAGTCGCGGCCCTTGCGCTTGCGCCAGTCGGGCACTTCGCGGCACAGTTCGTAGAGGCCGCGCAGTTGCGGCACGGTGGCGTCACTGCGGGGAATGACCTTGTCTTCCACGGCTTGCAGAGCGGCAGGCAGTTGGGCGGCGCACAACAGGCGTCGGGCCTCTGGG
>JBAXIY010000349.1:0-1373 GCA_037138135.1 Verrucomicrobiia bacterium
TTTGATCTTCCATCAGCGATTTGGAATCGTAAAGCAACCGGCCGATGAGCGTGGATTTACCGTCATCAACACTGCCGCAAGTGTTGAAGCGCAAAAGTTCGATGGGATGAGCGCTCCGCGCGGCAGATGGCAGATCGGAGATGGAAGTTGGGGAACTCATTAAAAATTGGAGATGGGAGTTGGCAGATGGAAGTTAGGGTTATGCGACTCGCGCGCGGGTGGAACGAATCAGGCCGGAAACCAAGCGGCCGGTTTGGGCGACTTGTTCAAGCAATGTTTTGTGTTCTTGTTCAGAAATGTAACTCGCATCAAGCATGACGTAAGATAGCGAACGCACCTCGCCACAGGAAGCACGGGCTACGTTGTAAAACTGTAATTTCTCGGCGGCATGAACGCGTTCAAATCCTTCGGCGATGTTCGTCATCGCGGAAACCGCCGCTCGTTGAACCTGATCCCGCAACCCAAAATCAAGCGCCGCCGGTTTGCGCCGGAAGAAACCATAAACCGCCCGGACAAGTTCCCTTGCTGTGCGCCATGCTTCCAACTGCTCAAAATTTTCAATCCTATCTGCCATCTCCCATCTCCTATCTGCTTAGAAGTAACCTGCCTTTTTCCGGTCTTCCATTGCGGCTTCGGAAGCTTTGTCGTCAGCGCGGGTGCCACGTTCGGTCACGCGCGCGGCGGCGACTTCGGCGATGATGTCGTCAATCGTATCCGTCTTGGATTCAATCATGCCGGTGCTGATCATGTCGGCAATCGTGCGGACGCGGACAACCATTTTCTTGATCGGCTCGTTCGCTTTCGGGCGCGCACCGGCAAATGGATCCGGCTTGGTCGTGTCCGTGTGCGGTGGCGGCACGGGCAGCCATTGGCCGCCGCGCCAGAAACAATCGCGCTCGTGGCTGAAATAAATATTCGGCACTTCGAGCTTCTCTTTTTTGATGTATTCCCAAACGTCCATCTCGGTCCAATTGGAGAGCGGGAACACGCGCATGTTTTCGCCGGGGTTCAGCTTGGCGTTGTAAAGATTCCAGATTTCCGGCCGCTGATTCTTCGGATCCCATTGGCCAAACGAATCGCGGAAGCTGAAGAAACGTTCCTTAGCGCGGGCCTTTTCCTCGTCGCGCCGCGCGCCGCCGATGGCGCAATCAAATTGAAATTCTTCAATCGCGCCGAGCAACACGGGGATTTGCAGCTTGTTGCGGCTGATTTCGCCGGGCGCGGGATGCGCGTGGCCTTTGGCGATGGCTTCATCCACGGTGCGGACGGTGAGCTTCGCGCCGAGTTCCTTTGCGCGGCGATCGCGAAATTCCAGCAGCTCGGGAAACTCATGGCCGGTCTCGACGTTCAAAAACGGCATCGGAATGTCCGAC
>JBAXIY010000350.1:0-1361 GCA_037138135.1 Verrucomicrobiia bacterium
GCCGCGCCCACACCTCGCACTGCACCCGATACTCATTCGTACTGGGCAGGACGTGAATCCGCAGCACACTTTTCCATTGCTTGAAAATCAATTCCACCTGCCAGCGCACGCGATACAGGTAAGCCGCCGCCGCCAGCGGCAGCCGTTGGGCGGGGGCATTGGTTAACAGGATCAGCCACCCGGCCAGTTCGAGCGCTTGGGCGGTCGGCAAGCGACCGTGGGTGCGGCATTTCTCGCGCACCTGAGCGCGGTGACGGGCCGCGCTTTCCGGCGCGAGCCGATACGCCAGCACGCGTACCGGTCCCAAGCGGGTGTCCGCCTGCTGCCCCAATTCGACCGCGGACCATTCGCGGCTCTCCCCAATCGTGGCGCGCAATTCCGCCGCCACGTCCACCAGTTGGCGCCCGCCGGCGGGGGTGGTTTCCCACACGCTCACCGAGCGCGGCCAAGGCACCAAGAAATAGCCGCCGCGCTGGTGGAGGCACCGCAGCGGCTCGGCTTTGTAGAAGCCTTTGTCGAAGATGCCCAGTTCGTTGGCCCCGACGTGCTGCGCCACCAGGCCGGCCAAGCCTTGATCCGAGCGTTTGCTCGGCAACACGGCCAGCGGCCGTAGTTGGCGGCAGCCATATTCGTAGCTCAACAATATTTTGAGGCCGGCCGTGCTCCCGCCGCCACCGCAGGCGGGGAAAATAGTGGCGAGGGCGGGCGCGCACTCGCAACTGGTGGTGTCGAAGAGGCGAATGGCGGCGAAGCCCTTCTGCAGCAACAGGGACATGGGGGAATCGAGCCGGTAATTCAAGGTTTCCTGCAGCCCTTGCGCAAAGGCGGCTTGGAAAAAAGCCACGGCGGCAGCGGTATACCGTTGGTCCACCGCTTGCCGGGAAACGGTTTGGGTCAAGCTTGTGGCTTGCGCATTGAGGGTTAAAGCCAAAGCGCTGCTTTGTCCCAATACCGACGAGTGGAGAAACTCGAAGGCGGGGATTTTACCCCGGCGCTTTTGCCAGCCGTGTTCTTTGGCCAACTGCTGGCATTGATCGGGATTAAAGAGTTGAGTAAACCGTTGAATGAAGGTCGATATCATAATGCGGCTAATGTAGCAGAACAGCCGACGAGTGAATGCTTTGTATGTTGTTTACTATAAGCGACTTAGACACGCACTATTGACACTCTAGGAGGGCTTGAGCGGGCCTGGTTTTGGCGGGTGGGCGCCGGCGATCCTCCCGGCAGTTTGGAGGGCGCTAATACCCCTTCTAGCCCCAGCAAAGGGCTATTAAAAAAACGAGTCAAACGTCCAGCCGATGGCAAAATCTCAAAAGCCTGCCGAAAATAATTGCCGGAATATTCTTGGGCCATGCGCACAC
>JBAXIY010000351.1:0-1356 GCA_037138135.1 Verrucomicrobiia bacterium
CCTTTTGTTCACGGCCGGACGAATGACAATAGAGCCGAACTTCTTGCCCGTCTTCGGCGACTACTTTTTGGCAGCGGACCGTTTCCCGGGCAGCGGTTTCCAACGAAACAGCGTCATCTCCATTGAATTGACGCGAGCGCTCGCGGCTGACCACCAGATAACCATAACCGGTTGTGCGCAGCCATTGAATATTGGCCTCTGTGGCGATACCGGCATCCATTACTACCAAAGCGCCCGGCGGCGCATTCAGGTCTTGGAGCATGGTTTCCAGCGTACCCGCTTCGCTGACATTACCGGCAAAGGTCTGGGAACGGCGCACAAAGCCGCTGCCGTCCAGGACTAAACCCAGCGTCACCAGCGGACAGTCCGTGCGCTTTTCTTTTGAGCGGCCACGCCGGGCTTTCGTATTGTGCGGCACTTCGCCTTCGAAATAGGTATTGGTGAGATCGTACAGGGTGATGGTGGTCGAAAAACCAAACAAATCCGTAAGTCGCGTGAATAAGGTCTGCCCGATCTGGGTGCTGTGTTTCCACAAGGCATCCGCAGCCCGATACATCGTCATCAAGGGCAGGCTTTCATAGTCAACGTCCAGTAACTCACCCAGGGCGCTTTGCTTCGTTAACCAGTTGTGGGTGGCCAACTCCGAACCCACACCGGCCATACGACCGATAATGGAACCCACTATCGCGGCGATTTGTGGGCCATTGATGCCCAGATGGGCCAGTAGTTCGAGGAAATTCAATTGTTGCATGGCCCAAAGCCCTAACTGTTCCACGCCGGCGCTTCGGGGCCGGGTCAACTCCAGGGAGTCCACATCGACAGATTGCAGATCGGCTGGCGCAGCCTGCACCGACTCTACAGGCGTGACCGACGACTCAGCAGGGGCTGAATGACCCACATCCGCAAGCGGTGTTGTGCTGACGACCGCCCGTTGCGCTATGAGCTGAGCGGCAATGCGTTGCGCCGACTTTTCAACGGCGGCCGGCAATTCGATAGGCAATAGCTCGACTTGGTGGCTCAGCAATTGCTCAATTCGCACACAAAGCGAAGCCCACAAATCTTGATCAACAGCGAAATGCCTACCCAAATTTAAAAGGGTCATCTGGCGCGGTTTTCCATCCACACGTTGGCTAGCCACCAAGCGATAGGTGTAATAGCGTTCGCCCGTGGACGAGTTGTTGGTATGAGTTCGACGGATGTACATGACGCAAAAAATAACGCAGCCTGGAAAAATATGCAATAGGTAGTGCAAACTATTATGGCCCTACAAAACACTAATAACACCGAAAATCAGTTGCTTATAGATAAAATCAATGACTTACATAAGGCTCTCTGCTTGTTTTTGGCTAAATTTAG
>JBAXIY010000352.1:0-1332 GCA_037138135.1 Verrucomicrobiia bacterium
GCACCTGCACGAACGGAATGCCGCGCAGATACGTCGCCGCCACGAAGCCCGCGAGATCGCCGACCACCCCGCCGCCGAGGGCGACGATGAAGGATTTTCGCTCCAACCGGTGCGCCGCCAACTGGTCGTAGCATTTCTCAACCATCGCGATGCGCTTGGATTTTTCTCCGGCGGGAACCGTGATGAGAACAGGTTGAAAGCCGGAGGCCGCCAACGACTTCAACGCCGCCGGCGCAAACTTTTTGCCGACATTGCCATCTGTGATAACAGCGCATCGATGGCCGAGGTTGAGTTGCGCGCACTCAACGCCGAGCCGCGCCAGCAAACCGCCCCCAACCTTGATGGCGTAGCTGCGGTTGCCGAGCGGAACTTGAACGATGCGCATGACAAGAGGATAAACAGTGCCGGGCGCGTGTCAAAAATCAAAACCGCCTGCATCGCCAAATCTCATCATCGTTCCGACGGTTTTATTTTCAATCGGTTAACACCGATGCCACATTTTTTGCTGGCGTCGCGGCGGATTTCTGCTTTCATTTTCGGCCATGAAAAATTTACGCACATCCATTTTAACGATTGCCCTGCTCGTTGTCACGGTTGTCTCGGCCAGCGCCGAAACCAAGGTGGCCAGCGTGGACATGAAGAAGTTGTTTAACGGCTATTACAAGACCAAGCTGGCGCAAGCCTCGCTTGAAACCCGCAAGACTGAATTGCGGAAGGAAATCAAGGACATGGCGGACGGCCTCGAAAAATCGCAGGCCGCCTACAAACAGTTGCTCGATCAAGCCAGCGACCCGGCTATTTCCAACGACGAACGCACCAAGCGCAAGCAGGCCACGGCGGACAAGGCGAAAGAAATCGGCAATTCCCGCGCGGCCATCGAACAGTTTCAACGTCAGGCTGAAGCCCAATTGGCTGACCAAAGCCAGCGCATGAGCGCGAACCTTGTGGGCGAAATTCAGAAAGCTGTGGCCGAGAAGGCCAAAGCCGGCGGCTACTCCTTTGTCATGAACTCTGCGTCGGTAGAAGTTGTGGTTTTTGCCAGCACGGACAACGATCTCACCGCCACCGTGCTCGCCCAGCTCAACGCGGGCGCGCCGATTGATGTCGCTGCGCCAACCACGGGCGTGCCGCTGAACCTCAGCACCAATCTGTAAAATTTAAGCCAACAAAAAAAACGCCGGACAATTCGTTGTCCGGCGTTTCTGCTTGTAAGGCGGGCAGACGTGCCGCAAAATTATTTTCGTCAGGGCCTGCGGAGTGTGGACTTACAAATCCCGCCAGGGCCGGAAGGCAGCAACGGTAGTTTGCTTTGCAATTGCCGCAGTCACCCTG
>JBAXIY010000353.1:0-1327 GCA_037138135.1 Verrucomicrobiia bacterium
GGGATACTTTTCGATAGATCAGGCGCAATTCGGTTCCCGGATAATTCGTTTCCGTTTCGGTCAGTTCGGCGCACAGATGCTCGAGGGCGACATCATCGCGCGGCGTACTCAGGCCGTGGATCTCCACCGTCAGCGTCTTGGCTTGCGGATCCGGGATGAGGTTGGCCTCCGTTTTAAAGATCTGACGCGCCAAGCTGCGCACATCATCCTGGTGGTGAACGGGGATTTTTTCCCGCAAAATGTGGGCCAAGGCGGTCTCCGCCCGGTAGGCCACAATTTTGATCGTGTCGATAAAGTGTTTGCTCCGGTTGGATAACTGCTCAAACCGGTCGGCCGCGGGGAGTTTGGCGAACGGGATTTTGCGCTCCTGTTCCCGCCGCTGCCCTTTGAGCTCAGCGATTCGAGCTTCCGGCTGCTGGATCTCTCCCTGCAGCGCTTGCTTGCGGCGCAAGAACTCTTGCCCGTGGTCGGTTTCAATCTCGCCTGCGAGGACCAAGGCCGCGAAATCGTTTTTCTTTCGCGCCAGCACGGCCCGCTGCGCACGCACTTGGCTGTCGAGTTGGCGCCACTGCGGGTTGACCACCTGGACGGTATCAGGCACTGACTCAAGCTGATAGTCAATGAGCCGGTCTAGCTCAAGGCTGGGACCCGCATAATGGAAAAAGTTTTCCTGAGACCACCGCCCGAATTGGTCCTGCGCCATCTGCGTTGCCGCGGCGCGATAGTGGGTCCCCACCACCGCGGTTTGATGCCCGCGTTCCGTCAGTTTGCGCACTTCCCGCACCCAGATCTGTTCGCTGGCCTTTACGCCTAAGAGAACCCCGCGCTCGGCTAACTTCCAGATCACCGTCGTCCCGTTCTTCAGCCGCACGGGGGTGTCGGCAAACTCCTCTTGGGGCCAGGGCTCATAGGGTTGCTTGCGATAGGTCTGGCACGCCATGCGCTTTTCCCACATCTCCCGGAGAAAGTCCGGACTGTAGCCCTCGCGATCAAAGGCCAACGTAAAGCGACCCAATTTGGGATCGGCCTGCAGTGGCTCGGCCGTGGGCTGGTTGGGAACCTCGGCTTCCAGCCGGGGGACGATTTGCTCGCGGAGGACCGCCATCATCCCGGGATCGACCGCCTGGTTGATTTTGAAGCGGGGACTGCCCTCAGGCTGGTTGACCCAGTAATCGGTCGTGGCGCGACAGCAGAGCCGTTGCCGCGCCACGTAATGGCGGGGTAGCTTGGTCTGTGAGCCGTGGTAGACCCGAACATGACCATCGACCAGATACAGCCGTCCCCCAACCCCTTGTTCCGCGCCCTCGGCTTGGATCCAATCCCGGGC
>JBAXIY010000354.1:0-1318 GCA_037138135.1 Verrucomicrobiia bacterium
CAAAAAGTCGGCGAAAATGCGGTGGACTGGATTTTGTTGGCCGCACCGTTGCCGCCGTGAACTGGAACGGACAGCAAATCATTTGGCCGGACTTGAAGTTAGTCGCGGAGCGACGATAGAAAGTAGCCCACGGTGCAACCGTGGGCAGGATGGTCAAAGCGGTTCAAGCCCCGGATGGGGCGACAGAAAATCAACCGCAAAATATTCTTTCGCCCCGGCCGGGGCTTGATTTGTTTTTTCCTTTTACCCACGGTTTCACCGTGGGCTACTATCTGCCGCGCCTCCGGCGCTTTGGGCGGCGAAAATGCGGTGGACAGGATTTCCCGGCACGCTTACCGTTGCCGCCGTGAACTGGAACGGGCAGCAACTCATTTGGACAGACTAGATTGGGAGTTTTAATTTATGAATACATTTTTCATCCAACACATAGATGATTTTATCAGCATCGGATTTGGAATATGGATAGCCGTTTTTTCGTGGCGGCAGCGTGAGCGCTTAAGGGCGAGTCAAAAAAAACTGGTGCGCCTGTTGCCAGTCTTGGCCCCGCTTGTCGTCGTATTTAGCTTGCTTCACTTCGCACTCGATTTGCGTCCGTCCTATGTGTGGCAGCGTGCATCCACCAGCGACAAACGAGCATCTGTTGAGTTTCCATGTGCCACAACCAATGAGACCGTGACAGACACATTGCAAGGTGTTTCGATGCAGAGGCAGACTCTGAATTGCAATCTTCCCCAACGAGACATCAACCTGCGATTGAGTTACAGCGAGGTTTCACCAGAAGCAGCAAGTTTGAGCGTGGAGCAGCGAGTTGAGAGCTTGAAGAAATTCCTTCAGCAGAAAGGATTCACAGTCACTTCGTGCGAGCCCGATGGACATGGAGACACGCCAGGCTATCGCATTGTTTACGAAGGAGATCATGGGAAGATACAATGTCTGATGCGAATAGTCATAACACCGAAAGCTATTTATCGTGTTTTGGCTACGTCGGCATCTGGCTTCCATGACGACTCGGCAATATCACATTTCATCAATTCATTTAATTTTCAGTAACAAAGCCTAACCTAGTTGTTTCTTCGTTCCTTCATTGTTAATTTATCCGCATGAATCGCGTCAAATCTGACCAGCTTTTTGCCGAGGCGTTGAAATACATTCCCGGCGGCGTCAATTCGCCGGTGCGCGCCTTTCGCGCGGTGGGCGGCAATCCGTTTTTCGTCAACCGGGCCAGCGGCTCCAAGGTCTGGGACGTGGACGGCAATGAGTTGATTGATTATGTGCTGACGTGGGGACCGGCCATCCTCGGCCACGCGCATCCGAAAAT
>JBAXIY010000355.1:0-1314 GCA_037138135.1 Verrucomicrobiia bacterium
AAACAGGGCAAACTCTACGCGCTAAAACAGCTCGGACAACTGGTGCGCATTACCGCCCAACCCTTGTTTGCGGCGACCCGCTTCGAACTGGAGAAGCTACGCTGCCACCTCTGCGGCCAGCTCTTCACCGCTCCAGCACCGAAGGAAGCGGGGCTGAGCAAATATGATCCGCAGGTCGGCCCCATGCTCGGGTATCTGCGCTTTGGCACGGGCTTGCCCCACTACCGGCTGGACCGAATGCAGGTCGACCTGGGCGTGCGGCTGCCCGCCTCCACGCAATGGGAACTCATGGCCCAAGCGGGTCAAGCTTTGGAACCGGTGCATGAGGCTCTGATCACGTTGGCCGCCCAAGGTAAGGTGATCCACAACGACGACACCACCATGCGGGTGCAAAGCCTGGCCCGGGATGCTGGCCCCGCCGCTGAAAGGCCAGAGCGCACCGGGATCTTCACCACCGGCCTCATCTCCGAGGTGGAGGACCACACGATAGCGCTGTTCGTTACCGGACACCGTCACGCCGGCGAGAACCTGGACCAGTTGCTCGCTCGCCGCGCCGCCGACTCCTCACCCCCCATCCAGATGTGCGACGCGCTCTCGCGCAACCCCGCCAAGGAGTTCCAGAGCCTCCTCGCCAACTGTTTGAGCCATGGCCGAAGGCAGTTTGTCGACGTGGCCCAAGACTTCCCTCAGGAATGCCTGCACGTGTTGGAACGTTTGGGCGAGGTTTACCAACACGAGGCGCAGGCCAAGAAAGCAGCGCTCTCGCCCGAAGCCCGGCTTCGGTTCCACCAGGAGCACAGTCAGAAAATCATGGACCAACTCCACCAATGGATGAGCCAACGGTTGGAGCAGAAATTGGTGGAACCTAACTCCGGACTGGGTCAGGCGTTCGGCTACATGCTCAAACGCTGGGCCCCTTTGACCCTATTCCTGCGCCAAGCCGGCGCGCCCCTGGATAACAATATCTGCGAACGCGCACTCAAAATGGCCATTCTCCACCGGAAAAACTCGATGGGCTACAAAACTCAAAACGGCGCCCGACTGGGCGATCTGTTCATGAGCTTGATCCACACCTGCCGACTTTGCGCCGCCAATCCATTGGATTATCTCAATGAACTCCAACGCCACGCCAAGGAAGCGCTGGAGCATCCAGCCAGGTGGTTACCCTGGAACTACGAGCAGGCGCTGTCTCCCCTCGATACCACCTGAGGCAGCCTGCGTGATATCGCGATCGGGCCGACCGGCCGGCCAGATGCCGCGCTGAGGGCTCGCCGGCAGGTTTTTTCGGCCCCCGCATGCTTGCCGAAGCAACAC
>JBAXIY010000356.1:0-1307 GCA_037138135.1 Verrucomicrobiia bacterium
TGTGTTTCATCTGTCATCAAGTTGTCAAAGCCCGCATAAATAAAGGGTTTCTTGAGGCGATGAACGGCCACTGTCAGTGGAACTGTCAGTCTAACGGCGGATTGAATCCCAATTCGCCACTACGCTGCCACTATCCCGCTGAAACCTGCCCACGACACCTTAACGGTTCGCGACGTAACTGGTGCATGATTAAGACCCATGCCCATGAAAACAAAATACACCCTGTTCCGGCGCGGTGACGTATATTACAGCCAAGACAGCACCACTGGCAAGCAAACCAGTTTGCGCACCAAGGACGAGACGGAGGCGCGCAGTCTGCTTAACGCCCGCAACGAGGCGCAACGACAGCCGGTCTTGAACCTGCACCTTGCCCGCGCCTACCTCACGGCCAGCGACCCCGCCTTTGTGGAACGCAACTGGCAAACCGTCATGCACCAGTTACAGGCGCGTGGCCGAGCAAGCAGCCGCGAACGTTTTGCCACAGCTTTCAAGTCACCGACCTTAAACAGCCTGCGGCACAAGAAACTTTTGGAAACGACGGCGGATGATTTCTTTGCCGTGTTCAAAGACGCCAAGCCGTCCACGATCTGTTTCTTGAAACGGCTGCATCATCTGGCCTTGAGCGCGGGCTGGATTGCCCTGCCGATTGTCGCGCCGAACCTTTGGCCGAAGTATAAGCCCAAAGACCGGCGCGGCATCACGCTGGACGAACACCAGAACCTTTTGGCGAAGGAGAAGAAAGCCGAGTGGAAATTGTTTTTGGAACTGCTTTGGGAAACCGGCGCGGCACAGAGCGACGCCGTGAACTTCAAGGCCGAGGACATTGACTGGCAGAGCCGGACACTTTCCTATTTCCGGCAGAAAACCGGCACGCTGGCACAGTTCACGATTAGCCGGAAGCTGGAAACCGTCTTGAGCCATCTGCCGACCACGGGCGTGCTGTTTCCGAATTTGTCCACGCACCCCGCCAACCATCGCGCCAATGTTTTCCGCTATCATTGCCGTCGCGCGGGCGTGTCGGGCGTGTCGCTGCATTGTTACCGCTACGCCTGGGCGGAACGGGCAAAAATGGTGGGGATGCCGGAACGGTTCGCACAGGCCGCACTTGGCCACGGTAGCAAGGCCATCCACCGTGCCTACGCCAAGAAAGCGCAAATCATTGTGCCGTCCCTTGAGGATTACGAGCAGAAGATGGCCAGCCCGCTGCCGGTGGTAATGGCCTGAAAAATCGGGCGGTTGAGTCTGACCCTCTCAACCGCTTTGGTATTTTTTGGGGACGGGCGCGTCCCCAAGCCCCACGCCAGAGA
>JBAXIY010000357.1:0-1303 GCA_037138135.1 Verrucomicrobiia bacterium
TGGCACAGGAAGGGATGCGGTTTAATCATTTTTTTATTAACAACGCGTTGTGCGGTCCCAGCCGCGCGTCGTTTCTTACGGGCGCTTACAGTCATATCAACGGCTTTTACAATAATTACAACTGCCAGTTTGATGGCTCGCAAGCGACCTTTCCCCAGTTGCTGCAAAAGGCGGGTTACCAGACGGCGGTGATTGGTAAATGGCATTTGGAAACCAATCCAACCGGCTTCAACCATTGGGAAATTTTGCCGGGGCAGGGCATTTATTATAATCCGTCGCTGATTAGTGACGGCAAAACGATAAAACATCCAGGCTACGCCACCGACGTGATCGCGGATCGCTCGCTGGATTGGTTGAAGCAACGCGATACCAACAAGCCGTTTCTGCTGCTCTGTTGGAACAAGGCGCCGCACCGCGAATGGGAACCGCCGTTGAAGGATTTAGATTTCGACCACGACCGCACTTATCCATTGCCGGAAAGTTTGTTTGACGATTACGCAGGTCGCGGTGTGGCGGAGCATGAACAGAACATGACCATCGCCAAGACAATGCGTTTGAATCAGGACAACAAGCTCACCATCCCCAAGGATCTCACGCCGGAACAGGCGAAAATCTGGAACGCGTATTATGTGCCGCGCAATGAGGCATTCCTGAAAAAAAATCTCACCGGCCGGGCGCTCACGGAATGGAAATATAATCGCTTCATGCACGACTACCTCGCGTGTATCAAAGGTGTGGATGACAATTTCGGGCGAATTTTAAAATATCTCGACGACTCCGGCCTCGCGACCAACACCATTGTGATTTATTCCTCCGACCAAGGATTTTTTCTGGGCGAACACGGCTGGTTCGACAAGCGTTGGATTTTTCAGGAATCCGCTCGCACGCCCTTTCTGATCCGCTGGCCGGGCGTCGTGAAGGCCGGGAGCGTCAACCAAGATGTGGTGGCCAACATCGATGTGGCCGAGACGTTCCTGCAAGTCGCCGGTCTGCCCATTCCCGAGCGGATGCAAGGACGCAGCTTTCTACCGCTGTTGCAAAGCACGACGCCCGCCGACTGGCGCACCGCGTTTTACTATCATTACTACGAATATCCCGCCGACCATCAGGTGCGCCCGCATTACGGCATCATTACCACGAATTTCACGCTGGCCCATTTTTACAAACCGGATGCCTGGGACAAAAACCAAGAGGCAATCGCCTCCATCCCCAAGGATTACTGGGAACTCTTTGACCATCAAAAAGATCCCGGCCAGATGCGCAACGTTTTCGGCGAACCGGCCTACGCGCAGGTGCAGACCAA
>JBAXIY010000358.1:0-1302 GCA_037138135.1 Verrucomicrobiia bacterium
TGACAGCGATTTCATCATTGTAAAAACTGGATAAAACCGCGGTCCGGTCATTTTTCGATTTCAATTCGGCGACGATTCCTTGAGGGTGGCTTCCCGCATTCCTGCGGTTTTTCACCTGATGAACGAAGGTCGCACTGTCTTCGCCCAACTCCTCGACTTCCTGCCCAAATACGAGTTCGACAAGTGTGTCGCCCGTTACCACGGCAACCGCCGCGCTCGCAAACTTCCCGCTTATGAACAGTTCCTCGTGCTGGCGTTTGCCCAACTGACTTGGCGCGAAAGCCTGCGCGACATCGAAACCTGTCTGGCGTCCTTCGGCCCAAAACTCTATCACGCCGGCATCCGCCAACCCACCGCCCGCAGCACGCTGGCCGATGCCAATGAAAACCGCGACTGGCGCATCTTTGCCGATTTCGCCCAAGTGCTCATCCGGCAAGCCGCCACGCTTTACGCCGATGAGCCGTTCCATTTTGAACTCCAAGCCGCCGCCTATGCGCTGGACTCCACCACCATTGACCTCTGTCTCTCGCTCTTTCCGTGGGCCACGTTTCGACAACACAAAGCCGCCATCAAACTCCACACCCTGTTGACCCTCCAAGGCAACTTTCCCACCGTCATCATTGTCTCCACTGGCAGTGTGCATGACGTCAATATCCTCGACCAACTGGTCTGGGACGCCGGCTCGTTCTACATCATGGATCGCGGCTATCTCGACTTCGCCCGCTGGTATCGCATCCACCAATGTGGTGCTTTCTTCGTCACCCGTGCCAAACAAAACTTTCGCTGCGCCCGCCGTTACTCCCGCCCCGTGGACAAAACCACCGGCCTGCGTTTCGACCAGACCGTGGTGCTCACCGGCCTTGACGCCCAACACGATTACCCCGTCCCGCTGCGTCGCATCGGCTATCGCGATCCCGAAACCGGCAAATCCCTCGTCTTTCTGACCAATAACTTCAGCGTGCCAGCGGTGACCATCGCCCAACTCTATCGGGGCCGCTGGCAAATCGAACTCTTCTTCAAATGGATCAAGCAACATCTGCGCATAAAAGCCTTTTACGGCACCTCGCCCAACGCGGTGCGCACCCAAATCTGGACCGCCATCGCCGTTTATCTGCTCGTCGCCATTTTGAAAAAACGTCTGCATCTCAATGCCAGCCTCTACACCATTCTACAGATTTTAAGCCTCACGCTCTTTGAGAAAACGCCCATTTTACAGGCGCTTGCTCAACTTCCACCTGCCACACAACCGCCAGACACCGAAAATCATCAATGTTTACTAGCTTTCTAAGCCGGACAGTTGTG
>JBAXIY010000359.1:0-1271 GCA_037138135.1 Verrucomicrobiia bacterium
TAAGCTTGGGAATGGAACTAAAAATCACGACTGAACTAAAAACGGTCTGGCAGCAAACCCTGGCGCAGTTGAGCGGCGCGGCGCGGCGGATGTTCATGGCGTCCGTGGTCAAAGGACTGGGCCGGGGCGGTGCCCGGCAGGCTCAAATGCAATTGGGTTGGGATCGCACCACTCTGCGCAAAGGGCTGCACGAATTGAACAGCGGGATGGTCTGTGTGGATGCCGTGGCGCAACGCGGACGCAAACCCATGGAAGTCAAATTAACCAACCTCGCCGCCGATCTGCGCGCGATGGGGGAAGCCACCAGCCAGACCGATCCGACCTTTCGCACCACGCAACTCTACCGGCGCTTGACTGCCGGGGAGGCGCGGCGACGGCTTGTGGAAGAGTTGGGGTATGATCCCGCAGCGGTGCCCTCGGAACGCAGTCTGCGGCGCAAGCTCAGTGCGCTGGGGTTCAAGCCGCGCCGGGTGGCCAAGAGCAAACCCCTGCGCAAAGTGCCGCAGACCGACGCGATCTTTGAAACGGTGCAGCGCCTCAATCGCGAGGCGGACGCCGACGCCGGCACGATTCGTCTGTCCCTGGATACCAAGACCGTGGTGCCCATCGGTCAGTTGAGCCGAGGTGGCAAGAGTCGGCAGGCGCACCAGGCGCTGGATCACGATCTGGAACCCGACCTCAAGCTCACCCCCTTTGGCCTCCATCGCCCGGACACTGCGGAAACCTGGCTGAGCTTTACCACGGGCAGCGCGACCGCCGACTTCATGGTGGATCGTTTGAGTGAGCTTTGGCCCACACTCAAAAAAACGGTCATCGTCCACATACCCTCGTCCTGAATGCGGACAACGGCCCGGAGAACAACGGCGCACGCACCCAGTGGCTCAAACGGTTGGTGGAGTTCAGTGCGGCGCAACAGGTGACGGTGAAACTGGCGTGCTATCCACCCTATCACAGCAAGTATAACCCGGTGGAGCGGGTGTTCGGGGTATTGGAAAACTACTGGAATGGCGATCCCCTTTGCACCGTCGGCCACGCTTTGGGCATGGCCGAAGGTATGACCTACAAAGGCGTGCATCCCAAGGTCACGCTGATCAAGACGCCCTACGCCAAAGGGGTGCGGCTGACCAAAAAACAAATGAAACCCTATGAAGCGTGCCTGGAGCGACTGACCGGACTGGGGAAATGGTTCATCACCATCACGGCGGCGGCCGCCAGTCTCGCCGGTTCAACCGCACGCCCTTAATTGACTATTTATTATTGGCCGAGTCCCT
>JBAXIY010000360.1:0-1252 GCA_037138135.1 Verrucomicrobiia bacterium
CAGCCCCTCGCAGATCAAGAAGAAGTTTGATCATCTGGCCCCATGGATGGACGAAAAATGCCGACGCCTTTGGGCTGCGACAGAAGCGCAAAGTTTAGGATATGGAGGGGTCAGTGCGGTAGCGCAAGCGACCCGTTTGTCCCGCACCACGATCCAGTCAGGCATCCGAGAACTGGCGACTAAGCCGGTGCCAGCACCCCAAGTTGAAGGGGTGACGTCCCGGCGCATTCGAACGGTCGGTGGGGGGCGTCCGCCGATTACCCAAACCGATAAGACGCTGCTCCAGACATTGGCCGGGTTGGTGGCTCCCTCGACACGTGGGGATCCCATGCGGCCGCTGCTCTGGACGTGCAAGAGTGTGCGAAATTTGGCTGGCGAACTGGCTCGGCAAGGTCATCCAATCAGTCACATGAAAGTGGCGCAATTACTGCAAGATCTGGGTTACAGTTTGCAAGCCAACCGCAAGACTCACGAGGGCGCGAGTAACCCGGACCGCAATGCCCAATTCGAGCACATCAACCAACAGATCACCGTCTTTCAGGGGCGCGGTCAGCCGGTAATTTCGGTGGACACAAAAAAGAAGGAATTAGTGGGGGAATTTAAGAATGGAGGGCGTGAATGGCGTCCCCACAGCCAGCCGGAAAAAGTCAATGTTTATGACTTCGTGTCAAACGGTCAGGGCAAGGCAATTCCTTACGGAATTTACGATCTGGTCGAAAACCAAGGGTGGGTGAGCGTGGGCCTTGATCATGACACGGCGGAATTTGCCTGCGCCAGCATTGGCCGGTGGTGGCAGATGATGGGCCGGGCCAGTTATCCCCAAGCGACCGAGTTGTTGGTGTTGGCGGATGGCGGGGGCAGCAACAGTTCACGCACCCGGCTGTGGAAATACTGCCTGCAACAATTGGCCAGCCAGGTAGGATTGACCATGGCGGTCTGCCACTTTCCTCCGGCGACCAGCAAATGGAACAAGATTGAACACCGGATGTTTTGCCATATCACGCAAAACTGGCGCGGCAAACCGCTGACCAGCCACGAGGTGGTGGTTAATTTAATCGGATCAACCACCACCCGAACAGGGTTGAAGATCAAAGCCGAACTAGATCCAAATAGCTACCAACCGGGCCGCAAAATTAGCGACCAACAGATGGCGGCATTACAAATTGAAAGGGATCCTTTCCATGGCGAATGGAATTATAAAATCACTCCAACACGGAATCCTAGTTGACCATGTTAATAATTTACAGTTCCT
>JBAXIY010000361.1:0-1222 GCA_037138135.1 Verrucomicrobiia bacterium
AAAGTTGTAGGTTGTAGCTTCACATGGGGGCAAGCCCACCCTTTAAAAAATATTTCGCTGCGTCGTTGGCCATTCTACGAGGGCGATTTTATTGATTTCTGTCGGCTCTGGCCTGAAATTCAGGTAGGGGTGGCCCCTATGGCGTCACGAAGTGTGTTCTTCGCCCTGCGCAGCGTCGCGAACTCTGCTGCTTTATTCTTTACCGAGGTTGTTCCGTGGTGCTACGCGGCTTCTGCTAATGGTAGCTCCAATTGTGGCCGCTCCTTCGACAGCGTCTTACGATAACCGGCAATCTCAATGAGCAGAGTTGCCATCGTGGCAAAAGTAGCAACAGTGCTCACCCCGTGCAAGGAATGGACGCGCAGGGGTTCCAGTCCTTCACGATGTTTGAGGAGATTATTGCCCCGTTCCAGGTGCTTGCGGAGGTCCCGTAACTCCTCGACCTGGCTGACCAGTTCCGGAATCTGGCCAAACAGCCCGGAATCAACAGGGATGTGCCGCGCCTGGGAACACCGCGGAGCATGGGGACACTCTCCTGGTTCGGCGGCGCATTTGAATTCGTGGCCGTCCCCGTCGTGGCCGAGATATGTCATGGGGAGTTCGCAGAATTCATGAGCAAAGACGTGGCGGCCCTCTGCCGCGACATGCTCCGGCACCTCGACCTTCGGTCGGGGCGGCGTGACTACCCGGATGCCATGGTCTTGGTGAATGGCTTCCGTAGTGGGGGGATCGCCGTAGGCATCATCGCCCACTACGAGGGTCAGGTCCAAGCCAATGGCTTGAGCCCAGGTCACCAGTTGGGCCGAGAATTGGCTGTCGTGATGATTCGCCGGCGCGGCCAGAGTCAAGAGCGGGCAACTCTGACCGGTCTTGGGATTGATGGCCGTCAGAGTATGGAGCCGATAGCCCACGACAAACTCAGACTTGTCGCGTTTTTTACGCCGCTTGCCGCAGTCGGCGTCCAGTTCGTTGTAAATCCGCACCTTCTTACCGTTGGGGAGAATGATGGTGGCCAGTGGTCGGGGATTGCACAACGCCGCCAGATCCGTGGAATCAATCCCGGCAATCCGGTAGGAATGGTCAAATGCCTTGCTCTGAAACAACAGACAGATGATATAGACCATCAGATTGCACAACTGACGGAACTCCAGGTGCGACCGAAAGGTACTGAGTTGCCCATGGGTAATCTTCTGGTTGCGATTGAGAGGTAACCCGATAAAGG
>JBAXIY010000362.1:0-1209 GCA_037138135.1 Verrucomicrobiia bacterium
GCACTGGCGAAGTAAGCATTGGTAGAAATTGTTTTAATTATCCCGTCTGGCCGAACACGAGCCGGGAAACGTATCGCACCAAACTCATTCAAGCGTTGGATGACTTACGCAGCTACCGCCCCGAACTCATCGCCGTCTCCGCCGGCTTCGATGCCTACGCACGTGACCCGCTTGCAGAAGGCACGTTACTCGCAGAAGATTTTCATTGGCTCGGAAAATATTTGCGCGACCTGAAAATTCCATTTTTCAGCCTGCTCGAAGGCGGTTACAGCAAAGATTTGCCGGAGCTCATATTGGCGTATCTCAAGGGCGTTGAAGGGAAGTAAATTCACATGACTGTTCTTGAAGCGATTCAGAAAAGCACCGAATTCCTGAGCAAAAAAGGCGTCGAATCACCGCGTCTGCAAACGGAATTGCTGCTCGCGCATCTGCTCAAGATGCCGCGCATGAAGTTGTATCTGAATTTCGACCGCGCGTTGTCCGCACCGGAAACGGATGGCTTGCGCGAATTCATCAAGCGTCGTGGCCAACGTGAACCGCTGCAGCATATCGTCGGCTCGACTTCATTTTGTGGTTACGAAATCGCCGTCAGTCGTCACGCGCTCATTCCGCGGCCGGAAACGGAACTGCTTGCGGAAGCTGGCTGGAAATTTCTCTCAATCCTCGACTCTCAAGCTGCAACCGTCCTGGATTTTGGCACTGGCACTGGCTGTATTGCCATCGCGTTGTCAGCAAAATGTCCGGCCGCCAAAATCACCGCACTCGATATTTCCGCCGACGCGCTGGCCTTGGCCAAGCAAAATGCCCTGCAAAATAAGGTCGCGGAGCAGATCGAATTTTGTCAGAGCGACGGCTTTGCAGCGTTGAAATCTGGAATTGAATTCAACTTACTCGTCAGCAATCCGCCTTACATCGCCTCTGCGGAAATTGAAACGCTCGATCCAGAAGTGAAAGATTTTGATCCGCGTGGTGCACTGGACGGCGGTGCGGACGGGCTGGATTTTTACCGGCGGCTTGCTGCTGAGGCAAAATCGTTCCTTAAACCGGATGGAAAAATCATGTTGGAATTCGGCGACGGCCAGGCGGACGACCTGAAAAAGATTTTTGAAAATGAAAAGTGGATTGTCGAAGCCGTGCAGGAAGACTACTCTCACCGCGCCCGAATTTTAATCGCTCACAAATAATTTCATGGAAAGTTTTTTAATCAAA
>JBAXIY010000363.1:0-1208 GCA_037138135.1 Verrucomicrobiia bacterium
GTTTCCGCATCAACTGCGATAGGTTGTAGATGGCGGCCGACACCTTGAATCGCTTGTTTAAGTTTTCCAATCCCCTCAAGGTCGTTCGCCGTGCCCCACCCGCATCCAGGATATGAGCAAAGCTCCTCTCCAGGTGCATTCCTCTTCGCCGCAGCAGTTCCTTGCCCGACTTACTGGAAGCGCTCCGCTTGGCTTTGCGCACCACTCGGGCATCGTCTGGGTCCAGGTTCTCGATCTTGCGGTTCTTGACCGGATCGGAAATTACGGTCCGAATTCCTTCCGACTGCAACTGCTTCATCTCCGCCACCGCGTGGTAACCTTTGTCGGCGGTGGTGCTCTCAATGGTCAAAGTATCGGCATCCGTATCTTGCGCCTGATTGATATTAACTTGAGCTTGCAGCACATGCTGGCTCAAATCCTTCTGATCAGTTTCATTACCCAAACGAACCTCCGCCTGTAAAATCGCACCGGTGTCCAAGTCCACAGTATGCTCCGGCTTGTAGATCATATCGGTGGCGCCCGCCTTGGTGAGTCCGATCTTGGCGTCCGGATCATTAGGATTGACCCACTCCTCATTGCTCATCGTTTTAGGCCGCTTGCGGTCAAACTGGCGAACCGCGTCGGCGTCCTTGGGATCAATGCCGTTCTCGCTGGCCAAGCGTCGGACATATTCCCAATACGCCTCCTCAGTGTTGCGGTTGATGAGGCTCTTGAGCGCGGCGTTTGCTTCGATGACCGACGCATCGATGCCGACGTTCTTGCCTTTGAGCAGACCGTGCTTATCCAAGGCGCTGAGAATGAGCAGGAAGACTTGGTCATATATCTCTGCACCCAGCCGTTCGCGGATTATCGATAGGGAGGAGTGATCCGGGGTGGTTTCGGTCAAAGCGTAGCCGAGGAACGCGCGGATGGAGATGGAATCACTACAGCGTTCGGCGATACCACGCTCGCTGCCAATGTCTTCAAAGAAACCGACCATGAGCATCTTGAAGTAGACGACCGGATCGATGCCTGGGCGGCCCCGTCCGTTTGCCGAATAGGCGGGAGCGCAAAGAGAACGAGCTTGCCCCGCGAAATCGAAAGAGTTGAGAGTCTGCTCGAGTTTGGCGTAAAACGGGCTGGTAGCGGGCCGCACCAATTCGGAAAAAGGGATGAAGAGCTCCGGAGTTTCCAAAGAGTGCGGTTTGAACACGACACTATTGTGTATT
>JBAXIY010000364.1:0-1207 GCA_037138135.1 Verrucomicrobiia bacterium
GGAGTTCAAATCTCCCCGCCCCGACCATTTCCACGTCTCTGTCCTTCGGCTTAAACTTGGCAAGGCAGCTGCTATTAGTCTGCTATGATACATCATTATTCTGAGAGAAATCGGAGCGCCTTGTGCCATACCATAACGGATTTTCATTCAGCGAACCAGAAGCGGGTCGCGCGCTTTGACCTGTGGGGAGTGCTGGTTTCCGCCGTGATGGCTTCGCTACTGGTGGAGTTTGTCCGGCTGCTAGTGTCGCACTGAAGCGATGTTAAACCTTCTGATTTTCTAAGGCTTTCCCCAGATTTATTCCTGATTCACGTTCGGCGTGAAGATAAGATTCAACGGCCCAACGGCCACTTCTAATGGCTTACCGGTTGGTGCTACAATTTGTCTGACGGCGAAATCATGGGTTTCGCCGTAATCATTTTTGGATTCAACGGCGAGCGTGAGTTGGACGTTGTGTCGGTCGATTAATTTGGGTGTAAAGGTGCAGCTTTCGCCGGTCGGGAGTTGGAAACTGGTTTCGCTGTGGTTTGTGAGGGTGATTTCACCCAGAACACGATTAGGTGAATTGGTCGTCATGATGGCGACCACCGGCGCCGGCGGCGCTTTTTGTTGCGGGGCAGCTTTATGGCAACTGGCCGGCAGGAGTCCGGTCAGAAATACCATGACGGCTGAGGTGCTTTGTGTCATGCCCATAATATTATTTTAGCAAGAATCAGGCCGGACTGAAACTGGCCAAATTCTGCGAAATAAATGAAGCCAGTGTCTCAAAATGGAAATCGCCGCCCAATAATCATTCCGCCCGGTCAAATACCAAAAGGTTTTTTCCATCTTTGACGGAGAGGCGTAAATCATCTGCCGTCGCGCCCATAAATTTTTCTTCGCTGCCGAAAGTGACGTGCAAATCATAGCTAGCTCCGTTCGCGGTCCAATCACCTTTCCAATCATTTTGCTCGGTCGTGGGCGGCTGACCGGCGGTGACTTTGAGGTGCGGCAGGCTCTTGATGAAAATCTGGTTGTCGCCGCTTACGAGAATATGCGTTTGGGCGTAGGACTGTGTCATCCAAGTGCGGACACGGCGCATTTCGCTGGCAGGAATCTTCGGGTTGTTCTGGCGCAGCCACGCCACCGTCACCGCCGGATTAAACTCCCAGCGACCGATGAGTTTTTCGCCGTCATATTTCGGCGACTTACCGGTTTGCAGATAGAT
>JBAXIY010000365.1:0-1201 GCA_037138135.1 Verrucomicrobiia bacterium
GGCGGGTTCAAGGATGAGGTCGAATGCACCATCCGACGTATAATGAAAGCCAAGCTGAACCTGAACGGACTAATATAGAGGAGCACGAGACCAAACGCTCAGGGGCCCCGGCCAGCCGGCTTGGCGGCTGGCCGGGGACCCTGAGCGTTGCCAAATTTCCCGCGGCGACCCAACGCCGTCCAATGGGATACACGCACCTCACGCTAGCCGACCGCATCGAACTGGAAGGCGCCGTGCGCCGGGGTGACCCGCAAAACCTGATCGCGGAGCGCCTCGGCCGGTCGCCCGGCACGCTCAGCCGAGAACTCACGCTCAATGGCGGCCGCGAGCACTACCGCGCGCTCGCCGCCCAGCAGAGCGCCACCGCCCGCGCAGGCGCGGCCCGGCGCGATTTTTGCGCGATCACGGCCCATCCCCCGCTGCACGCCGCCCTACTCGCGGCCCTACGCCGTGGCTGGTCGCCCGAAGAGATTGCCCGCACCCTGCGTCGCACGCACCATGCCGAACCGGCCATGCACACCTCGCACGAATCGATTTACCGCTACGTTTACGTGGTCGCACGCGGGGCGCTCAAACGCGAACTGGTCGCCTGGCTGCGCCGCCACCACACCAAGCGCAAAGCCCACCCCCGTGGCACCCTCGCCACCCAGGGCAAACTCAAGGACATGGTCTTGATCGACCACCGCCCGCCCGAGGTCCAGACCCGTGCCACCCCCGGCCATTTTGAAGGCGACCTCATCATGGGCCCTGGCAACGCCTCCGCCGTCGGCGTCCTCGTCGAACGCACCACCCGCTTCATGCTGCTGTGTCACCTACCGGAAAAAGACGCCACGAGCGTGCGCGCAGCCTTCGAGCGCAAACTCGCTGATCTGCCCTCGCAATTGCGCCTCTCGCTGACCTACGACCAAGGCAAGGAAATGGCCGAACACGCCCAACTCGCGGCCAACCTCCAGATCAAGGTCTACTTCTGCCACGCCCACAGCCCCTGGGAGCGCGCCACCTGCGAGAGCCAAAACGACCGCCTCCGTCACTACCTGCCCCGCGGCCTCGATCTCGCCACCGTCTCTTACCAAAAGCTCCGCTCGATCCAAGACATGCTCAACGAACGCCCCCGCAAAATCCTCCAAGACGCTTCCCCTGCCGAACGTTTCCATCAACTCCTTATATCAAACCCCAATTCGAATTGATCCTTGAATGTGCC
>JBAXIY010000366.1:0-1197 GCA_037138135.1 Verrucomicrobiia bacterium
AGCAAATTATCGCGCGTCCAGCCGTTGGTCGCCTCGCCCATCGTGATGACGGGATAGCACAACACGCCCAGGTTCGGCCGGGAACTGACGCGCTCCACCGGATCGGGATGATTGGGTTGGCCGTTGTCCCAGTTTGTCAGCAGTGTCGCGGCGAGATGCCCGCCGGCGGAAGCGCCGACCAACACGATTTTGTCGGGGTTGATTTCCCATTCGCTGGCTCGGGCGCGCACTAACCGCACGGCGCGCGCGGCATCATGTAGCATCACCGGATGGCGATAGCCGTTCGGCCCGAGGCGATAGTTGCAGACAAAGGTCTTGAATCCCCACAGTTGAAACACGCCGGCAAAACCTTCGCTTTCGTGGTCGGACAAAACACCGTAGCCGCCGCCGGGCAGGATGACGACCGCCGTGTCGTTGAAACTTTTTCCGAACGGCGTGTAAATATCGAGGGTGGGAATGTGTTCCGGCGCGTCGTTGCGGACGAGGTCGGACGGATTGGAATAGAGCGGGATGGTTTTCACAAATTTACATGATGCTGCCCGGCCAGCGGTCAGGCCTCGGCGGACGCTGCTGGTGCGATGCCCCGCGCTGCGTGGACAGACCCGTGACGAGGCCGGGCTGGAAACACACGGACGGGACTTTGGGTTGTTCGGGCGCGGTAATGAGTTTCAACACCATTTCCACCGCCGCCTTGCCCATGTCATAACGCGGAATGCTCATCGTGGTGAGCGGCGATTCCAGAAAGAGGTCGTAGCCGTCGTCGTTGTAACCGGCCAGGCCGAGGTCGTCCGGGAAATGAAGTCCCAGTTGATGGATGAAGCGTTGGAAGTAGAGCGCCTGAAAATCCGATGAACAAAAAATTGCGTCCGGCCGCTTGGGCGATTTCAGCCAACCCATAATATCCACGCCGCAACGCCGGGTGTCGGTGGCGAGAACGCGGCTGGCCAACCGGTGCTCCGCCATGACTTTCGAGTAACCGGCGACGCGGTCGGCGTGGCTGTAGTGCCCGCCCGCTTCCGTGCAACTGAACGCGACCCGCCGGTAGCCTTGCGTCAGCAGATGTTCCGTCATGATGCGCGCCCCGGCAAAGTCATCCACATAAACCGCATTACTCTTCAGCTTTTCGTTGAGATACACCACGGGCAATCCGCTCGCGGCCACCACTTTTTCCAATTCGGGCGTCAGCAGCGAAACATG
>JBAXIY010000367.1:0-1179 GCA_037138135.1 Verrucomicrobiia bacterium
ACCGGCGCGGCTTCGACACGCACCACATCTTTTCCGTGGATGAGTTCTACCGGGAAAATCGTCCGCGCTACTACGCGGCGCTCGACGGCGTGCGCCGCGAAGGTGAAGATCTGACGCAATGGCTGGAATATTCCGCCGAGGGATTGCTCCTCACGCTGGAGCGTGTGTGGCAGCGCGTGCAAATATACACGGGCCAGACCGGCCCGGCCAAGCTGGTGTTGCGACCCCGGCAGGAGCAATTGCTGCAACTGCTTCGCGATAAAAAGAGCCTGACCCCCAGTGAAATTTGGGATGCCTTGGGCGTGTCCCGTCAGGGGGCCATGGATTTGTTGAAGCCGCTCATCCAAGCCGGGCTCGTGAAAAAAATCGGCACCAAGAAAACCGGAAAATATATTCTGGCGTGAGATTTTATCGGGAATGTCCGTTCCAAAAAAGTCGAAGGCGGGCAGGGCGGCAAACGTGGTCATTCCAACATGCCCCGCTGGGAATCCACCGAGGATATCAAGGCATCCGCCCGCGTCTTGCGTCGCCGAGTTGCACGGATTGAGGTCAATGAGCAACTCGCCGACCATGATTCTTCGAGTCGACCCCAATCACGCCACAATACCTGACGGGAAGTCAGCTCGCTGCGCTCGATGAAGCTTTTGTTCGAGCTGCGTTGCGCTCGCTACTCAATGAATACGAACGCGCTGGTGGCCCACCGCAACGTGTCCATTGTTCACGTTGTGCGGAGGTTTTATTGGCTCGCTTTGCTCGGAACAATTGCCCGCACATCAGGCGCGTGCGCGGACGCCTGACGTTCATGCGCGGCCAGCCAGCTAACGCTGGCTGATGCCGCGCACCGGCACGCCTTCATCGGCACAATATTTAACTGCGTCTTCTGAAAGGAATAAAACTGGATGTTCTGAATTTGCAGCGTCGCATTGGTGGATGTGCCGCCGAGGAAGCCAAAGCACAGTTCGTTGTTCTTGCCGGGACAGGCCGACACGATGCTGCCGGATGCGGAAATTAATGCGCTGAAGCGTGGCGCTTAATGCGAAAAAAACAAACGCTTGATGATTTTATTGGCGGTATTGAGGTAATTAGTTTGAAAGCAAAATAGGAATTCAATTCTAATGAGCCGTTAGATGTACTGCTAGCCATTATTAATCCATATGAAGAACCTATTCTTGCTGACCG
>JBAXIY010000368.1:0-1155 GCA_037138135.1 Verrucomicrobiia bacterium
GGCTATGGTGAACAAGTAGGGCCAAAACACTGGGCCCGTTGCAAGCAGAGGCGGTTTTTCATTTTTCAGCCGGTTTGACGCCGTTTTTCGGCCGTACGGCTCTGTTTTGCGGGCTCTTTGCCCTTGTTTCTCGCCTCATGGACGCACCTGTGCTGACAACCTTTGACGACCGAGGTAAATGTTGGCCAGTGCCAATGCGGTGAACGCCCGTGTGGCATTCTTTTGCAGACCGCGGTAACGCACCTTGCCAAATCCCCAGAGACGCTTCACCACGCCAAAGACATGCTCCACGCGTGAACGGATTTTTGACTTGTTGCGGTTCTTGGCACGTACCGCTTCGTCAACGATTCCCGCGTAGCGGGTACGCTGGTTGGTGAAGTCGCGGGCGTTGGGTGCCTTGCTGGCAATCAGGTCCTTCTGGCTGGCATAGGCCGAGTCACCGTAGACGCGCTGCTCGTTACCGTGCAGCAGATCGGGCAGTGGATGTTTGTCGTGCACATTGGCCGCTGTCACCACAGCGCTGTGGGCCAATCCGCTTTGGCTATCCACGCCGATGTGAAGTTTCATTCCGAAATACCATTGCTGGCCCTTCCTGGTCTGGTGCATCTCGGGGTCGCGTGCCTTGTCTGCGTTCTTGGTCGAACTCGGCGCTCCAATGATGGTGGCGTCCACGATGGTGCCGGTATTGACCTTGAAGCCTCGCGCTTGCAACTCCTTGCCGACCTGGGCAAATAATGCTTCGCCCAACTTGTTTTCATTGAGTAGTTTGCGAAACTTGGTGATGGTTGTGGAGTCGGGCACGGGCTCGCGCCCCAGGTCAATGCCGACGAATCGGCGCAGACTGGCGCTGTCATACAGAGCCTCCTCGCAGGCCAGATCGGCAAGGTTGAACCAGTGCTGGATGAAATGGATGCGCAGCATGCGCTCAAGGCCGATGGGAGGACGCCCATTGCCTGCCTTGGGGTAGTGGGGTTCGATCACTTCACACAGTGCTGACCAAGGCACGATCGCCTCCATGGTCTTCAAGAACTCGTCGCGCCTTGTCGGCTTGCGGTAGTTCTCGAACGTCTGGTCGGCCGCCATGGCAAGGGTTTGTTGTTTCATCGACATGTAACGCTTCACTCCCCTCGGGCGTGGACCTTAATCATCAAATCC
>JBAXIY010000369.1:0-1131 GCA_037138135.1 Verrucomicrobiia bacterium
GAGTGGTTACGAGGGAGAAGGCTTTTTTGCGATGGTTGGCCGCCATGGAGTCAAAAAAGCCGTTGGTGGTAGCTTTGCGCGGGTTGGGGCACTGGCGGATCCAATGGACGGCGATACTGATGACAGCGCGGCGGATCATGGCCAGATTCAAAACGCTGGTGGGGTGGCGCACGCGGCTGCGATCTTCGCCGGCGCTGACATCCAGGCGCAGGTGCAGGCCGGTTTCGATGTCCCAGTAACTGCGGTCCGCTTGGAGCATTTGCTGCGCTGAGAGCTTAGCCTTGGGGAGGGAGGTCAGCAGATACTCCGTTTCAATTTTTTCGGCCGGTTTTTTCGGGCTGTCGCAGCAGCGGGTCAGGCGGGCCGCTTGCTCCACAAAGGGAAAATCTGTGCCCGTTGCGGTGGCGGGGAAAACCCGCAGGGCACGCGCTTCGGTGCGGCCGCGGTTGTGTTCGCAAACCTGGACGGAGTCCGTTGGCTCGCTAGGGGGAAAAGGCGTGCGCCAGACCTTGGTAAAGTTGGTGCACGTTTTCACTGACTCCCTTTTGATTGCCTTTGACGGTAAACAGGAATTCGCCGCCTTTGTCTTGGACAATGATTTGGGCCGTCTGGGTTTGGGTGTGCAGGGCATCGGCGATAACCAGGGAGCCTTCCAGATCAACCCGGCGCAGCAAGTTTTGGACGGCGGGAATCTCGTTGGACCGGTCGGCCACCGCCTCCGAGCCCAGCCAGCGGCCATCCCTGACGGAATAGGCGCTGACGATCTGCCTCCCCCGACTGTTGCGCAAGGCCTTGCCGTCAACCGCCACCTGATCGCCCGCCGGCTCACGTTGGCCCAGCACCTGATCCTGCCACGCCAACAAAGCTGCTTCGAGTTGCACGCTGTTGAGCCGGGAGAGCAGCCGGAAAAACGACGACTCACTCGGGGGCCGAAAGCGGCGATGCCGGCAACTCCAATCGCGCGGAAAGCGCAACGCTTCCATTTGATCGACGCTCAGGTCAGCTGCAAAGGCCGCCAAATCCCGTTGCCCCAGGCAAACCTTGCACCACAAGGCGCAGACGCTTACCGCCACCAAGCTGCTCAGCGCAAACTCGGACTTGCGCGTGCGCCAATCCGTCAGATGTTCGAAA
>JBAXIY010000370.1:0-1124 GCA_037138135.1 Verrucomicrobiia bacterium
TAAACACAGCGACATAAGTAATTGCGCATAGATTTTGGCCGGGTTATAGTCGGGGGATATGAAACCACTGACGATAGCCGATGCACAAACAATGATACTGGCCCTCCAAGATGAGATCCGTCGCTCCAATGAGTCATGTTATGACCACCGGCTACATGGAGTGCTCCTTATTGCCCAGGGGTTAACCTGTCCCAAAGTCGCTGAACTTCTCGGAGATGCACCCCGCTCGGTAGAGTATTGGGTGAATCGGTTCGAAACCCATGGCTTTGCCGGCCTGGCTGAAAAACCGAAAACCGGCCGTCCTGGACGGTTGACTGCCGCACAACTGGGGCAGATCGGCACAGCCCTGCGCCAAAGCCCGGTTGATGTTGGGATGACTGGTGCGAACCTCTGGGATGGCAAGACGCTGGCCGGCTACCTGAACCAGCGACTGGGAGTGAAACTTGGGGTGAGACAATGCCAGCGCCTGTTCCGTCAGCTGAACTTCCGGTTACGAAAACCCCGCCCCGTGGTGGCTTCGGCTGACCCTGAACGGCAGGCGGAATATAAAAAAACTCCACGAACTGGTAAACGACCCGTCTGTTGACTTGTGGGCTATGGATGAAGTGCACTTCCAGCAGCATGGTTCGCGATGTCGGATGTGGATACCTCCCGAGATCAAGGACCCGGTGCTGCTGCATCACCCAACCCGCAAGAGCATGGGATACTTTGGAGCCGTCCGGGTGCGCGACGGGAAATTCGTCTTCGCACGAGAGTCTTGCTCCTTCGACGCGCAAACCACGTGGGCGTTTCTCAAGAAGGTTCGTCTGGCCAGTCGTCGCTCCGGACGACGGGTTGTCATGATCATTGATAACGCGAAGTTTCATCATGCCAATCTCCATGCCCAGTGGCGAAGAGAACAGGAACGGGCTTTCACTCTTGAGTTCCTGCCACCCTACAGTCCCGACCTCAACCCGATTGAACGGGTATGGAAACTGACGCGCCGACTGTGCCTGCACAACCGATACTTTCCAACCCTCGAGGCTGTGATTGAGGCGGTGGAAGGAACATTCGCCAGGTGGACCACACCCAACACAACACTCAAACGCCTATGTGCCGTCAGCTAACATGCGCAAAGACTTATG
>JBAXIY010000371.1:0-1093 GCA_037138135.1 Verrucomicrobiia bacterium
TACTGATTAGTCAGCGGCATAGGCTACTGTTTTTGCGCCGAAGAATGACCGCACCAAAGGCCGGTCATTTTGGATTTTGACCAAGTCTGCTTCCACCCGCTGACGCAATGATTCATTCTGCTTTAATGGTTTCTTGGACACCCCGTTGCGCTTCATGTGGCTCCACACAAATTCATCGGGATTCAAGTCCGGCGCATAGGTCGGCAACGGATGAAACTCCACGCGCCCGCCCAAACTGGCCACGTAACTTTGGACCACCTTCGCTTTATGGGCCGGATGCCCATCCAATACCAGAAATATACGACCCCGTTGGCTCTTCAGGAAATTCTTCAAGAACAACACAAAGGCCTCCCCGTTCAGTTTGCCGTCATAAGTCGCCGCCCAAAATGCACCACGCGCATTGACTGCGCTGATCACATTGATGCTCTGCCGCTGGCCAGTGGTCTTCACCACGGGCGTGCTGCCCTTCAGGCCATAGGTCCGCCCCAGCTGGGGATCCGACTGAAAGCCTGCCTCATCGAGGAAAAAGATCATCGCCCCCGCCTGTTTGGCCCGCCGTTTAAGTTGTGGATACGTCTCGTTCAACCACAAGGCCACGGCTTGGGGATCGCGTTCGTACGCCCGGCGTAAGGGCTTTTGAGGCGTAATATTTAAACGCGCCAGCAGTTTGCCCACCGACGTTAAACATAACGCCACCTGCATCTTCTCCACGATCAGCTGCTGCACGATTCGGCGGGTCCAGAGCCCGAAGTCGAAGCCATACTGCCGCGGGTCTTTCCCAAGGATCCACCGTTTAACCCGTTGTTGTTGCGCTTCGGTTAGTTTGGCGGGAGGACCCTCCGAGATGGATTCAGCCAAAGCCTCCCAGCCATGCTGCTTGAACTCGCGCAACCAGGGATAAATCGAGGTGCGGCACAAGCCAAAGCTCTGCATCACCGCGCTGGGCGACTCCCCGTCCTCGACCACGCGGCGAACCGCCTGGATACGAATATGCTCCAGTGTATTGTGTTCTAACGTCCGGCCATCAATGATTGCCATGCCGACCACTATATCTGACCTTTCAAATGTAGTCTATATTAATGACCATTCAGTA
>JBAXIY010000372.1:0-1083 GCA_037138135.1 Verrucomicrobiia bacterium
CACACGCATCCTATAGCGGGTTGAACGTGGGGTAAAACAACTCCGTTTCCTCGGAAACTGGAGGCTAATCTGGGGAAGGGCGTTGGGAGTTTGGAGTGTTTTACATGTTGGCAGATTTTGTTTTTACGTGGAGTTCAATGGCTGTCCCACAGGGATTCAGGCAAAACCGTGGAAATAGGCCTGTTCGGGTCTGGCCATATAACGGAAGTGACCGTCGGCTGTCCCATAGCGACGCAACAAGTGCAAGGCATCCCATTTTTTCCACAACGCCACTCGCACCAGGGTAAAGAGGCGGCTGAAGCTGTGATTCCATTCGGAGAGAAAAGCCAGATAGCGCAGCAGCAGATAAACCAGCAAAGCCGTCCACACCTGCCACCGGACGGCGTTGGCACTGGTTCCCAGAAAGTCGGCCAGTTGGAGTGTCTGTTTGATCTGTTTGAAGAACACTTCGATCTGCCAGCGGCAGCGATACAAATCGACGATGCTGGTGGCGCTCCATTCCAGATTATTGGTCAAGAACACCATCGCCACTTCCTTGCCGTCCACCTCCACCAATGCAACGACTCTGCGCAGCAGTTCGGGATAATCCTGACGGGAAGTCGGGGTTTGCAACCGGATCAAATCATCCCGCAGAATTTTCCCAAGGGTTCCACGCTGGTAACGCTTGACCACCTTGAACTGCATATTGTCCTTGGCGCGGGTAACCCAGAACACCTCCCGCATGGAAAGATCGGCCAGATGGCTGAAGTCCACATAAGCCTTGTCAAATATGACGATTTCACCGGCCTTGATCCCGGCACACATTTCCCGCGCCCGCTTGGCATCGTTGTGCCGGGCGGTGTCCACAATGGCAAAGCGGGGCAGGAAACTTTGCAAATCCAGCCGCAGATGACACTTGGCCGCCGCCTTGCGCCGGCGATGTTTGGCCCAGTCCATGCAGGAGGCAATCAGCGGGATGGTAGTCGAATCCACCAGATGAATCACGCGCTTGAACTTGCTGGCAAATCGCTTTCGGCCAGTGCCGCTGACGAAGTCCGGGGACAACAAACTCAAGTGCTCAAAGACCGCCCAGAAGAGTTTCTC
>JBAXIY010000373.1:0-1079 GCA_037138135.1 Verrucomicrobiia bacterium
CTAGTACAACGCGGCGTAAGTTCGTGAGTCCGTGGGCGTGAAGTTGAGGAACTGGGGGCAAAGTTTTGGCGATGCGAGCCGTTTAGATGGGTTTCTCTTGCCTGAAGGGTTAAGTCGGTGGCCAAGCGTTACGCGGGAAGATGGACCTTGCGAGCGAGTCCGTTTTGGAGCCGCTGGCGTCGTGGGGATAGGGATTTTGTCAGCCGGAGGTGCTGCCTTGCAGTGGCTTGCCTTGGTAGGTCCATTTGAAGGGCTTGGCCATGGTGCGGTTGAAGTAGTCTACAAAAGCTTCCAGTCTCTGTTGCAGATCGGCCAGCGAGGTAAAGTTGCCGCGGCGGATGACCTTGCGGGCCAAGATGCCGAACCAAATTTCGATCTGGTTCATCCAGGAGGCATGTTTGGGAGTGTAACAAAAGTGAATCCGATGGGAGGGATCGTTCAAGAAGCTAGCGCGGCTGACCTGAGTTTGAAGCACGCCCTCCTTGCCCTTGGTGCCCAAGTCGATCTCGTGGAGCGCGGCGTCGCGCGCCACGTAGCGGACCAGGCTTTCGGATTGGTGAGTGTTGAGGTTGTCCAAGACAAAGGTGAATTGATGGGCCTGAGGGTGGGCTTGCACGAGGTCGTCGATCAAGTCGACAAAATCAATTTCGGTGCGCGTGGGCCGACAGAGGGCCCGGATCTGGCCGGTGGCCACGTTCATGCCCGCCAGCAGCGAGAGGGTGCCATGGCGCTCATACTCAAACTCGCGCCGTACCGGTTGGCCGGGTTGCATGGGGTGGTCTGGCGCGATCCGTGCCAAGGCCTGAATGCCGGTCATCTCGTCGACACTGAAGGTCAATTGGCCGTGCCGGGCGGCCGCGGGGGCTTGGTGATAGACTTGGCATAGGGCGCGGATTTTGTCATGCTTTTGCGGGTCGGGCTTGGCGTTGAGCCAGTAACGGCTGCGGTGGGGTTGCAGGTCGATGGCCGCGAGCAAGCGATTGACCTGCCGGACGGAGATGCTGGGAACAATTCCTGCTTGGACGGTTTGATCCCGCAACTCGCGCGCGCTCCAGTGGGTGATCGGTCGGCCATGATCC
>JBAXIY010000374.1:0-1075 GCA_037138135.1 Verrucomicrobiia bacterium
ATCGCCGAGGTCGCTGACATAGGCGGTCTTGTTGCCCAAGGTAAGCGAGGAACCGTCGCGAGCGCCCAGCTTGAAGAGGAACAAGCCGCCAGCGTCACCGAGGCCATCCGGCCCGAGCGTGGCGGTGGCTTGAAGGATTTGCGCGGTGGCAATCCCATAAGTGAGATCTTCGGTGTCGAGACCAATGGCAGTGAACCCGCCGCCCGTGTCCGTGTTGTATTCCGAGATGAGCAGTGGAATCGTGGCGTTGGGCGCATTGGTAGCATTGGCGATATTCTGCCGCAGCGTGGCAATCTCCGTTCGGCCGCCGGAGCCATCCGTGCGGTAGCGGTGATAATCATACATGCCGAAGTTCCAGATTGAAGGATCCTCGTTGCCGTAGATGTCAGTATGGATCTTCTTCCACGCAACGCTGCCCCAGCCGTGAGGATCCACTTCGGGGTCGGGGAGGCTGTAGTCCCAGTAGGGTCCCGGCATGGTCGGCCCGCAGATCTGCAGCTCCAGACTCTTGCCATAGTTTTGGTTCACGTCGGCCATCGCCTTGCGCATGGCATCGGCGGCCACCAGCCAGTGCGATTCCCACTGCGCATAGCTGCCCCACAGAGAGGGCTCATTGCGAAACTCGAACATCGTCACGCCATACTGCGAAGCGAAGAAATAGACATAGGCATACCAGAACTTCCAATACTTGAACTTGTTTCCCCAGTCCGCCAGTGGATCTTGACCGGTAAGAACGGTGTTCACCATCATGGGCACGATGCCGAGTTGGCCGAAGCGCTGGAACGTGTAACGCTGGTCGGCATCGAACTCAGAGTTGAATCTGCTCCAGTCGAAATAGACATCGCTCGCGGTGCCCTGGCGCAAGGGATTGGCCCGCACCGCCGCAGCGGCGTTGTTAAAACTGGCCACATTGGTCACGCCGCCCGTCGGGTTCAGCGGTGAAAATGACGGCTTGAACCAATAACGGTGGTGCGTGATGCCGAACCACTCGAAGTAGTCGTAGCCGCTAAAACCCTTCGCGCTGTCAATGCTGCCGCTGGCGCCGATGATGCGGGGCACGCGATAGCCATTGGTG
>JBAXIY010000375.1:0-1074 GCA_037138135.1 Verrucomicrobiia bacterium
TTTAGAAAGTTTTGCGAGGCGGGTTTGACCCGCGGCGTCTTCGTCGGAAAATACGTTTTGATGCCGGATCATTTGCATTTGTTTGTGGCGTTCGGTGAGGAATATGAGGCGGCGTTCATCGAACATCGGCGCTCACAGAGCGCCGCTACAAGCGGCAAACCTGTAGCGGCGGTCTGTGACCGCCGTCTTTCCCTGCTTTCCGAATGGATGAAGAGTTTGAAAAACTCGCTCTCGAAAACTTTGCGCGTAATGAATGTTCCCGCGCCGCATTGGCAGAAAGGATTTTTCGACCATGTGATGCGCTCGGAAGAATCGTATTCCGAGAAGTGGCTTTATGTGGCGGAGAATCCGCAGCGGAAAAAACTAGCCGCTCGCCTCGAAGACTGGCCGTATCAAGGGGAGATTTATCCGCTGCAGGCCAGAGGACACGTTTTGTAGCGGCGCTCTATGAGCGTCGGATTCGGCGGTCACAGACCGCCGCTACAGCCGCTCCCCCCATTCCGGGCAATTTTTTACGTTGTGGAACGTAAATCGGCTAAAATCGGGTTTTTTTGCTGAAAAAGCGCGGTTTTTGCTCAATCCGGAGTTGTCGGGCTTCAATCCCGACCTCTCGGGCTTGAGGCCAGACGCCTCGGGCTAAAGGCCGGACTGCTCGGGATTGAAGCCAGACCGGTCGGGGTAGAAGCCGGAGGCCACAGGCTGCGAGCCGGAGTCGTCGGGGAAGCGTTCGGAGTTGTCCGGCTTCGCCCCTTTGCCCGCCGGATGCCAGCCGTTGCGTTCGGGCTGGCGTCCGTTTCATTCCGGAAATCATCCGCACCACCGGATTCAACTGCGCGCCTGCACCGCGCCCAAGCCGCCGTCCACGCCGATGACCTGGCCGGTGACCCATTTCTGTTCCGCGTCCAACAGCCAAGCGATGGCAGAGGCCACATCTTCCGGTTCGCCGATGCGCCCGAGCGGATGCATCGCGGCAGACAGCTTGGCGATGGTTTCATTTTGCGTGAGCGATTTGGTCAGCTCCGTGCGCGTCAAACCGGGCGCGACGCAATTCACGCGCACACCGAACCGCGCATA
>JBAXIY010000376.1:0-1034 GCA_037138135.1 Verrucomicrobiia bacterium
GGGAGAACAGCGAGTTAAAGAAGATGCTGGCGGAGTCGCTGCTCAAGAACCGGGTGCTGGAGGCCGTATGCGAAAAAAAGCTGTGAGCCCGGCCCATCGCCGGGCGTTGGCGCAGGATTTGGTGAAGGACGGGACGTGTTCACAACGCGTGGCGTGCCGGATGTTGAAGCTGGCGCGCTCGACGTTCCGCTATCAAGGGCGGCCGCCTACCGCCAAAGAAGAACAGTTAAGGAAACAGCTGTTGGAACTGTCCGCGAAGCATCCGCGCTACGGGTATCGACGGATTGCGGCGTTGCTGCGCCGGAAAGGCTGGCAGGTGGGTAAACGCCACATCCAACGCCTGCGGCGAGACGAAGGGCTGCGGGTGCCACCGACGAAGCGGAAGCTGATTCGCCGTGGGGTTTCAACCGGGTTGCCGACGACGGCGACGCATCGGAATCATGTGTGGACGTGGGACTTTATCGCGGATGCGACCGTGCGCGGCGGCACCTTGAAGCTGCTGACGATTCTGGATGAATACACGCGTGAGTGCCATGTGTTGTGGGCAGAGCGGGCTATGAAGGCGGCGGATGTGTTGCACTGGCTGCAAAAGGCGGTGGCCCAGCACGGGGCACCGGAGTATTTGCGCAGCGATAACGGCTCGGAGTTCATCGCCAAGATTGTCCAGCGGTGGCTTAAGGAGAATCAGATCAAGACGATTTATATTGAGCCAGGCAGCCCGTGGCAAAACGGTTTTGTGGAGAGTTTTCACGGTCGCTTCCGGGATGAGTGCTTGAACCGGGAACAGCTGTGGAACTTGACGGAAACGCGGGTCGTGGTAGGCGACTACCGGCAGGAATACAATCAGGTGAGACCGCACAGCCGGCTGGGCTACGAGAGCCCGGTAGATTTTGCGGCGCGGAGTTGTCCATCCCCAGCTCCGGTCGGGCTTCGCCCTCCCTACGCAGGGGATGGACAAAGAACAAACAAAAACATAAACTCAACCATGTCCCAGGACTAACTCATGGACTGGACCAGAAAAGTGAACCCGGTCA
>JBAXIY010000377.1:0-1025 GCA_037138135.1 Verrucomicrobiia bacterium
CGAGTGGTGGTGACGGGCGACCCAGATTTGCGCCGGGACCATCATCAGTTTCTCGCTGATGTCCTCGCCGATCTTTACCAACTGGTGACCGCAGGCGCAGGTCAACTCGGCATCGGTCAGATCGTGAGGAACATCGACACGGGGCAATGAATCGGCCAACGGCTTGCGCCCGGCCTTGTTGCGGCGCTCGTGCTCGGCCACCACGATGGTCTCAATCGTGGCCGGTGTCTCGTCGCCCTTCAGGTCTTCGAAGGGAAGGTCATCCTGACCGGGAAGTTTTTCGCTGGACTTGCCGAAGGCCCGGTAGAGAGCCAGTCGGAGCTGTTCCTCCAAATGGCGGACACGGTTCTCAAGCCCCATGATCTTAAGATCCTTGGCCTTGATGAGTTCTTCGACTTTTTCCGCCACCGCCGTGCCCACAGCCAAAATTCTATCAAATAAGAATTTGCGTGTAAATTCCTTTTGAGAAATTATCCGGCAAATCGGTAAGATTTCTTGGTGTGGGCCCGCCAGAAGTCGATTCCGTCAAGCAGCATCGCCAGCTGGGTGGCCGTAATCGCCCTGACTTCACCGCTGTCCTTGGGCCAAGGGAATCTGTCTTCCTCCAGGCGCTTTTGCCACAGACAGAAACCGTTGCGGTCCCAGTACAGGATTTTGAGCCGGTCACGGGCTTTGCCGGCAAACAAATACAGGCTGCCGTCGAGCGGGTCTCGGCCCAGCCCATCGCGGACCAGTGCCGCCAGGCCATTGATCTGCTTGCGCATGTCGGTGGTTCCCGGCCGCACGAACACCCGCAACTGGCTCCAATCGCGGATCACAACGCACCCAGCACCTTTGCGACGCGGCCCAGATGCTCCAGCGGCCAACCCGGCGGCAAATCAATACGGATCCCGTTTGGCAGCTGGATCCGCAACACTTCGGTGGGAGCCAAAAGTCCCGTGACTTCCACTATGTTCTCGCCAGTAGAATCCTTGCCAGCCAGACGGCGGCGCCAGTTTGCCAGTGAGGCGACCGAAACCCCGAAC